>JAFUTR010000057.1 GCA_017477845.1 Bacilli bacterium
ATTCTAATGAATGTCCTTATGTAGAATATGAAATTAAAGAATTATCTGACTATGCTAAAGATAAAGGTATCAAATTAAACTTTATTAAAATAGATTCGTTAGAGAAAGCAAAAAATGCACCATGTATATTTAATAATTGGGAAAACTTTTATAAAGGAAAATTTGTTTCAAATACAATATTAAATGCAAATGCTTTTGAGAAATTATTAAAATAAAGAGATTGGAAGATTAAGATATACAGAACGGATGAGAATCCGTATTCATGTGGTATAACATTTATATAAGTATTGAGGTGGACTATGGAATTGAATAATGAAAGCAAAACTCTTTTTATTCCTTTATTGGGAAAAGCAATAATCAGTAAAGATAATTTATTTTTACATGATTCAAAAGCAGTAGAAATAATATCTAAAATCGACTATGATTTTAATTTGTTAAAACAATCAAAATGGTTATCAATGTACATGAGCGTTAGAGCATTAATAATCGATGAGTTATGTAATAAATATATTGAAGAACATCCTAATTCAACTATAATACATTTAGGCTGTGGACTTGATTCAAGATGTTTAAGAGTAAATCAAAACTTTGATACTTGGTATGATATAGATTATGAAAATGTAATTGATATAAGAAAAAAGTTTTATGACGAAGATTCAAAACATAAAATGATAGGTAGTTCAGTAGTAGATTATAAATGGTTAGAAGAGATAAAAACAAATGATAATATAATGTTAGTTGCTGAAGGATTAACAATGTATTTATCAGAAGAAGAAATAAAAGAATTAGTTGCACAAATAAATAATAAATTAGGAGATGTTCATTTATTATTTGATGCATACTCTAAAAAAGGAGTTAAAAGTTCTAAAATTAAGAATCCAGTTAATCAAATGAATGCTGAGGTAAAATATGGAATTGATAATCCTGAAGATTTTTTACAATTAAATAACAATTTAGAATATGTAGCAACACATTTGATTAGGAAAGAAGAAAATAATTTACATGGATTAACTAAGTTTATTTTTAATAATTTGTATTGTGGTAAAATATCACAATCAATTTATAAGATATACGAATTTAATTTAAAAAGATAATCGGAAGATTAAGATATTGCGAGCATTTTATAAATTGAATTAAAAAAATAAAAAATATATAAAAAATTACTAAGGTATCAATAAGAACATTAGTAACCTATTATGTAGACTACAAGTAGGCTACAAACACCATATAAACCTGCATAATTAAAGGGACGCTAATTTACAAAGAGATAGGAAATACTTATTTCAATGTTTCAAAAAGCGGTTCTTTGTCAAATAGTGTCGGTAGACAATAAGATTTGATAAATGAATTGTTATGAAGAGTGATTTTTGAATCACTCTTTTATAATGCCTTTAATTAAAAATATTCTGGCAATAAAATGATCATATTTTTTAGAACCAAAAGCGATTCGTTTTAGACATTTAATTAAATTATTTGTTCCTTAGATAATTCCATTATTTATATCATATTTAAAGGAACTGATAATAAAAATAGATGGCAACCAGATTTAGTAATTCAAGATAAAGAGAATAATGTTGTTGCAATTAGTTGAAATAAAATTTCAAATTGGTTACTGGAATTATAATAATGACATTACTAAAATAAAAAATCATAAGTATGAGAATAAATAAATAATTGCTAATTTGTTAGAAAGTGCTCATAGTAAGAAAATTAATAATGCAATAGATGCATTTAGAGATACAAGAATTAAGTTTTATACATTATATAAATCAAATGTTAAATATAATAAAATAAACAAAAATAAATATAAAGATATTTTTGATGGTGAATATAGATTTAAAGTGTTTAATGAAAGAATTAAATAGTTATAAGGTAATAAAAAATATCAAATTTCGATTATTTTGATGAAAAAATGAAAAAAAATAAACTTTTTTTCATTTTTTTTAGGGAATTTCGAAGAAATGTATAAAGATATTAGTGTAGCAAAAATAACAGGAGGGTTTTATGAAAAGAAATTTGCTAATAATATTTTTATTTTTCATTCTTTTCAGTGCATTAAAAGTAAATGCATTGGAAAGAAGATTTGCAAGTAGTGAGTATCTTGATGATATTTTTTATTACAAGTACGATGGGAAAATTTATCATTTTAAGTATGGAAAAGTAATCAGAGATATAGAGTCTAATGAAGTAGCATACTGTATTCAGCCGTTTGATGATTTAGTTGATAATACAGCTTATAAAGAAAGCATTAGTTATAATGAATCATTCGGAATCAGTGAAGAAAATTGGGAAAAAATAAAATTATTATCATACTATGGATATGGATATGAAAATCATACTGATAAAAAATGGATATCAATAACTCAAATGGTAATTTGGAGAACTTTATATCCATCATTGAAGTTTGAATGGATTAATAATCTTTCAGATAGAACTGTTATTAATCCATATAATAAAGAAATTAATGAGCTTAATGAATTAGTAGAAAATCATTATACATTACCAAACTTTATAGATGAAAATGAAGAAATTATTTTAGGACTTGATGAAATAGTATTTGTTCATGATAGAAATAATGTGCTAAAAAACTATAAAATAGTGAAAAGTGATTTTAATTCTTCAATAGAGGAAGACCATTTAAGAATTGGGCCAGAAAATAAAGAAAAAGAAGGGATAATAGTATTAGAAAGAGCATCATCAAAATATTCACAAAATGTTATGTATTTTTATCACAGTTCCAGTCAAAACGTTATAAAAACTGGAAATATTGAACCTGTAAGATATACTTTACATGTTAGAGTAAAAGGTGGAACAATAACAATTACAAAAGTAGATAAAGAAACAAAAGAAACAAAAGCCCAAGGAAATGCTTGCCTTGATGGGACTGTATATAATTTATTTGATGATAATGATAATTTTATAGATGAAAAATTTATCGAAAATGGTACTTTAACATTTGATAATTTACGATTTGGTAAATATTATATTGTTGAAAAATATGCTGGAATTGGGTACTTGGTAGATGATGAAAAACATTTCGTTGAAATTAATATGGATAATTTTGATGAGAATATAACATTGGAAGATCAAGTTATAAAAAGTAAAATAAAAATTATCAAGAAATATGGTACTAAGGAAGAATACGAAAATAATGAGATGAAAAATGAACAAGGCATATCATTCGAAATATATGATGACTTTAATGAAATGATCAAAACTGTTACAACTGATGAAAATGGAGAAATAAATCTAATTCTACCTTATGGAAACTATCTATTAAAACAAATTACAACAACTGAAGGATATGAAAAAGATGAAGATAAAATAATAGAAGTTGATGGTTCAAATGAATACATAGAAATGATTCTAAATGATTTAAAAATTGAAGAGCCACCAAAAGAAGAACCACCAAAAGAAGAACCACCAAAAGAAGAACCACCAAAAGAAGAACCACCGGTTCCTATAAAAGTGGAAGTGCCAAATGCTTCTTTTACATTTATTAGATTAATTGCTAGACTTATTTGGAGCATCTTACATGTTTAAAAAAATATTGACTATTTTTCTTTACATTTTTTCAACATTTTCTGTGTATAAAAATACTACCACGGTTCCAAATATTAAAGAGAACAAAATAATACAAACAGAAGAAGTGGAAAAAGTATTAATGACTTTGGAAATACCATCGTTAAGAATAAAAAATAAAATTTATAACATAGATAGTAAAGAAAACAATATAGATAAAAATGTAATTATAGTAAAAAACTCATCTATGCCTGATTCAAAAAATGGTTTAATAATTATTGGGGCACATTCAGGAATAGGAAAATACGCTTATTTCAAGGATTTAGACAAATTAAAAATAGGTGATGAAATATTCATTACTTATAACAACAAGATATATACATATATAATTAATGAAATATATTTAGATGACAAAGATGGAAATATTATTGTTAACAATGACAAAAACAAAAAGCAACTATATTTATTTACTTGTAATCCTAAAGATAAAAAAAATTACTTAATAATATCTTGCATTGAAAAATAAAAATAAAACTATTAACAAAATGTTAATAGTTATTTTTTATTGTTTTAATTTTTTTTCAATTTTCATTAAGACAAAATATATTAAATATGACATGATTCCAAGTATAAATACACTAGTTATAACTAAATTAATATTAAATACTTGAGAACCATACATAATGAGATATCCTAAACCTTCTTTTGATACTAACAACTCTCCCATTATAACACCTATTAGTGACATACTTATATTAATTTTAAAAGTATTAAATATATTAACTTTATTAGCAGGTAGTATAACTTTAAAAAATATTTGCTTTTTACTTGCATTAAAACTTTTTAAAAGAGTTATGTATGAACTATCTGTAGATATAAAAGCATTATATAAATTAATTATACTCAAGAATAATGATATCATTAGGGCCATAAATATAATTGAGTTAAAACCAGCACCACACCAAATAATAATCAGTGGACCAAGTGAAACTTTGGGCAAAGAATTGATAATAGTTAAATATGGATCAAATATTTTAGCTACTATTTCATTAAACCAAAGAAAAGATGAGATAATTAAACCCAAAATTGATGCGATAAGAAAGCTAATCATCGTTTCATTAAAAGTAACTAGTATATGGCGTATTAGAACATTTTTATCAAAACTAGTTATAGTTTTAAAAATATTTTTAGGAGATGAAAAAAGAAATGTATTAATTACATTAAATTCTGCAAGTGCTTGCCATAATAAAAATAATAAGACAATAATCATAATTTGAAAAAAAATAATAATTTTCTTTCTTTCCTTTTTCTTCTTTAAGTACCTTAATTGTTCATCACTCATCATTGATATCAATTTCCTTCCAAATAGTAGAATAATATTTTGTAAATTCACTAGAATTCCTGTTCTCAAGTGGAGTTTTTTTGTCTTTATAGGTAATTAAGTGAATGCTTTTAATTTTAGCAGGTCTTTTAGCAAAAACATATATTTTATCAGAAATACTAATAGCTTCACCTAAGTTCTATTATGCAAAAAAAATAATAAAATATAATGGTGAAAAAATGACTGGTATTTATGTTAGAGTTTCGACTGATGAACAAGTGTTACACGGATTTTCAATAAGGGCACAGATAGAAAAATTATCTGATTATTGTAAGATAAAAGATTGGAAAATATTTGATATATATCAAGATGAAGGAATAAGTGGAAAAAATATTAAAGATAGAAAAGAATTAATAAGATTACTTAATGATGTAAAGGAAAAAAAAATAACAAATGTCTTAGTGTATAAAATAGATAGACTAACGAGATCAACAAAAGATTTAATTGAATTAGTTGATATGTTCAATAAATATAATTGTGCTTTTAATTCATTAACAGAATCAATAGATACATTATCTCCAACAGGAAGAATGTTTATTAAAATAATAGGTATTTTTGCTGAGTTTGAACGAGAAAGTATTGTTGAAAGAGTAAAATTTGGACTTGAAAGAAAGGTTAAAGAAGGTTATACAATAGCAAGTAAAAATATTAGTTATGGATATAATAAAAACAGAGGTGAAAAAATCCAAACCATAAATGAATTCGAAAAATATATTGTAAGAAAAATATTTCACTTATTCCTAGATGGGTATACATACACAAAAATAGCAAAATATTTAAACAAATACAATGTAAAAACAAAAAACAATAAAAATTGGAATTCTAAAAATATTAAAATAATATTAACAAATCCAAACTATGTAGGGAGAGTAAGATATGGAGTAAATAAAAAAAATTATTTTGAAATCGATGGAAAACACAAAAGTATAATTGAAAATGAAATATTTAATAAAGTTAATAATATTATAAAAAAAGATAATACTATAACATGCGAATGTGGCTACAAAATGATAAAAAGAACAAAAAAGTATTATTCAATAAAAAAAAGAAAAATAATCAAATATATTACATTACATTGCACGGCATGTAACAAGACAGTAAAATATAAAATGTAAACATGACAATCGACGTGTAAATTTTACAAAAAATGATGTATAATTAATTTACAATTTTGAATACAAAATATATTATTATATTAGGTGATATTATGAAAAAAAGCAGCATAATCCATTTAGGCTTCATATTCATAATAGCAGGAATTTCAATCATATGTATTGAAAATGTTTCTGCAAGTATAAAAAACTATTATGACGATATAGGAAAAAGTAAAAAAATAGTAAGTGAGGTAAATGAAGATTATAAAATATTTAAAGAATCTATCTTAAATGTAAAAAATAGTATTGTTGATGTATCGAAAACACTTAACATATACCTTGAGGAGTTTACAAATAAAAATACAATTATAAATCAAAAAATAATTAAGATTGAAGAAGAAATTTTAAAAATAAATGAACCTTCAAAGAGATTAATTAATAACTGTAAATACAATTTAAACAACAAAACAATGATTTCAAAGTGTCAAAGCTTTAAAACTAATTATAAAAACATGGCAGATTCTTATATAGAAATGATAAAAGAATATAACAAAGTAATAAAAAGTTATAACGTATATGCTAAAAAAATAAATAATAAAGAACTACCATTATATGAAAGTAAAATTGAAAATAATATTATTATATTAAAAGAAAAAATAGGATAGGAGAGAAATATGAAGAAAAGATTAGATATTTATAAATTTACATTGATATTAAATCTTTTTTTACTTCCCCTATTATTTTCTTTTTTTATTGCAATTCTCAATAATTATGAGAAATCTAGTTCTATTTTTAAAACTATTACTTTAATAATTATATTGATATCTCTAATATCATTCGTCATATCATTCGGAATTATGCTTAAACAAAATAGAATATTTAATAAAAATAATATCATAAAAAAAATAGAATTATTAATATTAATACTACTTTATATAGTTGAAATTGGATTCATTACAAACTATGTTTATTTTAATAAAGAATTTAAAAATTGGCTGATAAATACCAGCCTCGGATCAATAAATCACCATAACATAGCTGAATCTATTTATAGTAAATATACAATAGATGATTATATTGATAACAATGATAAAATAGAAGAAGACCTAATTGATTTTAACATTGAATATAATGATAATCTATATGAAAATAAATATGAAAAAGAAATATTGGAAAGAGAAGAAAATCAACTATATAAAATAATAAAAATAGAAGGGTATACTTCTGCAAGTAAATCTAAATATACTGGATATCTTGCAGTTATATATGATCCATCTCATGTAAAACTTGCAAAAAGTTCCGGAGCTGGTACGTTTGAAGGTGCATATGGTGAAACACTAGCTACAATAGCAAACAATAATAATGCGTTAGTAGCAATAAATGCAGGAGGATTTTATGATCCAGATTGGAATAGTAACGGAGGAATTCCACATGGAGATGTTTTTATTGATGGTAAATTAGATTCAACATATGTAAGGGGAGATTTTGGAGGCGGATTAATTGGCTTCACAAAAGAAAACAAACTTGTTTTAAAAAGAATGAGTACAGAAAGTGCAATTGAAATGGGAATCAGAGACGCAGTTGATTGGGGGCCTTTTTTAATTGTTAATGGAAAAAATCAATTTGAAAAATATATATCATATTTTGAATGTGCAAGAACAGTAATTGGTCAAAGAGAAGATGGAATTGTATTATTTTTAGTAATTGATGGATTTCAAAA
This sequence comes from Bacilli bacterium, assembly GCA_017477845.1. Classification (GTDB taxonomy): domain Bacteria; phylum Bacillota_I; class Bacilli_A; order RF39; family UBA660; genus RUG13868. The sequence continues at coordinate 7,718 of JAFUTR010000057.1, forward strand.
GCATTCAAAAGGGGCAAGCTATAAAGATGTTGCAGATATAATGCAAAAGTATGGTGCAGTAAATGCAGCAAACCTAGATGGAGGAACTTCAACATCTATGGTAGAAAATGGTAAATATATCAATTCACCATGGAATGGATTTAGACCAACATTTAGATGGTTTCCCAATGCATGGATTGTAGTTGAATAATTTATTCAAAAAGTACTTAACTTCACCTAAGTCATGTGTAACCATAATTGCAGTCTTCCCTTCATTTTTGATTATAGTATATAGCTCATTAGATAACTTAACTCTAGTTTGATAATCAAGTGCTGATAAAGGTTCATCTAATAGTAAAATATCAGGATTAGTTGCGAGTGTCCTTATTAAAGCAACTCTTTGTTTCATACCACCAGAAAGCGAATCAGGATATTTATATATAAAATCTTTTAAACCATATTTTTCTAAAAGAGAAATTACTTTCTCTTTATTTTCTTTTGTAATACTTTTTTCTATTTCAAGACCAATTAAACAATTATCTAAAATTGTTCTCCATGGAAATAATGAATCTTTTTGAAGCATATATCCAATCTTTAAATTATCTTTTAAATAGCATATTTCTCCACTAGTTTTTTCCTCAATACCTGCAAGAATTGATAAAAAACTTGATTTACCGCAACCAGATGTACCAACTATTGAGATAAATTCATTTTCATAAATATCCATACTAATATTATCTATTGCAAGAGTTTCTCCAAAATCATCATGATATTTTTTCCTTAGATTTTTAATACTCAATATTTTTTTCATTTCAAATATATTAAATCCTCATATGGAACTTTTTCATCTAATTCATTAGCATTTATCATAATATCTTGCAAGTGATTAAATGATTCTTCTTTAAAAATAGTGGAATTAGGCCATGCTTTTATTTCCTTATATCTATCAATTACCTTAATTAAATCATTTAATGATGTATCAGGGAAAAAACTAGAAATAGATTTTGCCACAGTCTCACTATCATTTTCTAATACAAAAGTTAACCCCATATTAACAGCTTTATCAAAACTCTCAATAACGTTACTATTCTCTTCAATATAACTTTTTCTAGCACTATAAGATGTATATGGAACAATACCACCTAATTCTCCTACACTTGCTACAACGTATCCAAATCCTTCTTTTTCAACTTGTGTAGCATTTGGTTCAAATAAAGTAACAAAGTCTCCAATTCCTCCAACAAAAGCACCCTGCATAGAAGCAAAAGCAATACTTGTATCAATAGTTAAATCTTCTTTATTAATATTATTTTCCTTAAGAGCCCATTCAAATGTCATCTCTGGCATTCCACCTCTAAGTTCTTAAAAGTGATAACAAAACATATATTAAATAGGTGATTACTATAAAAATATATTTTGATGAAAATAAAGAACAATTAAAAAAAATAATAGACAAATATATAAAAAATATTAATAGAAATATTAGTGATGAAAATGAATAATAGATACTTGGTTGGTGCATACATAAGGCTTTCAAAAGAAGATAAAAACTTAAATAATAAAGATAGCGAAAGTATAAAAAACCAAAAAGAAATAATTAGAAAATATATAGAAGAAAATAACTACAAGTTAATTGAAGAATTTGTAGATGACGGGTATACTGGATCAAACTTTAATAGACCTGGATTTATAAGAATGATTGAAAAAATAAAAAATAAAGAAATAAACATGGTAATAGTAAAAGACTTATCAAGACTAGGAAGAAATAATATTGAAACTAATGAATATATTGATAGATTCTTCCCAAAATACAAAGTAAGATTTATTTCGATTTTAGATAATGTCGATACAGAAATAGATTCCATAGGGAATGAAATGATACCATTTAAAGTATTAATGAATGAATACTATAATAGAATAACTTCCAAAAGTATAAGAGCCAGCCTAAAGAGTAAAAAACAAAATGGATTATTTCTAGGATGGAAAGCTCCTTTTGGATATAAGAAAGATAAGAAAGATAAAAATAGAATAGTAATAGATAAAAAAGCAGCAAATATCGTAAAAGAAATATATAGACTTAGAGAAAATGGTTATAGCACCATTGAAATAAAAAACATTTTAGATGATAAAAAAATACCAACACCAAGTGTTTATTCAAACATGAAAAATAAAACTTTAAAATGGTCACAATTTACAATTAATGAAATATTAAAAAATGAAACATATATAGGAAATCTCATTCAAGGAAAAAGAAAGAAAATATTTGGACTTAAAAGTGAAATAAAAAATCCTAAAGAAAATTGGATAATAGTTAATAATACGCATAAACCAATAGTATCAAAAGAAACATTTAATTATGTAAACAGCATCAAGAAAAAGATTACTAATAAATGTAGCAATTTTTACTTATTAAAAAAAATGATGAGATGTAAAGAATGTGGATATAGTATAGGAGTAATAAAAAATAAAAAAAGAAAACAAATGTACACCTCTTGTACTAATTATCAAAAGAATAGTAAAAAGTGTTTTCCTCATTGTATGAATTATTATAAGTTTGAAGAAATAATTATTGATACAATAAAAACAATTCTTAAAGATAATCTGGATAATAATAAATATGAAATCATCATTAACAATGGGATAAAACGAGAACTTCTTCTTTTATTAATAGATAAAATAATAATAGATAAAGATAAAAACATTGAAATATACTTTAGTTTTAAGTTATAATTGTATTAATAGGATAGAGGTTAAAATATGGACGATAAAAAAGTACTTGTTAGACTTGAAAACATAAGTAAGAATTTTAATAACGTTAAAGTAATCAAAGATGTCTCATTAGATATTTATAAAGGAGAATTTTTAACTCTTTTAGGGCCTTCCGGATGTGGAAAAACTACAATACTGAGAATGATTTCAGGACTTGATGATGTAACTAAAGGTAAAGTATTTATTGACGGCGTTGATGTAACAGAAGTTGATGCAACTAAAAGAGAAGTAAATACTATATTTCAAAATCTTGCATTATTCCCTAAAATGACTGTTAAAGAAAATGTTGGTTTTGGATTAAAAATGAAAAAATTAGATAAAAACATTATTGACAAAAGAGTTAAAGAAGTTATAAAACTTGTCAAGATGGAAGGATATGAAGATAGATTTCCTAGTGAATTATCTGGAGGTCAACAGCAAAGAATTGCAATAGCAAGAAGTATAATAATGAATCCTAAAGTACTATTACTAGATGAATCTCTTTGCTCTCTTGATTTAAAACTTAAAAAAAGTATGCAAATAGAATTAAAAAGATTACAAAAAAAATTAGGGATTACATTTATTTATGTAACTCATGCCCAAGATGAAGCTCTTAGTATGAGTGATAGAATTGCAGTTATAAATAATGGAAAAATAGAACAATTAGATACTCCTGAAAACATTTATAAAAATCCAAAAACAGTATTTGTAGCAGATTTTATTGGAGAGGCTAATATCCTTGATGGAAAAGTAGTAAATGTAAATGATGGAGTAATTAAGGTATCACTTTTTGAAGGATATGTTATTGAAATAGAAACAGATGAAAAGTATGAAAAAAATGAGCAAATAAAATTAATAATTAGACCAGAGAATATTAAAATATCAAAAAAAGAATTAATAAATGGAATTGAAGGCGTTGTAACAGAAACAACTTATAATGGTGATAGTACTAAAATACTTGTTGATGTTCCACTAAAAGAAGATATAAAAGTAAGTACAACAGATGATGATAAATATAACTCATCTACAAAAGTATATATAAAATTTGATTCAAAACTTATAGTACCTTTGAGGAAATAATATGAAAAAGAAAGATTTTGGATTTAAAACAATATTTATATTACCAATCGTTATCTATACTTTAGTACTAATTGTATTACCAATCATTTACGTATTATTTTTAAGTTTCTGTACAAGTGATTCTTATGGTGGAATTAATTACCAATTTACAATTGATAACTACATTAATATATTTGATATTACTTATATTAAAATGTTTGTAAAATCAGCTTTAATTGCCCTTGTGACAACATTTATTTGTCTTCTAATATCATATCCATTTGCCTTAATTCTTAGAAGAAAAAGTGAAAGTGTTAAAAATTTAGCTACTAAATTAATAATGGTTCCGTTTTTAACAAATTCATTAATTAGAACTTATGGATGGATAATTCTATTACGAAAAAATGGAGTTATTAACAATGTTTTAACAGGAGCAGGATTAATAGAATTTCCTCTTAACTTAATGTATAACAAAGTAGGAATTATTATAGGTATGGTTTACACACTTCTTCCCTTTATGCTTCTTCCTGTTTGTTCAGCAGTTTTTGAACTTGATAAAAATGTAATAGAAGCAGCTAAAGATTTAGGTGCTAAACCATTACAAATATTTAAAAATATAATTCTTCCACAAACAATATCTGGAGCGTTTAATGGCTCTCTCATGGTATTTATTCCATCAATTGGATACTTCTTTATCGCAGACATACTTGGTGGTGGAAAAACAATGATTATAGGAAACCTAATAAAGAATCAATTTTTAACAGCAAGAAATTGGCCGTTTGGATCAGCGATATCAATTTTCTTAATAATAATTACATTTGCTCTAGTTAAAGTTTATAAACGCTTAGGTGGAAAAATTGAAGATTTGGGGGGATTATAATGAAAAATAGACCAATAAATAACTTATTTATTTTTTTAGTATTTATTTTTCTATACTTACCAATAATCGTTCTAGTTGTATATTCATTTAATAGTTCTTCTATGAATATATTATTTGAAAACTTTACTTTTAAATGGTATGAAGAAATATTTAATAACAAAGAACTCATAGAATCATTTTTAAATACACTTATGGTAGCAGGAATAAGTACAGTTGTTTCAACTATTTTAGGAACAATGGCAGCTTATGGACTATATAAATACAATTTTCCATTTAAAAACTTATTAAACAGCTTAATTTATATCCCAATTGTAATACCAGAAATAGTACTTGGAATCTCTCTTTTATCAATTTATACATTAATGAGGCTAGAACTTGGTCTTCATACAATAATAATTTCTCACATAGCATTCTCAATTCCTTTTGTAATAGTAAGTGTAAGAAGTGCACTAACAAGAGAAACTATAACTTATGAAGAAGCTGCAAAAGACTTAGGAGCTAGTAATTTTAAAATATTTAAAGATATAATTATTCCGATAATTTTGCCTGGAATAGTAAGTGGAGCAACACTTGCATTTACATTATCCCTAGATGACGTAGTAATAAGCTATTTTACAGCAGGCCCTGGAAGTAATACATTACCACTTTATATCTATTCAATGATTAAAACTGGTATTACACCTGATGTTAATGCCTTAACAACAATAATGTTACTAATAGTCTTTATAATTCTTACAACAATTGCAATTATTCAAACAAGAAAAATAAGAAAAGAGGCCATATGAAAAAGATAGTATTATTAATAACAATACTCTTAATTCTATCAGGATGTAGTGCTAAAAGTTACGACGGAGAAGTAAACGTATTAAACTGGACTTCATACATACCTCAAGAAGTAATAAGAGATTTTGAAAATGAATACAATATCAAAGTTAACTATGGAACATATTCATCTAATGAAGAATTACTTGCTAAAATATCTTCATCAAGCAGTGGAACATATGACCTTATATTTCCAAGTGACTACATGATTGAACTAATGATAGAGCGCGATATGATAGAACCACTTGATAAAACAAAACTTAATAATATTGATAATATTAATTCATTATTTTTAAAACAAAAATTTGATAAGACAAATAAGTATTCTCTTCCTTTTTTAGCTGCGACTACAACCATTGTAGTAAATAGAAAAAACATAAAAGATCCTATTACTAGTTATAATGATTTACTTAAAGAAGAATATAAAAATAATATAATTATACTTGATGATCAAAGAATAGTAATAGGAATGGCTCTTCAAGCAAATGGATATAGCATGAATGAAACAGATAAAGATAAACTTGATAATGCTAAAAAGTGGTTATTAAAACTAAATAAAAATATTAAAGCATTTGATAGTGATAGCCCCAAAACATTTTTAATCACAAACGAAGTTGATCTAGGTGTTATTTGGAATGCAGAAGCAATAATCGCTAAAGAAGAAAATGAAAGTATTGAAATAATATATCCTAAAGATGGATTTGCACTAAGCCTTGATAACTATGCAATAGTAAAAAAAGCAAAAAATAAAGATAATGCTTATAAATTTATTGATTATTTATTAAGAGATGATGTAAGTAAAAAAATAACAGAAGAATATCCATATATTAATACAAATAAGAATTGTCAAAATGTTTCAACAGATGAATTAAAATATATTTTAGATAATGCAACATATGTAGAGAATATTGGAAGCAATATATCTACATATGATAAAATTTGGGCTGAAATTAAATAATTAATAATATAGACAATTAAAAAAAAGAATAATATAATTAATCTATATAGTAGTGGAAGGAGGTGAAGTATGGTAAGAAACTTTGTCGATACACAGGACTTTACAAAAGAGGAAATTCTAAGAATGAAAGATTTAGGTATTGCAATTAAAAAATATCTAAAAGCAGGAAATTATTTAGATGTTCTTCATCATAAAACTTTAGGTATGATTTTTGAACAAAAATCAACACGAACAAGAGTATCTTTTGAAACAGCAATGGAACAATTGGGTGGACATGCTCAGTATCTTGCTCCAGGACAAATTCAATTAGGAGCTCATGAAAGTTTATATGATACTGCAAAAGTTTTAGGTAGGTTAACAGATATATTGATGGCTCGTGTTATAGAACATAAATCAATATTAACTTTAGCAGAACATGCAGGAGTTCCTGTTATCAATGGAATGAGTGATTATAACCATCCAACTCAAGAACTTGGTGATCTAATAACCATTTTTGAACACATGCCAGAAGGAAAAAGATTTGAAGATTTAAAGATTGTTTTCTTTGGTGATGCTACTCAAGTTTGTGCAAGCTTAGCAATGCTAACAACACACTTAGGTGGACATTTCGTTCAATATGGACCAAAAGGATTCCAATTAAATGAGCATTTCCAAGAAATCTGTCGTAAAAACTGTGCAGAATCTGGAGGTACATTCTTAATCACCGAAGATGAAAGTGAAGCAATAAATGGAGCTGATTTCATATACACAGACGTTTGGTATGGACTATATGAATCAGAACTTCCAGAAGAGGAAAGAATGAAAATATTCTATCCTAAATATCAAGTTAATATGGATGCAATAAGAAAAGCTAGCCCTAACGTTAAGTTTATGCACTGCTTACCAGCAACAAGAGGTGAAGAAGTAACTGATGAAGTTATGGATTCAGAGTATTCTGTTGTATTTGATGAAGCAGAAAATAGACTTACTGCAATGAGAGCATTACTTGTTTATTTTATGGACAAGGAAGAAGAGACCCTTAAAATTATAAATGGGGTTTAAAGGAGTAAATAATGGAAAAAAAGAAAAAATTTAAATTGTTTGATGCTATACTTGCCACAGTATGTATAACACTTGTTGTAGAATCAACAATGCCTACTGCTGCAATAGGAAATTCACAATATTTCTGGTGGCTTTTATTATTAATTGCTTTCTGTCTACCATATGGTATGATTTCAGCAGAACTTAGTACAGCATATCCAAGTGAAGCAGGAATGTATGACTGGGTAAAAAGAGCATTTGGTAAAAAATGGGCTGGACGTGTAGCATGGAATTATTGGATTAATTTCCCACTATGGATTGCTTCACTAGCAACAGCAGTTACAACAGTAATTGCAGGACTATTTGAAGTAGAACTTGCTTGGTGGGTAGTTATATTAATCCAACTTGCATATATTTGGTTAACAACATTCTTAGGAACAAAAAGAGTTGGAGAATCAAAATATATCGTTAACCTAGGAACATTCTTCAAAGTTTTAGTACTAGGTACATTAGGAATTTTAGGATTCGTTTACTTAGCTAAAAACGGATCAGAAAATCCAATCACATCATTTAGTGATTTATTACCTGACTTAAGTCTAAATATTGATTCAGGTTTACCTTTTATTTCAATTATAATATTTAACTTCTTAGGATTCGAAGTTGTAGGTAGCTTTGTAGGAGATATGGATAATCCTAAAAAAGATATTCCAAAAGCATTAATTATTGGTGGAATAATAATGGCAATCTTCTATATTTTACCAGCAACAGCATTTAATATTGTATTAGGTGGAAGTTCTGTTGATCCTGAAGATATGGTTCAAGTATTCCAAGGAATTTTTGGAGCAGTAGGTCTATCTGGAACTGCCTTAAAAGTAGCAGTATATGCATTTGGATTTATGTTAATCTATACATTTATTGCAAATATTTCTTCATGGAGTTTTGGAGTTGATGAAGTAGCTAAATATGCAGCTGATGATGGATCAATGCCAAAAGCATTCAAAGGAACTAATAAAGAAGGAGTTGCCTCAAATGCTTCAATAATGAATGGTATAGTAGCATCTATTATATCAGTAGCAGGAGTAGTAGTAGCAGAGTTCTTCACAGACTTTAGTGATGCATTCTCATTATTCTTCTGTCTAAGTTGGATTACATTACTTCTTGGATATACTCCAATGTTCTTAGCTTTCTTAAAATTAAGAAAGACAGATCCAAATACTGAAAGACCTTATAGAGTACCAGGAGGAAAAGTTGCTGAAAAAGTATTAGCAATCGTACCATTCGTATTCTTAGTATTAGGAATTATATTCACTATATTTGGTGATTTCTCAGTTGAATATCTACAAGATAATATTCCACTTCTAGTAGGTGTAGGATTATCATTGTTAATTCAAGAGATTTTAGTATTTAGAATTAAGAAATAAAGAATATAAAAAAGAAGAAAGAGGTTTTAATGAAAAGATTAAATAGTATACCAAAACAAGATGGATTTAGAATGCCAGGAGAGTTTGAAAAACACAGTGGTACTTATATCATTTGGCCAGAACGTCCAGATAACTGGAGATTAGGTGGAAAGCCTGCTCAAAAGACTTTCGCAGAAGTTGCAAGTGTAATTGGAAAATATGAACCATGTACAGTAATCGTTAGTAACTATCAATATAAAAACGCAAGAGGAATGCTTCCTCCATACGTCAAAGTAGTTGAAATGAGTAATGATGACTCATGGGTAAGAGATTGCGGAGCAACCTTCTTAGTAAATGATCAAGGAACATTAAGAGGAGTAGACTGGACATTTAATGCTTGGGGAGGATTAGTTGATGGACTATATTTTCCTTGGGATAAAGATGATATGATTGCTGAAAAAATGTGTGAACTTGAGTATGCAGATAGATATCGTTTAGATGATTTTATTCTTGAAGGTGGAAGTATCCATACAGATGGAGATGGAACTTTGATGGTAACAGCTGAATGTTTATTATCAGAAGGAAGAAACTCTCATCTTACAAAAGAACAAATTGAACAGACTCTAAAAGATTATTTAAATGTTGAAAAAGTATTATGGATTCCAAGAGGGATTTATAATGATGAAACAAATGGACACGTAGACAATATGTGTAACTTTGTTAAACCTGGTGAAGTAGTATTGGCATGGACAGATGATGAAAATGATCCACAATACGAAAGAAGTAAAGAAGCATATGACTATTTAGTTAATGAAACTGATGCTAAGGGAAGAAAGTTAGTAGTACACAAACTATTAATTCCAAAAACACCTATTTTAATAACTAAAGAAGAAAGTGAAGGAGTAGATGCTGTTGATGGAACTCTTCCAAGACAAGAGGGAGATAGAATGGCTGCATCATATGTAAACTATTATACTGGTAATGGTTTTGTAGCAGTGCCAGCATTCGGAGATCCTCATGATGAACTAGCAGTAAAAAAACTTCAAGAACTTTATCCAGATCGTACAATTGAATCTATACCAGCTAGAGAAATATTACTAGGTGGAGGAAATATTCATTGTATAACTCAACAAGTTCCAAGTAGAACAATAAGAAAATAAAAAAAGTTAAAAAATTTTACTTTTAATAAAATAAGTAAAGTTTTTTTATACTTTTAAATAATTCTAAAAAAGAATAATTAAAATTCAAAAATAACTACTTCTAAATTCATGAAATCCTTGATTTGTCAAGGATTTTTATATGTGTTAAGGTGTATCTGGAGGTGTTAAAAATAAAATTTTTAGAACTATCTAGCGATGTAGTTTTCAAATCATTTATGTTAAGTTCTAATACAGTAAAATATAAAGCAAGACTAATTCATTTGATTACAAAAATAAATGAAGAAGATTTAAAAAGAGCTACTTACACAAGTCAAGAATTAAGAGTATCTAATAAACAAGATAAAGTCTATAAAACAGATATAATAGTAACTGTAAAAGATCATATAATATCACTTGAGATGAATAAAAATTATTATAAAGGATTAAATGAAAAAAATGAGATGTATAGAGCTAAAATAATGAGTGATGAGTTAGATAAAGGAGAAGATTATCTAGATTTAAAAGGAGTAATACAAATAAATATAAATGATTTTCATTCATGTAAAGGCAAAAGAATAGTATATGAATTTATGAATATAGAAAAATATAGTAAAGAAGTAAAAAGCGAGTTTTATAAAAATTATGATGTAGACTTGAAAAATGTAGATGAAATAGATTATAATAAAAGTGAAATTAACAAGATGTTAATGATATTTAAAGATTGTGACTATGAAAAATTAAGGGGAGATGAGATAATGGATGAAGCACTTGATGAGTTAGAAAGAATAAGTAGTGATACAAAGATAATAGGACTATATGACAAAGAGAAAGTAGAGAAAAAGATACTCAATACAAGATTAAGATATGCTGAAGAAACGGGACTAGAAAAAGGTTTAGAAAAAGGACTAAAAAAAGGACTAAAAAAAGGACTAAAAGAAGGACTAAAAGAAGGACTAAAAAATGGCAAAAGAGGCATCGCTAGAAAAATGTTAAAAGCAAATATGTCCATTGAAGATATAATAAGATTCACTGGATTAACTCATAAAGAACTAGAAAAACTTAAATAGTTCTTTTTTTGTAAAATATGTGGATAAATATTGACAGGTGGGGGGGGGGTCAACTTTATAATTATTACATAATAAGGAGTGTAAAAAAATTATGAAGAATAAGAAAAATTTAATTTTAGTTTTAGGAATTATACTTCTAGGAGTGGGAGGAACACTTGCATATTTCACAAGTACTGGAGTATTTAATAATATTTTTAACACAGGAACTTACAGTACTAGATTTCATGAAGAGTTTACAAGCCCCTCTAACTGGATGCCAGGAGATGAGACACCAAAGACAATTACAGTAACAAATGATGGTGATATACCAGCTCATGTAAGAGTGTGTTTAACTGACTCTTGGCTTGCAGCTGATGGGACAACAGAACTTCCTAATCACGATGATACAAACAATATCGATATAGCAATAGTTAATGCTGATAACACAGATGAGTGGACAAAGAGTGGGAACTGTTACTACTATAATGAAGAGTTAGCACCAAATGAAACAACAAGTAGTCCAATTAAAAGTGTAACGTTTAATCCTTCCTACGAAGGAAGTGTGGAGTGCACTACTGAACAAGCAACTGGAGACTTAGTTTGCACATCAACTGATACAGGATATGACGGAGCAACATACACATTAACACTAACTGGTGAAACAATTCAAAGTGAAGGACTAGGAGAGTGGGGAATAGGATACTCAATAGATGGAACTAATTACTCACTACCTGACTCAGGAAGCGCTCAAACAACATCTGGATACAACACATTCTTAAGAAGTAATCTAACAAGCACTGGAACATCAAAAGAAGTAGGATTTGTATATAACAATACAACTTACTATGTAGGTGAAAGTAACAGTTATGAAGAGAATAAAGATATACTAGATGAAGCCTTTGGAGTTAGTAACTGTAGTGCGGTATCAGGATCTGGCGGACATTCTGCCCTATATTCAGGCTTTACAGGATACCATTGTTCATGTGAAGAGTTTGACGTAGACTTAGATACAACTGGTAATATTTCTATAACACATTATAAGACAAATGGAAACTTTACATGTGACTTATATGTAGATGATTATGAAGCCTGTTATGAATTTAAAGGAGGATATTCTGCAACAGGAAGTGATCGTTATGAAACAGCAATAGAAGCAATGGAAGCAGAGGGACACTTGAATTATTTAAGATATCAAGTAAATGGAAAGAATGTAACTAGCTCTGTAGGATTCAAATTAAATAACCAAGAATACTATTTAATTGGAGGAGATGAAGGAGCAAGTTACTCTACAAACAAAACGACCCTTGAAAGTGCCTTTGGATCAAGTAATTGTACTGATAATAACGGCTCTTACGAATGTACTAATGAAACATTTGAAGCAGGGGCATATAATGATGGATATGTGTCTGCACAAGAGCGCGCGAGCGACTGGGGATGTTACGTGAGTGCATTTGGCGATTCTGAGTGCCTCGAGGGGATAGCTTGAGTAGCTAGCGCCGCCTGTTGTGGCTGTCGCGCTATCTTAAATCTTGAATCTATTTTGCGAAGCAAAATATTATTGCGCCGAACAAGGTGTAGGCGCATATTAGAAATGATATAAACATTATATATGTAAAAAATACATTATTGATTATGTTTATATAGGGATATTCTGATTTGTTTTTTGGCTACTTTTTGCTATTTTTCCAGTTTCTTATTTCTAGCGGCGCGCGAGCGAATGGAAATGTAACGTGAGTGAATTTGGCAATTCTGAATGCAACGAACCTGAAAATGAAAATAAAAAATAGCTTGAGTAGCTAGCGCCGCCTGTTGTGGCTGTCGCGCTAGATTTAAATGGTACTTGTCTAATGGATTTATCTATTAAAAGAAGACATTTAACAAGAATATTCCTTGTAGCAAAACTACAAAAAATATGCAATAAATGAAAATAAAGATTAGTAGATATTTTGAAACTCTTTATATTCTATATTTATTGCTTTTTTATTGATAAAAAAAGGAGTAAACAATGGAAAAAAATAAACTTGATTTATTATATCAAAAATATAAAATACATGATAACTTAATAATTTCACGTACTGCCAGAAAAACAATTAGATATATAGAAAAAAATACAATTAATTTTCCAAATAACTATAAAGTTTTAAAAGATAAGATTATAACTTCATCATATAACATACTTGAATATATCTATAGAGCTAATATATTTCAAAGTATAGATGATAAAAAAGAAATAATAGTACAAATACAAATGCTTAACTTTTATCTAGAAGAAGCATATAGAAAAAATATTATAAATGAAAAAAAATTATTAAGTTACACGGAACATCTTTTTCAAATCGATAAAATGGTAAGAGCATGGTTTAATTATGAAAAGGAAAAATAATATTTATCCATATATTATAGATATAAATAACATTATAGAAATTACTAATCATGTTATTAAAAAATGCAAAAACAAAAAGAAAGTTGACTTCTTTGAATCATATAAAATGGAACACATATATAACATAAAGATGCGCCTAAAAGAAAAGAATACGAAATTTTCAAAATATAATATATTTATGATTACAGATCCAAAATGTAGGATAATAATGGCTCAAAAACTTGAAGATAAAATAATAAATCATCTTATTGCAAAATATGCACTAGTAAATGTATTTGATAAAACTTATACAATCTCAATGATTGCTACAAGAAAAAATATGGGGACATCATTTGGAATAAAATTACTAAAAAAATATATAAACAAAATAAAAAAGAAACATAAGAATTTTTATGTATTAAAAATAGATATAAAAAAATACTTTTATAATATTGATCATGAAGTACTAAAAAATATTTTAAAAAAACATTTGAAAGATAAAACAATACTTGACTATTTAAACTCAATAATTGATTCAACAAATGAAAAATATATAAATGAAGAAATAATTAATCTTAAGAAAAATAGAATTAAATATTTAGAAAGTACTAATTTAAATAACAAAAGAAAACTAATTGAGGAAGTAGAAAATATTCCACTTTATAAATATGGAAAAGGAGTAGCACTAGGTAATCTTACTTCTCAAGCATTTGGATTAATTTATTTAAATGAAATAAATCATTTTATAAAAGAAAAACTAAGAATAAAATATTTAATAAATTATATGGATGACTTTGTTATTATTCATCATGATAAAGAGTATTTAAAATACTCGTTAAATGAAATAACAACAAAATTAAAAACTGAATTTAAATTAGATGTTAATGATAAAAAAACAAGAATTGATAATATAAAAAATGGGATTGATTTTCTTGGATATAAATTTTATTTAAAAAATAATAGATTAATATTAAAAGTTAGAAATAAAACTAAAAAGAAATTTAAGAAAAAGACTAAACACTTAAAGTTATTATTAGAAAATGATTATATTAATACAAGAGAATATAAACAATTACTCGCATCATATAAAGGAATAATGATTAATGGAAGTGCTAAGAGTTTATATTGTAAGTATTTTTATAACTGATTGTTTATCCCTTTGTAATACGCTCACCTTTTCGCCCTCCGATAACATACTTACCTTTTAAATCTTCTAACTTGAAATTATCTATTTTTTCTCTTGAAACAAGAAAACTTCCATCTTTTTGCGTTAACTGCGCAAAAGTTTTTAAATAATTCTCTTCACGTCCATTATAAACATAGATAGTTGCTTCTATTCCTGATAGACCAATATCAACATCATTTGAAAGTAGTGCTGCAACAACTTTATCAGCTCCACTTGCAAGAGTTAGATCAATATCAAGACCAACATCCTCAAAATAACCATTGTTTATAGCAGCATATTGTGGAGCATAAAAAACACTGTGAGCAACTTCTGCAACCTTAACTTTTGTTAATTTTTTATTCTCTACATTTTTTGACTCATATAAAGTCATTAAACAAATAACAAATATAAAAATAACACCTATTGTAGTAATTATTTTCTTTCTCATAAAACCTTCCTTTCTTCTATGTATTATATGTATCTAAAAAAATAAGCATGGGCAATAGTAATAGATTGAACTTAATAACTTGATTAAAATATCATTTATGCATTATAATTTTAATTAGATATGAAAGTAGGTAAATATGAAAGAAAATGAATTAATATACGATACGTATGAAAAACCACCTATTGCCAAATGGATAATTCTAGCACTTCAACATGTTTTCGCTATGTTTGGTGCCACTATTTTAGTACCAATTTTAGTTAATCAACAAGCAGGATATGAAGTAATTACAGTACCAGTTGCACTATTATCAAGTGGAATAGGAACACTTCTTTATATTCTTTGTACTAAAGGAAAATCTCCAGTTTATCTTGGTAGCTCATTTGCGTTTATCTCACCAATTGCAGTAGCATTCGCAAAAGACGGATTATCTGGTTTTTCAACAGGAATAATAACAGTAGGTATAATTTATATACTAGTTTCTTTATTAATAAAATTATTTGGAAAAGACTGGATAAAAAAAGTTCTTCCACCCATCATAGTAGGACCAATGATAATGATAATAGGGCTTTCTTTAGCACCTAATGCCATAAAACAAATTGGACTATTGGGAGATAGTATTGAAATTAAAACATTTATAGTTGCCTTTATTTCTTTTCTAGTTACATCATTAACAGCAATCTATGCGAAAGGCTTCTTTAAAGTAATACCATTTTTAATTGGAATAATAACAGGCTATATTTGTTCAATAGCATTAGGACTTGTCGATTTTACACCAGTAAGTAATTCATCATTTTTCTCACTTCCAAGAATACTAATTCCTCTTAAAGATTACACATTTAGCCTATCAGGGATGCTTACAATGGCTCCTCTTGCATTTGTATCAATTGCAGAGCATATTGGAGATCATATGGCACTTTCTACAATAATAAATAAAGATTTAACAAAAGATCCTGGGCTTGATAAAACAATAATGGGTGATGGACTTGCAACACTTTTTGCAGGACTTATAGGTGGACCTGCTAATACAACATATGGAGAAAATACAAGTGTAGTAGGAATGAGTAAAGTAGCCTCAGTTTGGGTAATAGCACTTGCAGCAATTTTTTCAATATGTATGGCATTTCTTGGAACAATAACAACAATATTTAGCACAATTCCAGATCCAGTACTTGGAGGAGTTTCACTTCTTTTATATGGATTTATTTCTGTAAATGGACTTAAAGTACTAATTGAAAATAAAGTTGATTTTAATAATTTAAGAAACGTTATAATAGCATCTACTATGTTAATATTAGGACTAGGTGGAGCAACCATCTCATTTACAAGTGGCGATATATCATTTTCACTTACTGGAATGAGTCTAGCGGCACTAGTAGGAATTATTTTAAATCTATTATTAAAAAACAAAAAGGAGGAAAAATAAATGCTTGAGTTTTTTAAAAAAATATTTGGAGAAAAAAAACATGATGAAACAAAAGTAAGTAACTGGTCTTATCAAAGATTCTGTAGATTCCTTGGTTACACAGTTTACAATGATCCTAACTTCAATAAAAAAATAGAAATAATTATAGATCAAGTAAATACTTATAAAGAAGAAAATATAGAAACAATTGCCAAGAAAGCTAACTGTAAAGTAAATGAATGCATATTAAAATTAAAATATTTAAAAAACAAAAGAATAATAGATAATAATTATTATATAAATGGGATAACTAAAGAAATAAAAAAATGCAGTAATGAGGATGCTGCACTTCTTGAAAAGTATCATGATTTAATATATTTGAATCACTGTCAAATTATAGAAATGCAAGATAAACTAAAAAAAACATATGAATCTATTACTGAAGAAGCAATAATAAGAGAATTAAGATATCTTAATGGAAAAAATTTATTAAATGGCATAAAGATAAATGATAACAATGAGATTATTTATTATACTTTAGAGAAAAAGAAGAAAAAAGAATATTGCTCTACATTACATTGTCCAAATTGTGGAGCCTTAGTAGATGTACCAATAAAAAGTAGTGAAACTTGTGAGTATTGTGGTACAATAGTTAAGGATACATATGTAAGGGGGTAATTAAAATGTTTAAATGGCTAAAAAGATTATTTAAAAAAGATAGCAATAATAGTAAAAAAAATAAAAAAGACAATATTAATGAATGGTCATATCAAAGATTTGCAGGTTTCTATGATGAAAAAGTCCTATTAGATCCACTTTTTAATGATAAAATTAAATCTATTATTGACTGTGTTAATAATAAAAGAATGGATAGTATAGACGAAATTGCTAAAGTATCAAATTGTACATTTGATGAATGCGTTATGAAACTAAGATATTTAAAAAATAAAAGAGTAATTGGAAATTATTCTTTAGATAGAATTAATAGAACCATAAGAAAATGTACTGAGCAAGATGAAGAAATATTAAAAAAATATTATAATATGATATACGTTAACCATTATCAAATATCAGAAATGGCTAAACAACTTCCTAACTACCATAATAAGCCTTTAACAATAATTGAAGAAGATGTTTATAAAGATATTAAATACTTGTATGACAAGTCAATAGTAAATGGAATAAAACTTATTCCATCAACAAAAGAAATAAAGTATTATACAATTGAAAAACATAAAAAAGAAGAATACTGTGTTACAATTAACTGCCCTAAATGTGGAGTACTTGTCGATGTTGAAAAAAATAAAAGTGTAAGATGTGATTATTGTAATTCACTGGTAGAAGATAAAGAATAATAATTTAAAGAGTTCAAATTAATGAATTCTTTTTTTCATACTTTAAAACTATAAAAATATACTTAAATGAAAGGAGTATATTGTGAATTATATTGTAGAAAAAGGAGATACACTCTATGGTATTGCTAAAAAGTTTAATACATCAGTGCAAAAAATAAAAGAATTAAATAATCTTAGTACAAATAATATAAGTATTGGGCAGAGTCTAAAAGTTCTTGAAAATAGTGATAAAGAACCAATGGAATGTATTGTTTATACAGTAAAAAAAGGTGATAGTCTTTATGCAATTGCGAAAAAATATAATACTACTGTCGATGAAATAAAAAGATACAATAATTTAAAAACAAATCTATTAAATATAGGAGATAGAATTGTTATACCTTGTAATGTAGAATACGACTATGATTCTTTTGAGAATAATTACGTTGATTATATAGTTGTAAAAGGAGATACGCTTTATAGCATTGCAAATAAATTTGGAACAACAGTAGATAATATTAAATCTTTAAATGATTTAAATAATAATAATCTAACTATAGGAATGAAACTAATAGTAGATGATAAGAAAAATGTATCACCAGTTTTAGAGTGTTTTGGAGAATCTAATTACGAAAATAATAATTATATAAATTATACAGTTGTTAAAAATGATAATTTATATGATTTAGCAAGAAAATATGATACATCTGTTGAAACAATAAAAAGATTAAATAATTTAACAACCAATAACTTAAGTATAGGGCAAATACTTAAAATACCTAAGGATAAAGAAAATAATTACATAGTTCAAAAAGGTGAAAGCCTTTATAGTATTGCTAAAAAGTTTAATACGACTGTTGATGATTTAAAAAAGAAAAACAACTTGGCTACTAACTTAATTAGTGTTGGTCAAGAATTAAAAGTTTAAGGAGATTTTATGACTTATTATTTTGATAGTGATGAATTTAGAAGGACTGGAATGTATAAGAATTTTATGAATATTCATGATGGAACAGGAATATTAAAAGTTGAAGCATCAACTGCAAGTCTAGCATATCCATTAAGTGATGTAGAAATAGAAGTATCGAAAATATTTGGAGAAGATAAAGTAATATTCTATGAAGGGAAAACAAATGAATCAGGTATAATTGAATCTATCATCTTACCAACAAGAAAAATATCTAAAGAAATAGAAGATGTGTCAGATATTTTTTATACTACTTATGACTTATTTGCTAAAGATAGTAAATATGATGTAGAAAAAAAATATGATGTTTCTATCTTCGATGATATAAAAGTAATTCAACCAGTAACATTTCCAGTTGATGAATTAAATAATGGTGAGATAAATGAATGAAAGAGTAAATTATCCCACTATACCTACTAATGTAGTAGTTCATCTAGGTCCACCAAATGAAGCAGCCAGAAACATTAGTGTCCCATTTACTTCATATATAAAAAATGTAGCATCTAGTGAAATATATCCAACATGGCCTGATGCTGCAATAGAAGCAAATATTTTAGCAATTATATCTTTTACATTAAATAGAATATATAATGAATGGTACCCATCAAGAGGATATAACTTTAATATAACTTCTCTTCCTAAATATGACCAAACATATATTGAAGATAAAGAATACTTTGATGTAATATCAAAAAAAGTAGATCAAATATTTAATAATTACATTTATAGAGAAGGGCAAGTACAACCATTATTTGCAGTATATTGCGATGGAAGAGTTACAACATGCGAAGGATTATCACAGTGGGGAAGTGTATCACTTGCAAAACAAGGTAAAACTGCGTTAGAAATATTAAGATACTATTATGGAAATGTTAATATATTTAAGAATGCACCTATTGGAGAAATAACAGAAACTTATCCAGGATATGTTTTAGAATTAGGAGAAGCAGGCGATCAAGTTAAAATAATTCAAAGTGAATTAAATAGAATAAGGACTAATTATCCAGCTATTCCTAAAATAAGTAAAGTAAATGGTATTTATGGAGTAGAAACTGAAAACTCTGTTAAAAAATTTCAAGAAGTTTTTAACCTTACTGTAACTGGTAAAGTTGATTATTCGACTTGGTATAAAATTAAATATATTTATAATGCAGTTAAAAGATTAAATGATTTATACTCTGAAGGAATAAAAGAAGGCGAATCAATTGTTACATTTTCAAGTAAACTAAGTTATGGTGATACAGGCCTATTTGTTAAAGGACTACATTATTATTTAAAAACAATAGCATTTTTTGATCCAAGTTTGCCCATATTAGATGTAAATGGAGTATATAATGATAATACTAAATCGATGGTTATTAATTTTCAAAATAGATATAATTTACCTGCAACTGGGGAAGTTGATGCCAAAACATGGACGAAAATAAGAGATGTATACTTAGATTTAATTAATAATGTTCCACTTGAATATGTAGAATATAGAGATGAATTTTATCCTGGAAGAGTAATGTCTATTGGCATGAGTGGAGAAGATATAAGAAGACTTCAAAGATATTTATATGCGATTTGTACAAAATATAAGAACATTCCAGGTGTAAGAGTAACAGGAGTATTTGATGATTTAACTGAAAGTTCTGTAATAACTCTTCAAAAAAAGTTTGATATAGAAGAAAGTGGTGCAGTAGGCCCAACATTTTGGACTGATTTAGTAGAATATGCTAAAGAATGAGAGAAAATCTCATTTTTAATTGAAAAAAATTGTATTATATGGTATAATACCTGTAGTTTTAAAGGGGGATTATAAGTGAAAGAAGAACTTAAATACTTAAAAAACTTAATTTTAAATGAACAAAAAACAGGTAATCCATATTATGACAAGCCATGGGAAAATGGAAAATCATATTTTGAAAGGAATCCTATTATTCCAAATTTTAGCGTATATAATACGATTAAACTATTGAATACTTTTTATCAAAATAAAACAGCAATAGATTGTATCGACTTACAAGTTAATTACAGAGAAATGTTTAATGATTCAGTTACTATTTCATTAGCCTTAAAAGAATTAGGAGTTAAAAAAGGTGATATAGTTGGAATTTGTATGCCAAATTACTATCAAGCTGTAGCTTCATTTCTTGCATGCAATAGAATAGGGGCAATTACAACTTTTATTAATTCAAGTGCAACTAAAAAGGAAATAACAGATTATTTAAATTTATATGAATCTAATATTTTTATAAATTTTGATTCAACAAAGGAAAATAATCTAGATATTAAAAAGAATACAAATGTTAAATACATTATAACTTTAAGCAAAGAAAATAGAAGTAATTTAGATTTAAAATCCAATTATAAAATAACAAGCGATGATGATTTAATAGATTTTAATAGTTTGGAATCAATTTCAAAATATCAAAAAAAGCATATAGAAAATGTAAAAGGTAGCGATGATTCTTTAATTCTATATACCAGTGGAACAACAGGAAAACCAAAATCTGTAGTATTAACAAATAGGAATATTGTTGCAGCAGGAATATATCAAAAAAATACATGTCTAACAGACAATGTTAAAGGTGACAAAACATTAGTTTGTGTTCCGTTTACCTATCCATATGGTTTTTGCACCTCAACGTTATTATCTCTTATGAGTAACAAAACTGCGATACTTGGACCAGATTTATCAAAAGAAACAATTAATTATTATTTATCTAAAAAACCAAATATTATATTTGGCTCTCCAGCATTGCTTGAATTAATTATGAATAATGCACCAAATGAACAAGATTTATCATCTATTTCAAATTTTGTTTCAGGAGGAGACTTTTTAACACCTCAAGCAGCAAAAAGAGGGCAAGAGTTTTTTGAAAAACATGGTGCAAAAAATATTGAGATAAGTAACGGATCAGGGAATGCAGAAACTGTTAGTTGTGGTACAGGACAGACAGGAATTAAAATAAAACCCGAAACTGCTGGTGTAGTTTTAGTTGGTACAGATGCAATGATTATAGATCCAGAAACAATGCAACAAAAAAACATTGGAGAAGAAGGAATGCTATGTATCTCTGGAGAGCACGTATTCAAAGAATATTACAAAGATGAGGAAAAAACAAAGGAAGCAAAGTTTAATTACGATGGTAAGACATTCTTCAAAACAGGAACAATGGGATTTATAGATGATGAAGGATACTTTAATTTAACTGGAAGGATGTCAAGATTTTATATTATGTCAACGCTTAATAAAGTATATTTAGATCACGTTCAGTCTATTATATCATCATTTGATTGTGTAAAAGATTGTGCGGTTGTAAAAGTAGTTGATGAGGATATGCTTTATGTAAACAAAGTATATATTGAGTTGAATGATAATTACAAAAACATGGACATAAATGAAATAATAAGTTATATTGATTCCTTGTGTAGAAATTCTTCACCAGAAGACACGAAGACAGAAGAACAATTAATGTGGTATGAAGTTCCAAAATATATAGAAATAGTTGATAGCCTACCAAGAAAACCAGGAACAGAAAAAATAAACTATGGATTATTAGAACAAGATGCATCTGAAAAAAAAGTAAAACATTTAAACATAATATTAAAAAGATAATCATTGATGGTTATCTTTTTTTGTGCTATCATTAATAATAGGAGATGGTACAATGGGAAGTGGTATATTTTTTCCAATATGTGCAATACCATTTAGTATTACAGTAATTCTTCTTTTTTACTTTAAAGGACATGTTAAACACGTAGAAACAAGAATATATGAAGTTTTAATTATATCAAATTTTATTGGTTTAATTATAGAATTATTATGTACTTATGCTTCAAGTATTTATAATGATTATTCGTTCATTAGTAATATTATTTATAAAGGGTATTTGCTATACATAATAACATGGATATCGACATTGGTATATTATATATATTGTGTTACAAAAAAAGAAGTTGAATATAATCCAAACCGATACAAATATTTTTTTATTTATTATCTTGTTAATATAATATTTTTAACAGTTTTACCAATAGATGTTGTAATAGAAAATGATTTCAAAACTAGATATACAACAGGATTAGCAGTATATTATACGTATCTTATTACTTTAATAGCAATAATATCTATTATCTTTTTAATAATTAAAAACTATAAGACAATTAATAATAAAAAAATGATTCCAATTTATGTGTTTTTGATATTAGGAGGTATTAGTACTTCAATCCAATTCTATAATCCAGAGATACTTATGGGTACATATATTGAGACATTAATTTCAGTTATAATGTTTTTCACAATAGAAAACCCAGATGTAAAGATGCTTGAAGCAATGGAACTTGCAAAGAATCAAGCAGAGAAAGCAAATAGAGCAAAGAGTGATTTCTTATCAAGTATGTCACATGAAATAAGAACTCCTCTAAATGCAATCGTGGGATTGTCAGAAGATATAGGAACATTTAAAGATGAAGTACCAGATCAAGTAAAAGAAGATGCTGAAGACATAATTAATGCATCAGAAACACTTCTAGAAATAGTGGGAAATATACTTGATATAAGTAAGATAGAATCAGAGAAAATGGAGATAGTAGAAATACCATATAACTTCAAGAAAGATATAGAAACACTAGCTAAAATAAATGCCGTAAGAATAGGGGAAAAACCAATAAACTTCAAATATCATATAGCAGAAGATATCCCATATGAATTATTAGGAGATAAAACACATGTAAAACAAATAATAAATAACTTACTATCAAATGCTATAAAATATACAAACGAAGGAGAAATAAACTTCTCAGTAAACTGTATAAACCAAAATGGAATATGTGACCTTGTAATAACAGTTCAAGATACAGGAATAGGAATAAAGAAAGAAAATATTGAAAAACTATTTACTAAGTTCGAGCGACTTGATGTAGAGAAAAACACAACTGTAGAGGGAACAGGATTAGGACTAGCTATAACAAAACAATTAATCGAAATGATGGGTGGAAGAATAAACGTTCAAAGCACATACGGAAAAGGTTCATTATTTATGGTTAACTTACCACAAAAAATAGGTAAGATGGAAAGTGAAGCAGAAACACAAAGCAAGTTTGAAAGAACAATGGTAATACCAAAAATAACTGATACAAAAATAGAACCTACAATAACAGAACCGCCAAAAGTAGAAGGAATACCTTCAATTGGAAGTTATGGAGCAAAGAGAATCTTACTTGCAGATGACAATAAACTAAATATAAAAGTAGCGCGTCGTGCCTTAAAAGATTTTAACTTCGAAATAGATGAAGTATATGATGGAGTAGAAGCAGTAAAAAAAGTAAGAGAAGGAATACATTATGACTTAATACTAATGGACATAATGATGCCAAATATGAATGGAGAAAAAGCATTCGAAGAATTAAAGAAAGATGAAAACTTTAATATACCAACAATAGCACTTACAGCAGATGCATTAGCAGGAGCCCAAGAACATTATAAACAAGTAGGATTTTATGATTATCTTGCTAAACCTTTTACAAGGGATCAAATAAAAGAAAAATTAGATATAATTTGGAAACAATAAAAAAATGTAGGATCTTTTTCCTACATTTTTAAATTGTAATAGTTGTATCCATTCCTTTGAGAGATGTAAAAATTCCCAAAGTCTCATTTTTAATTGCTTCAAATTTATCTTCAAGTATTTTTATTTCATTTCTTAATTCAGCTATTCTAGAACTATTTTTTATGTTTCCTTCATTATCAACATCACTTTCAAGTTCACTAATCTCTTGATTCTTTTCACTAATGCTTTTGTTAATTGATTCAAGTTCAGTAACTTTATTTATTATAGTACTAGAATCACTTAACATCTTTTTGAGAACATTAGAAATTGAAGTATTTATCTTGTTATAAACATTATTTAAATAAGTAAATTTCTCTAAAACAGCATCTTTATTTTTACTATTATAATATTCATTTACTCCATCTTTCGCAGTATTGTTTGCACTAACTGTATCAGTTAATTTACTAGATATTTCAGTTATAGTTGAATTCATTTTATCTAGGGAAGGAGAAACAGTACTTTTAAAAGTAACTAATTCTTGTGGAATCGTACCCATATTATTTTCCTCCTTCTACTATTTTTTCATCAACTAAATTGCTAGTTGTATCATCTTCTAAAACATAATTTGCATTAACAACATTTTCTAAAAATTCAATATCAGTTCTTAAAGTATTTTTAACATTTTCTAAGTTTGTATAGAAGTTATTAAAATCGTGAAAAACATTTTCTGATGTATCAGTTTTCCAATATTCTTTAAGGTTTTCTGTATCTCTTTTAATAATATCAAATAAATCAGTAAAATCATCTTCTATATCAACTATTTTATCTATTTCTTCTTGTAGCCTTTCAGTATTAATTTTAACTATATTCATAACTCACACCCACTATCTTTTTTTCATCTTAGTTGTAAAATTACTATCTATATTACTATGTTCTAATGCACTTTCTTTTAAAATCATACTTTTATCCTCTAAGAAACTTATAATATCATTTAACTCATAAATATGTTTAGAAAAAGATGCTTGAAAAATTGCACTATCTGTACCTTTCCATATACCATTAATATTATTAACTACTTCTTCAAGATACCTTTTCTTTTGTTTTATTTCTTCTGCCATATTTTTATATTTTGTACCCATTTCGTATACTTTTTTACAATTAATATATATACTTTTTCCCATTAGAACTCCTTTCTATTTCAAAGACTCTGTTATGATAGTGTTCCTTGTAGTAGTATCAAGTTTATTAACTACTTCATAATATGATAAATCTTTTGATAAATATTCAAGATTAGTTTTTAATGCATCATTATTTTCACCATTTAATAATTCTTCATATGATATAGAATTATCATCTGAAAGCTTATCAACTATAGTTTTAACTAATTCACTTTTTTCATCTTCAATAGGCAAATCCCCATCATATAGTTTTAACATTTTTTCACTTGTATTCTCATCATTTATTAAATCATCAATAACTTTTTTAAATGAAGAAATATTATTAAGAAATTTATCCTGATTATAATTAGATTGATTATTATTTAGATACATAGTTATGATTTCTTTTGAGAATAGAGAAATCTTTTGTTCTTTTAAAATAGACATTAATGTAACTTGAATTTCTTCTGCATTCATTTCAAGTATCTTTTTCTTTAAATCATCAGTAAGATTTGGGGATGCAAGAAGATATTTTTTTAATTCAGTAGCATAATCTGTATTTGTAAGATATTGAAGAAAATTACTTGTAATATTACTTAAAGCTGTCATAAGTCCAATAAATGCATTTCTATCTAATTTACTTATTTCATTTTTAAACACAGTATTAATATCAACTTTCTTCTTAGCATTATCAACTTTTGTGCTAGCTTTATGTGTTACTTCACTTTCACCACTTCCGTGAGATCCACCACTACTTCCTGAGTAATAATTCCCACCAGTTGAAGTAGTTGTATTTTTTTGTGTAATTTCAGCATCAGTTGTTTTTTGTTCATCTGTAGTAATTAAAAGATTTTTAGTAGTATTTAGTACTAATTCTTCAGCTTTTTGAAGAGCACTTTTTAAACTAGGAACATATCCTGTTGCAACTTCCACTGTCATTAAAGATGAAAACGCTCCTGTTACATCAACAGCTGAAATATCGATACTTTGAACCTTACTTGCCCAAGTATTACATATTGAATCTAACTGCTCAAAATCAATACTTAAAGAAATATCAGATAAATCAAGTGCAGCTTCAGCCATTCCTAAGTCTCTATAAAGATTTAAATAGTTTTCTGCAAAACCAGTTCTTACGTCTCTATTTTCTTCGCTTTGGTTTCCACAACCTTCATATCCACGCATGAATGCTACAGTAGCATCATATAAACTATCTGCATTTTGCATATTTTCAAGTACATTTGAATAATGTCCTGACAATTCTTGTTCCAAAAAATATATTTGTAACTTTGTTGAACCAATACTACAACCAGTTTCTTTGGCTAAATCATAAAGCGCTTGCTTTCTAGTATAATATGTCCAACTAGCAAGACCATATCCACCTTTGTCTTCAACAAAAGAAGTGTAACTTCCATTATCAACTGCTTCAGTATACTCTTCATCACTCAAGCCAGTATTTCTATTTATTTTATTTTCAGCATTATTTGAAGTAATATGTGTTTCTGCCCAAAAATTACCCATTATAGCAGCAGAAGCATATTTACTCCCAGTAAATCTATATAATTCTTGCCACATTTCTTCATCTGTCATATCATTTGAACCAATCCCGCTCATAATATCCCACCTTAACGCTTCTTTATTATATATAGATAATTATAACTTATTTAATTAAAAAAATGAAGTATCAATAGGAAAAAGTTGAACAATATGATATAATAACTAACTTGAGGGATAATATGGCAAATATTAAAGAACAATGTAAAAATAATGAAATACGAAGACTAAAATATTCATTTAGTCAAATAAGGAATTTTTTTATAAGTAAAAAAGTTATTAATAATTTTGAGAAATATATTTTATGTAGGAATTATGACAAAGAAGAAAAAATAATAAAGTTTTATGAAGAAAATTTAAATAAAATAATAAAGAATCCATACCTAGAACATTTTTATAATATTATGATTAATAATTTCAACAAGGAAGATTTAGTACTTTTAAATTATAATATAAAAACTCTTGTTATTAATTATTCTTCTTTAAAATTTGAAAGTTTTAATGCTCATGCTAAGATAAAAGGAATATATAATTCAGAACATAATATCATTAAAATAAGTAAAGATTATATAGATGAATCAATTTATCATGAGTTTTTGCATATGGCTAGTTCATATTTCACAAAAGATAGAATAGATCACTCTGGACTATCACAAACAAGAATAACAAAGAATGATTTTATAAATATAGGTTCTACATTAAACGAAGGATATACAGAAGTATTAAATAAAAGATATTTTCAAGATGAATTATATACAAGTGTTTATCCATTTGAATCTTTTATATCAGAATTAATTGAAGAAATAATTGGTAAAAGAAAAATGGAAAAAATGTATCTTTCTGCTGATTTAAATGGCTTTATAAATGAACTTTCAAAATATGATGATAAAGAAAATGTAATAGATTTAATTAAAAGTCTGGACATATTATATTGTGATTTACCTAATGACTTAAAATATGAAAACCTTTATTCAATTTTTAATACAATTGTAAATATTGCAGTTAACGAATCTTACAATAATGATAGAGAAAAATTACTAAGGATACTTAATAATATTCCTAAAAAGGTAAAAACAAATGATTGTGAATTTAATTTTGATGTACAAGAAATGACTAATAAAGCATTTGATAAAAAGAAAGAAAGAATATTGAAGAAATACTAGTTCCAAACTAGTTTTTTTTAATAGTAAAATATGTTATAATTTTTAATAGTTAGAGGTGCATATGAATTTAGATAGTTTAAATGAAGAACAAAAAAAAGCAGTCTTAAAAACTGAAGGACCTACACTTATTTTAGCAGGTGCAGGAAGTGGAAAAACTAAAGTATTAACTACTAAAATAGCCTATTTAATAGAAGAATGTGGAGTAAGCCCATATAACATTTTAGCAATTACTTTTACTAATAAAGCAGCAAAAGAAATGAGCGATAGATTATTTAATTTAGTAGGGATAAAAGCTAAAAATGCACAAGTATCAACATTTCACTCTTTTGGAGTAAAAATATTAAGAAATCATTATAAAGAATTAGGGTATGATAAAAATTTCATAATAATGGATAGTGATGATTCTTTATCAATAATTAAAAAAATACTTAAAAGTAAAGATTTAGATCCTAAATCATATAGTCCAAATGGAATAAGAAATCAAATTAGTAACTGTAAAAATGAAATGATGAGTGCTAATGATTATCAAAAATTTGCACTTGGGGATTATGAAAAAGTAGTATATGAAGTTTATAAAGAATATGAAAAAACATTAAAAGATAATAACTCATTAGACTTTGATGATTTACTATTATTACCAATAAAACTATTTAAAGAAAATAAAGATGTTTTAGAAGAATATCAAAATCGTTTTCAATATATACTGATTGATGAGTATCAAGATACCAATGAGCCTCAATATGTATTAACTAAAATGATTTCAGAAAAATATAAGAACATTTGCTGCGTTGGAGATGAAGATCAGTCAATCTATAGCTTTCGTGGAGCAAATTATAGAAATATATTAAATTTTGAAAAAGATTACAAGAATGCAGAAGTAATAAAACTAGAACAAAATTATCGTTCAACGAGTAACATTCTTGACGCTGCTAACTGTGTTATTAAACACAACAAAGAAAGAAAAGATAAGGTATTATGGTCTACAAAAGGAAAAGGAGATTTAATTACTTATTACCGAGCATTTAATGGAATTGATGAAGCACAATATGTAACAAGAGAAATAAAGAAACTAATAAATGAAGGAATAGACTATCAAAATATAGCAATTCTTTATAGAACAAATGCCCAATCTCATACTCTTGAAGAAGAATTGTTAAAAGAATCAATCCCATATCGAATAGTAGGAGGAGTAGGATTCTACTCAAGGCGAGAAATAAAAGATGTTTTAGCATATTTAAGATTAATTTATAATTCCAAAGATAATATAAGCTTATTAAGAGTTATAAATGTTCCTAAAAGAGGAATAGGTACTAAAACAATATCTAATCTAATTGAAAAAGCAAATAAAGAAAATAAATCCATTTTTGAAGTAATAGATAGTGGAAAAGAATTAGCTTTTAAAAAGTTAATAGAAGGCTTGAAAAAAGAAAGTGAATCTTTAACTTTAACTGAACTTTTAGATAGAGTCTTAGAAGTAACTGGTATTAAGCAAGAATATATTGATGAAAAAACATTAGAAGCAGATATTAGACTTGAAAACTTAGAAGAGTTAAAAACCGTTACAAAAACATTTGAAAGTCGTGAAGGAATAGTATCACTTGAAGACTTTTTACTTGAAGTTAGTTTAGTAACAGATGTTAATGAATATGACAAAGATCCAAATAAAGTAAGTCTAATGACTGTTCACTCAGTAAAAGGACTTGAGTTTGACTATGTTTTTATAACTGGACTAGAAGAAGGATTATTTCCTCACATTAATAGTTTATTAAGTAGCAATGAACTTGAAGAAGAGCGAAGACTTTGTTATGTTGCTATTACAAGAGCCAAAGAAAAATTATTTATAGTTAATGCAAGAAGTAGAATCTTGTTTGGAAAAGATACATCTAATGTTCCAAGTAGATTTATAAATGAAATAGATAAAGAATTACTTGATAAGAAATTTGAAGAAAAAACTGAAGAAGTAAAGATTAATTTAGAAGATAAATTTTATAAAGATAATGAAGTAGACTATAATGTAGGAGACTTTGTATATCATGATGTGTTTGGGCAAGGTAAAGTAGTTGAAATAAGTGGAAGTTTAATATCAATTGCCTTTAAACATCCATATGGAATAAAAAAACTTATGAAAAATCATAAAAGTATTACAAAAATAGTATAAAGTTATAAGGAGGAAAAAAATGAAAAAAAATTTAACTTTAGTTATTATGGCAGCAGGTATGGGATCAAGATTTGGAGGACTTAAACAAATTGAGCCAGTGGGACCTAATGGAGAATTCATTATCGACTACTCAATTTATGATGCTGTAAGAAATGGATTTAACAAAGTAGTATTCATAATAAAAGAAGAAAATTATGAAATATTTAAAGAAACTATTGGAAGTCGTGTTGAAAAACAAATAAAAGTTGAGTATGCTTTTCAAAGACAAACTGATATTCCTGAAGGATACGATATTAAAGGAAGAGAAAAACCTTGGGGAACAAGTCATGCAATATTATCATGTAAAAATAATGTAAAAGGAAACTTTGTAGTGCTTAATGCAGATGATTTCTATGGAAATGATGCTTTTAAAGAAGCAAGTAAATTTTTTGAAGAGAATGATAAAGATTATGCAATTATTGGCTACAAAATTAAAAATACTTTAACAGAAAATGGTGCAGTTAAACGTGGAGTATGTGAAGAAAAAAATGGATTATTAACAAAACTTGTGGAAAGTTCAGTAGAAGAAAAAGATGGAGTTATTATAGCAAGTCCACTTGATGGAAGTACACCATTTGAAATTGATAAGGATGATCCTGTATCAATGAATATGTTCTGTTTTAGAGATAATATCTTTGATTATTTAGAGAAGCATTTAAAAGAATTCTTTGAAAAAAATAAAAATAATTTAGATAAATGTGAATATTTAATACCTGATTCTGTTTACAATATGATGAAAGAAAAATTAGTTAAAGTAAGAGTAATTAAAACAACTGCAAAATGGCATGGAATAACATATAAAGAAGATAAAGAAGGACTTGTAAAAGATATACAGAATTTAATTGAAAATAAAGAATATCCAGAACAATTGTGGAAATAAAGAATGAATACAAATAATATAAACAAAAATAAAAAAATATTTGCAGCATCACTTTTAGCACTTGCATTAGGTGTAATTGTCTTTTCTCTTTTATTCACAAATAAAAAAGAAGAAAAAGAAGAACCTAAAGTTCCATATAATCCAAATGATGTAGAATTAGATAGTTTTGCATATTCATTTATAAAATTAGAAACTAAAAACAAAAATCTTGTGTACTCACCACTTTCAATAAAATATGCTCTTTTAATGCTTGATGAAGGAGCATTTGGTAAAACTAAAGAAGAAATAGAAAGTACATTAAAAGATTTAACAGTTACTAAATATAAAAATATAGATAAAACATTATCACTTGCAAATGCAGTATTTATAAGGGATACATATAAGGAATATGTAAAAGAAACTTATATTAAATCTATTAAAGAAAAATATGATGCTGAAACATTTTATGACAGTTTTAAAAGTGCTGATAATGTTAATAAATGGATTAGGGAAAAAACATTTGAGTTAATAAAAGATATGGTTAAAGATAGTGTTGTTAAAAATCCTAATTTAGAAATGATTCTTGTAAATGCTCTTGCAATAGATATGGAATGGATGGACTCTTTTGATGCTAAAAACACGTCACCTCAAGATTTTACAAAAGAAAAAAATGAAGTTCTAAAAGTAGCAATGATGCATAAATCTACTAGAAGTAAAAACTATAAATATTTTCAAGATGAAAAAATAGATATTTTGTCAATACCTATTAAAGATTATGATGAAACAAGTTTAGAGTTTATTGCAATAAGACCTAAAGATATAACTCTTAATGAATTTATAACAAAAGATAATTTTGATGAAGATTTAACTGAATACTTATTAAAACTTCATGAAACAAGTGATGAGGAGTTAGTTATTTCTCTGCCAAGATTTGATTTTGAATATGATTTAAATTTAAAAAATGATTTAAAAATATTAGGAATTAAATCATCTTTTGATGAAAATCTAGCAAACTTTGATAACATGTCTAAAAGAAGATTATATGTTAGTGATGCTTTACATAAAGCAAATATAAAACTATCTGAAAAAGGAGTTAAAGCATCCGCTGCAACTGTTATTTATATGTTTGATAAAGCAGCACTACTAGAAGAGGAAGAAAGAGTTTATCTAAATTATAACGAACCATTTATGTTCATAATTCGTGATTCTAAAACAAATGAAGTATGGTTTACAGGTACAGTGTATAATCCATTAAATTGGGAAGAAGTTAAAAGCGAATATACCTATAAGTAAGAAAGATTGATTTCTTTCTTTTTTTGTTAATCTAAACTATAATAATGTCGAGGTGAAACTATTGAGAAAGAAGAGTAATATACAATTATGTATTATGTAATAAACTAAAAGATTTAATTAGAACGGGATGGAAAAACTAAAATGTTGAAAGAGAAAGAGTAGAAAGCGTTGCAGAGCATGTCTATGGAGTTGAGCAGTTAGCCCTTCTTATGTGGAGTGAATATGACTTAGAAAACTGCGTAAATATAGAAGAACAAATTGACAATAATGCTTTAAGAGATGGAATAGTTAAGAAATTACTTGATGAAAACAAAGATTGGAGCGAGATGTGGATGGAATATGGAAGAGAGATATCCCTATGATGAAAACTTTAAAAAAGTATCAAAATACGCTGAAACACACAAAATTAATAAAGTGTTAAAAAAAGAAAACAAGAATAAATAATAGTGATAAATACTGTCAAAAGACTAGATTTAATATCTAGTTTTTTTGTATAATTATATTGGTGATAAAAATGGAAGAAAGATACTTAGAACTTATTAAAATAATAAATGAAGCAGACTACAATTACCATACTTTAGATAATCCAACAATCACAGATCAAGAGTATGATAGTTATTTAAGAGAATTATATAATATTGAAGAAGCTCATCCAGAGCTTGTAAGAAGTGATTCTCCAAGTCATAGAGCAGGTGGAAAAGTACTTGATGAATTTAAAAAAATAACTCATGCTATTCCAATGCTTTCTTTAAGCAATGTCTTTAATGAAGAAGAAATAAGACAATTTGATGATAGAATTAAAAAAGAAGGAATAAATCCTAAGTATGTTGCAGAACTAAAAATAGATGGACTATCTGTCTCACTAAACTATAAAAGTGGAAAACTAGTAAGTGCTGCAACACGAGGGGATGGAATAATAGGAGAAGATATTACAAATAACGTTAAAACTATTAAAACAGTTCCATTAACAATTAATAAACCTATTGATATAGAAGTTCGTGGAGAAATATATATAAGTAAAAAAAGATTTAATGAGATTAATGCTGATAGAGAAAAAAAAGGACTTGAATTATTTCAAAATTGTAGAAATTTAGCAGCAGGATCAATAAGACAACTAGATTCTAGTATAGCAGCATCAAGAAAATTAGACTGCTGGATTTATCATTTACCAAATCCAACTGATTATGGTATTAAAACACACTATGAGGCACTTAATTTTATGAAAGAATTAGGCTTCAAAGTAAACCCAAATAATCGTCTTGTAAATAGCATAGAAGAATTACTTGAGTTTATCAAGGAAAAGAAAGAACAAAGAGATTCTCTTCCATATGATATTGATGGAATAGTAATAAAATTAAATGATTTACAAGAACAAAGAATTATGGGATTTACTGCCAAATATCCAAGATGGGCAACTGCCTACAAGTTTCCTGCAACACAAGTATTAACAAAACTTGAAGATATAGTTTTCACAGTAGGAAGAACTGGTCAAATAACGCCAAACGCAGTACTATCTCCAGTTTTAGTTCAAGGATCTACTATAAGACGAGCAACTTTACATAACGAAGACTATGTTAAAGAAAAAGATTTAAAAATAGGTGATATTGTATCAATTAGAAAAGCAGGAGATGTTATACCAGAAGTAGTTGAAAGTATTAAAGAAAGAAGAAATGGAACTGAAAAAGATTTTAAAATGATTGATGCTTGTCCTATATGTGGTACTAAATTAGTAAAAAAAGAAGGGCAAGTTGATTATTTCTGTTTAAATCCATTATGTGATAAAAGAAATATAGAGTCTTTAATTCATTTTGTAGATAGACATGCAATGAATATAACAGGTCTTGGAGAAAGAATTATAGAAGACTTTTATAACATGGGATTTATTAAAAATATAATTGACATATACAAGTTAAAAGAACACGCTGAAGATTTAGTAGAACTTGAAGGATTTGGAAACAAAAGTGTAAATAACTTAATAGAAGCAATAGAAAACTCTAAAAAGAATTCACTAGAAAAATTAATATTTGCACTTGGAATAGAACAAGTTGGAGAAAAAACAGCAAGAATTTTAGCAAGAAGATTTGAAACTATGGATAACTTGATGAATACAAGTGTTGAAGTTTTAACTAATATTCAAGATATTGGAGAAATAATTGCTGAAAGTATTGTTTCCTTCTTTAATGATGATAAAAACAAAGAGCTTATTGAAAACTTAAAAGAATTAGGAATAAATATGGCATATACTGGAGAAAAAATAGAAGAAAAAGAACAATTTGCCAATAAAACTTTTGTAATAACAGGAACGCTTCTTAATTATTCAAGAGACGAAATGAAAAGAATAATCGAAAACTTTGGAGGAAGAGTATCAGATTCAGTTAGTAAGAAAACTGATGTTGTAATAGTAGGAGATAATCCTGGAAGTAAATATGAAAAAGCCCAAAAACTAGGAATAGAAATTTGGAATGATGATGAAATAAATAGTATCATGGAAGAAATAAATGGGTGAAGTATGAAAACTTATAAAGCTGGTACAATACTAATTAATAAAGAAAAAAAACAAATTGGATTAGTATATAGTAAAAGAAGAAAAGATCTTACTTTCCCTAAAGGACATTTAGAAGGAAATGAAACATTAATTAATTGTGCTCTAAGAGAAACTAAAGAAGAAACAACACATCTGTGTCACTTAGAAGATGAAAATCCAGTTGAAATAATTAAATATATCATTAATAATGATGAAGAAATCGAAGTACATTACTTTTTAGCATTTGATGATGGTAAGAGTGAAGAAGTATCTTCTGAAAAAGAAATATTGGTTTATATTAATGTAGATGATGTAGAAGAAGCGCTTTCATATGACAACTTGAAAAATATGTGGAAGAAAGTTAAATATAGAGTAGAAAAAATAATAGAGGAGTAGGCCAATAGATTATCAAACATAGGTATATATTCATATTATATTCTAGATAGGAGGAATAATATGTTTGATGGTCAAAATGAATTCAGTCAAATCTTTACAGGAAATAATGATAATATAACTATGGATATAGATGTAAATATGACAAATTCAAACGCAATGTCTTCAATAGGACAAATGACTCAAGGAAGTGTAAGTGCACCAATAATTGAACCAATGCAAGAGCGAGTTATCAATAGAACTATAATGCATGAAGTTCAACATGTATGTCCAATTAGAACAAAAATAATTAATAATCATGTTTATAGACATACTTACAGTCCAGCATACACGTGTTGTGAAGAAAACACATGTACAAATATCCAATGTGGATCATGTTGCTGCTTTAACAATAGATAGTCTCGAAAGAGACTTTTTATTTTATTAAATAATAATATTTGTTATAATTAAAGTAATTACAAGTAGGAGTAATAATTATGAATTACGAAATAATACATGATATAAAAAGTGAAGATATTATTTATTTAAGGGAAATACTTGGATGGAAGAAAATTAGTATAGAGCAATTTGATAAAGCACTTAATAATACAATGTATAAAGTATCAATAAAAAATGATAAAGATATTATTGCTTGTGGAAGACTAATTGGGGACTATTCATGTAAAGGCCTATTATCAGATATATTAGTAAATCCAAAATATCAAAAACAAGGATTTGGAAAGATGATTGTTTGTGAATTATTAGATATGGTCAAAAATAATCTTAAAGAAAATGAAAAATTTCAAATTGAAGCATCTCCAACAAATGGAAATAGAGAGTTCTATATAAAATGTGGAATGAAATACAAGCCTGAAAACCAAGATGGAGTGTATATTTGGCTTGAAAAGTAGGTGACATAATGATTTTAAATGATTGGAAATTTTGGACAATTTTTTATTTAATATGCTCAATTACTTTTGCTCAAAGTTTTAAAAAAGCAAATAGAAATATGAAAAATGCAGGAAGTCTAACAATTCTTCTAGAAGTATTTACAGCATTGTTTTCACTACTATTTATCCCATTTTTTAATTTTACTTTACCAACAGACCCTAATATCTACATTACTCTTTTAACAGTTGTAGTAATATATGCATTCACAGATAGATTAAACATAGAAGCAAGGTATGGACTTGATCCATCAGTATTTTCAATGTTAAAACAATTATCAACAGTATTTTTGATGATATTTGGCTTTCTCTTACTAAAAGAAAGAATTGTTATAAAAAAAGTAATTGGTGCAGTTATAATAATCATTGCAAACCTTATATTAACTATAGATAAAGGAAAAATAATAATAAATAAATATTTTCTAATGTCATTCCTATCAAATTTTTTATTTGCAATAGCGATGCTTATTAATGTTAATATCTCAGATAATTTTAATTTAGCTTTTTATACTGTTTTAACTGTATTTTTACCAAGTATATTAATATTTATGTTTGGAAAGCATAATATAAAAGAGTTAGTAGAAGAATTTAATTTATATGATAAGAAAAAATTTATATTAGCATCTTTTTGCTGGGCATTGATGCTTATCTCATCAGTAAGAGCATACCAGTTAGGTAACGTTACTACAGTTGCACCAATTCTTACTTTAACTTCTATATTAAATACATTATATGAATATGTAATCTTAAAAAATAAGAATAAATTCTTTCAAAAACTTATTGCATCTATTCTTATCATTACAGGAGTCTTACTAATAAGACTTTAAAGGAGTATAAAATGAACATATTAAATATTTTTTATGACAATATAATTAATGAAGCAAGAAATGGTGATATAGATTCTTTTTTCCACTTTAACATTCTTTTTAGAACAGAAATTGTGGAAAAAAATATTACCGTTGATACAGAAAAAGATTTTAATGATTTATTAGTACCAACTCTAAGAATTACTAATAAAGAAGAGTTTGATAGATTATTAATCGAATATGTTACTCTTGCAAAAGATTTTTATAGTGATGATAACTATCCTAATGAAATATTAAATAATAAAATGTATGATGAAGAAAAAAGAATATGTAAAGAAAAAATGATTATTGCATCAATGTTCTCAAACTTTTCTATAGAAGATTTCAATAATCCTTGCAAGTATTTAAAAAGAAGAATAGATTTTTTTAAAAATACTTGTGAAAAAGATATTGATATAGGCTATTCAAGTATATTAAAAGGAGAATTAAGTGCAAAAATAGAAAAAGATAAAATCTATAATGAATGTCCGTATCAGTTTAGTATAAGTGCAAAAGATGAGCAAGATATTAATTATATATTTCCAAGTATTAAATTTGGAATATCAGAAGATACAGTCTATATCTATGCCATTCAAAATGAAAAAGATAAAGATAATTCAAAAAGAATAAACAGAGCACTTTACAAAATAGGAGAGGGATTTGACTCATCACAAGATAATTTTGATATTTATGGAAGTGGAAATTTAAAGGATGTTACATCTAGTTTTTTAGTAGCACTTAATATTTTTACAGCATATATGTATTCTCTAGGAATAAATAAAATAGTAGTGCCATCAGTACTAATTGAAAGGTGGAATGCCAAAGAACTTGCTAATAAGAAAAAATTAGAGTTTGGAATAACAGATCAAGAAAAATATAAAGAAAAAGAAGAAGAACATGAAGAGATTCAATCAAATCTGACAGAAAAACTTTTAAGAACATTTTTGCGACTAAAATCTCACTATAACGATATAAATATTTTAAACTATCCAATGGAAGAAGACAGTTATCTTCATT
Source organism: Bacilli bacterium (assembly GCA_017477845.1). Classification (GTDB taxonomy): domain Bacteria; phylum Bacillota_I; class Bacilli_A; order RF39; family UBA660; genus RUG13868. Next base: position 45,909 of record JAFUTR010000057.1, read on the forward strand.
TAGAAGTAGAAAACATGGATAATTGCAACAATAGTTTGCTTGATGAAACATCAAATTTAGTACTAAATCAAACAAAAAAAGTATCAAGATGAAATTTGAAATAAATTGATATATGTGATATAATGTAACAGAAGTGGCGCATTATTCTAGTCAATAAAGTATTGCGAAGACGAGGTTAAAATATCGTTAAAAGGCACATCTATGAAACGTTTTGTGCTTGCTTTATACGCCCAGTATGGGGTGAGTGCTGAATTTGAAGAATTCATGGACGATCGTAACGGCATACGGCAACCGTTCCATTTATTCGTGGAGACCTAAAATTCGTGAATTTAATTAACTTTACTTTTACGACTTAGGCGTGAACCTATCTCGTGGCTAAAGCTATGGATAGAGTAGCCTGGTTTGAGTGATATTAGGGGATAGAGACAGCTTTATTATAGGTGTACATCTTTAATAATAGTATTGCTACTTGAAACTATTATTGCAAAAAAACATAAGTAATATATCTATTGCCGAGGAAAACTCCTAGAATGTTGACTGATATAGGATTGTAGTGTGTACTAAGTGGTTATCAAGTAATAGAATAGGTAACTATCTAATTAATCTTTTAAAAGGGAACTACTTAATTGGTAACGATTAAGCAAGATTAAGGGAAATCCAACTTGACCTTAAGTCACAAGGTTTACTATATCGGTGCCATTTCATATTTTATTGAGGAATTATGAAGGATAAAAAGTATAAAGAAAAATATTCTAAAAAAGTAAATAAAAAACCTATAAAAGATAAGAAAAAAGTAGATAAAACATGGGTATTAATAATATCCATTTTATCTTTTTTCATATCTTTGTTTTTTTCACTTCTTGGAGAAACAGTAATACCAAATGCTCATATAATTATTAGTATCATTTTAATATTTGCCTTTATTTTCTTAGGAATACTATTCGATATGATAGGAATAGCTGTTACAGTAGCAGATTTAAGTACCTTTAATTCAATGGCAACTAAGAAAGTTCGTGGTGCTAAACTTGGTGTAAAATTAATAAAAAATGCTCCTAAAGTATCGAGCTTTTGTAATGATGTAATAGGAGACATATGCGGAATAATAAGTGGATCAACTGGAGTTAGCATAGCTATAATGATTAGTAATAAACTTGATATATCACTACTACCAATAACCATTTTAATAACAGCATTAGTAGCAAGTATAACAATAGGTGGTAAAGCTTTAGGAAAAAGTTTTGCAATCAATAAAAGCAATTCTATTCTATATAAATTTGTATCATTTTTATCATTTTTTTATAAGGAGTAGTTATGAAGAAGTATAAATATACAATATTATCAATCTTTGCACTAATAGTTTTAATCTCATTATCAGTAATTTTTTTTAGTAACTTAAAAAGAAATACTAATAAAGATAATATAGATAAAGAAATAAAAAAAGAGGAAATAAAAGAACCAGTTATTGAAGAGACTGAATTATCGATGATTATGGTTGGAGACTGCCTAATTCATGGAGCAATTTATGATGATGCTCGAAATAAACAAACTGGTGAATACAATTTCTATAAAATGATAGATTTGATGAAGCCAATAATAAGTAAATATGATTTAGCATTTTATAATCAAGAATCAATATTAGGTGGAACTAGTCTTGGATTATCATCATACCCAAGATTTAATGCTCCTCAAGAAGTGGGAGATGCCTTTATTGATGCTGGATTTAATATGGTTTCTCTTGCTAATAATCATTCACTAGATAAAGGAGAACAAGGAATTCTTTCATCGCTTGATTATTGGAAAAAGAAAGAAAATGTCATGACCTCTGGTAGTTATAGAAGTTTTGAAGAAAGAGATAAAGATGTTATTTTTGAAAAGAATGGAATTACTTATAGTCTTTTATCTTACACAACAACGACAAATGGATTAAATAGACCAAAAGGAAAAGAATATCTTGTAAATGTTTATGATAAAGAACAAGTTAAAAAAGATGTTGAAAGGTTAAGAGATAAAGTTGATTTATTAATTGTGTCTATGCATTGGGGAGAAGAATATACGCATACTCCTACAAATGAACAAATAGAAATAGCTAATTATCTTGCTTCTCTTAATGTAGATATAGTAGTAGGTCATCATCCACATGTATTACAACCTATTGACTTTATAGGTAAAACTGTGATAATATACTCACTTGGAAACTTTATAGCATCCCAGTATGGAGTAGAAAAACTAACTGGATTAATGGTTTCTTTAACTGTAAACAAAACAACAACAGATGGCATATCAACTGTGTCATTAAGTAATGTAAATGCAGAACTATCATATGTTTATTCAATTAAAGATAGCTACAGGCATAGTTATAGATTATATCCGTATGAAGAGTTAAATGATAAGTTATTAAGTGGATATAAGACATACTATGACAAATTTATGTCTATTGTGACAAGTAAAAGTGATAAAATTTCGTATAAACCAATATAAAGGTTTGAAAAAGATTAGAATAAATGTTATAGTTTTATAGTAGGTGATTTTGATGAGACAACAATATGTAAAATTATTTAGTTTCCTTCTTGGATTAACATTTATATTTAGTGGAGTAATTTACACTTTTGTAAGTACATACAAGAATGAAAGGGAAGAAAAGAAAAAAGAAGAAGTTATCATTGCTGATGAGATAGGTAATGTTTATAAAACTTTTTATAAAAAGACTGATGAATTAAGTACATTTAGAAAAGATTTAATAAAAGATTTCGATGAATATGTATCATATTATTCAGAAATGGAAGAAGGATATGATGATATAGTTGACAATTTTAAAGAGTATGAAGAACAAGTTAAAGAAATAGAAGATGCATCTTCTTACTTAAAAGATAAATGTACATCTAAATATAGTAGTAGTGATGCAAATGAAAAATGTAATTACTATTACATTTACTTAGAAAAAGCTATCAATATGTTTGTAGAAGATATTAAGTTCTTCAATAACAAAATAGATGAATATAATAAATGGATAGAACAAGAAAATGAAAACGAAATAAGTGAAAAGACATATAAAAAATTAGAAAAATATGATAACAAAAAATATATAGATTATGTTGATTTAAATAAAGATGGAACATATTTAGGAATGAACAACGATTAGGAGGATTTAAAATGAAATTTAATCTTTTACCAAGAAAAAAACTAAGTAGAATTTTTATACCATTGGGGATTATTTTATTTCCTCTTTTTTCTAGCTTTTATGTGGTATCAATTTACAGTAATGATTTAATAAGTAATAAAATGTCACTTCCAGTATTAGTAATTGCTTTATTCTCATTATTCTTATTAATAACTGGAATAATTTTTAGAAAAACAGGAACTGATGTAGTTAAAACAAAATTAAGAAAGCCATTTAGATATGCACTGGTAGTAGTAGCAGCATTATATGTAATTGGAGGTTACTCTGTTTTAGCACTTTTATATTTACCTGGATCAGGATTTAAAGATTGGTTAATTACAACAGCAATGACAACAATGAATCATCAATATTTAGCAACATGGTTTTATGATTCATATGATGTTAATATAGTTCTTGCCAACAACTCAGTAATAGAAAGTGGAGAAGATACAAACCCTAATCTTATTAATTTTGAAGAAGCAAACTTTAATCAAGTAACATATAAAAATGAATTTGAAAAAGAAATTCTTACTAAAGATGAAGGAAATGATTTATATAAAATAGTTGAAATAGACCGTGATGGATTAAAAGGTAAAATGGCAGTAATATATGATCCATCTCATGTTAAATTAGGTGTATCAAAAGGTACTGGAACAAGTCTTCAATCAGCATATGGACAATTCATAACAGAAATAGCAAGTAGATATAATGCAACAATAGCCATAAATGCTGGAGGATTCTATGACCCAGATTGGAATTCAACTGGAGGAGTTCCACATGGAGTTGTTATTTCAGAAGGAAAATTGATTGCAAACAATGTAAGAGCAAATTCAACAGGTGGTATCATTGGATTTAATGAAGATAATAAATTAATACTTGCAAGAATGAGCGCAAAAGAAGCACTAGCAAATGGAATAAGAGATGCAGTAGATTTTGGGCCATTCTTAATCGTTAATGGTAAATCATCATTTATTAATGGAAATGGTGGTTGGGGAGATGCTCCAAGAAGTGCAATTGCTCAAAGACAAGATGGAATTGTCCTACTTCTAGTAATAGATGGAAGACAGGTAGGATATCCAGGAGCAGATATGAATGATTTAACAAAAGTACTTTTAGAATATGGAGCAATAAATGCAGCAAACTTAGATGGTGGTACATCATCTGCTATGGAAATGAATGGAGAAATAATTACTAATCCAAGAAATGGTAATTTCCAAGCAAAAACAAGACCAGTTCCAAATGCATGGATAGTTGTTGAATAGTTTACAACCAAATAATTGTAAACTTTTGTCTAAATTATTGAAAAAAGATTTTTAATAATATATTCTTAAAATAGGGAAGGTGATAGAGTGATATATCCATCAATTGATAAACTTTTAAATGTAGTTAGTTCAAAATATGAATTAGTACATATTGCTGCAAGACGTAGTAAAGAAATAACTTTAACTAATCACTTACAAATGCCTGCCAATAAATATGTATCAAAGAAAAACATTGGTAGAGCACTTGAAGAAATAGCAGAAGGTTATATTAAAATTAAATATAATGAATAGACACTTATGTGTCTTTTTATTTTAAAAAAATGTAAAATAGAATTATAATTGTTGACTCTAAAATAAATAAATAATTATAATATTAAACTAGAAAGTGTGATTTAATGAAAATACTAAAATATGAAAAAAAGAAAAATGGCATGTATCAAGTGTTTTTAGAAAACGGAAATAATGTTGACATACATGAAGAAATAATACTTAAATATGGTTTATTAATTAAAAAGAATACAACTGATTCTGAACTTGAGAAAATGCTCGATGAAAACAAAATATATATAGGATATAATCTTGCAATAAAATATCTATCTAAAAAAATGAGAACTAAAAAAGAAATTATAGACTATTTATCAAAAAATAATATTGATAATAATTCCATAGTAAAGATAATAGAATTACTTAATAAAGATAATTATTTGGATGAGAAAACATATATTTCATCATATATTAATGATAGAATACTTCTAAGTTATGATGGGCCTAGAAAGATAAAAGATAAATTAATGTCATTAGGATTAAAAGAGAATTATATCGATGAAGGATTAACTATATTTAATAGTAAAATTTCAAGAGAAAAGATTGGAAAGATTGCTGAAAAAATGATTAAAACTAATAAAAGTAAAAGTAGCTTTATCTTAAAGAATAAAATAATTAATTATATTTATAATCTTGGTTACTATAAAGATGATATTATGAGTATTATTGATAACATTAAATTTAAAAATGATTTAGATATTGCTAAAAAAGAATATGAAAAAATATATAAGAGATTATCTAAAAAGTATAGTGGAAGTGATCTTGAATATAGAGTAAAACAAAAAATGTATGCTCTTGGTTTTAATAATTTTAGTGAATAAAAAAATAGCTTTGATTCATTCAAAGCTATTTTATTTTATTGATTAGTTGTGTTATAAATATAGTTTTCATATTGACTATTCAAATCTGAATCTTCAATTTTCATACCATTATCACTTCTTAGTTCATCAAGTGCCTTATAACTTAAAGTAGAATCAGCACTAATTTTACGATCTGCTAAAGTTTCAACTATTTCTTCTTTAGCATCTTCAATAGGATCTTTATCATATTCTTTAGTTTTTAATATAATATGATATCCAAACTGTGTTTTTACAGGTTCTGTTGTATACTTTCCAACTTCAAGAGCATAAGCAGCTTTTTCGAATTCTTCAACCATATCTCCACTTCCAAATCTACCTAAAGCTCCACCCTCAGAAGCACTACCATCTTTAGAATATGTTTTAGCTAATTCAGCAAAATCTTCACCATTGTTTAATTTTTCAATCACTTCTTTAGCAGTATTTAATGCCTCTTCTTCTGCTTTAGCTTTCTCTTCGTCAGTAGCATCATCACTATAATCAGCGGTAATCAAGATATGACTTGCTTCGATATCTGCTATAAATTCATCATTATAATAAGTTTCAATTTCACTATCGGTAACTAATCCTTTAACATAATCTTTAACAGCTTGATTTCTTCTATAACTTAATCTATAGATTTCTTGAAGTTCAGAAACATCTTGTATTCCATAACGAGCTCTTGCATATTCATCAAATGTACTATATGATTGTGCATAAACAAATTTATAATATGTTTCATCATTAGTTCTTTGATTTTCAATATACTTTAACTCTTCATCTGTTTCCTCATATTTATCAGAAAGAATTTTTTCATCAACCATGTCGATAAGCATACTTAGTGCATATTTATTCTTCATTTCATCATATAAATCATCAACAGAAATTTTTTCATTTGTAAGACTTACGACAGCCTCCTGTCCATTTTTTAATTTTGGTATTTGCCTACATCCAGTTAGTAACAACATAACTGAAAGAGAAGCAATCATTACTTTTTTCATAAACTCTCCTTTCACGCGTACATAAATATAATAACAAAAAATAATAAATTAAACAATAATTTAAAACAAAATAGTCTATTATAAGAACATTTTTCATAAAAATCCATAAAATACTATGACTATGGAAAAGGAGGACTATATTTATGAATAATTATGCTTCATCATCTGCAATTGTTTTAGTATTATTTATCTTATTAGTAATTATCATTGGTTCATGGAATTAAAACTCTTATGAATATAAGTCATATTAAAGGAGGTAAATATGCAAAATAACGATAACAATTGCAATAGCAATAATGGATTTGTAATGATTGTTGTAATATATATTTTATTAGCAATTATCATCAAAGGATCTATTTTTTGCTAATTTTTTGGTTTTTAAATTTATGGTGAAATGAAAAATTAAGTGCAACATGCATTTAATCTTTTCATATTATTTAAAATTGAAGGACTAAATGAAACAAAAAGAAGTAATTTTTCTAAAAAAAATACAATATATGTGTTCAAGTTAGTATTTCAGGGCATG
>JAFUTR010000058.1 GCA_017477845.1 Bacilli bacterium
ATCTTTAACAATCTTTTCTTTTTCTTCTGGTGTTCTCATATTATTCTTTCTCATTATTATTCCTCCTAAAAATATTATTACATAAAAAAATGTAGAACACTTCTTTTTTTAGTGTCTACATTTATTGTATCAGTCTATTAATTCTTCCTTTTTAAATTATCTATTTTTTCTTTTATTTGCTTTAAATTTCTTTCGTATTGACTTGTTTCTTTTGGCTCATAATAGTTTTTACCTCTTAAGTTATCAGGCATATATTCTTGTACTACAAAATCATCTTTAAAATCATGAGGGTAGAGGTAGCCAAATGCAGTTGAATTTATGTGAGATGGAACTTTACCACATTTTCCTGTTCTAACGTCATCAAGTGCTTTATTGATTGCTACAACTGCTGAATTAGATTTTGGAGATAGAGCTAAATCTATTACTATTTCACCAAGAGGAATAATGCATTCTGGAAATCCTACTAATTCTGCTGCATCAATTGCTGCTTTTAATCTTGGCCCCATATTCGGATTTGCAAGGCCTATATCTTCGTAGCAAATTACACTTAGTCTTCTATATATACTATCCAAGTCTCCTGCTTCTAAAAGCCTTGCAAGATAGTGAAGGGAAGCATTAACATCACTTCCTCTAATTGATTTTTGAAAGGCTGATAGTACATCGTAGTGCCCATCTTCATTTTTATCGTGAAAAAAAGCTGGTTTATTATTAATTTCTTTTATATGATCTACTGTTATTTTTTTATTATTACTTGAATAAAATGATACTTCCAAAAGATTATAAGCATATCTTAAATCATTATTTGATAATGCTGCTATATATTTTAATGCCTCTTTATCTATTTTAATTCCTTCTAAATCAGGATGCTTACAAGCTTTTTTAAGCCCTTCGATTATATCTTCTTCAGAAAGAGGCAAAAGTTCAAATATGTGGCATCTACTTCTTATTGCAGGATTAATTTTATGATATGGGTTACTAGTTGTTAGCCCAATTAAAGTTATTAGTCCACTTTCAATTTGTGGTAGTAATAAATCTTGCTTATCCTTATTTAATCGATGAATTTCATCTATTATTAGAATTAGGCCTTCATACATCTTTGCTTCTTCAACTATTATGTCAAAGTCATGCTTATTATTTATAGTAGCATTAAAAAATCTATATCTTTGACCTAAATCTTTTACGATAGCGTTTGCAATAGAAGTTTTTCCAATTCCTGGTCTTCCATATAGTATAATTGAAGGTAATTTCTTATTCTTAACAAGATTTCTTAATATTTTTCCTTCTCCTAATAAATGTTTTTGACCAATTACGTCATCTATTGTTTCAGGTGCTAGTTTAAGTGCTAGAGGTTTATCCATAATATCACATCCCATTAGTATTTTATCAAATAATTCTTTTAATAAAAAGAGATTATCAAAAAAATGATATTTGTTATATAATAATATTAGGTGATAGAATGGAAAATGATATAGATGATTATAAAAGTTATTTGACTTTAGAAAGAAGAATGGCTAAGAATACAACAGATTCATATATTAAAGATTTAGAAAAATATAAAGATTTTTTATATGATGTTAGAAAAATTAATAAAACTTCTGATATAAAAAAAGAAGATATAGAAAGTTATTTAGAATATCTAAATAAAAATAAATATTCTACTACTTCTATGGCAAGAAAACTTACTGCTATTAAGAACTTTCATAAATATTTATATGCCACTAATGTTTTAGGTGATGATCCATCTATTACTATAGAAAGGCCAAAACTTAGAAAGGCTCTACCTAATGTTTTAACTGTTAATGAAGTTGACAATCTTTTAGATATTAAACTTGATAGCCCATTTGACTATCGCAATAAAGCTATGTTAGAATTGTTATATGGAACAGGACTTAGAATTTCTGAAATGCTAGATTTAAAACTTACTGATGTTGATTTTGAAAACTGTATTGTAAGGTGTTTTGGAAAAGGTAGTAAAGAAAGAATTGTTCCAATAGGAGAATATATAATAGATTCTTTAAAAGATTATTTAGAAAATGGAAGGAATAAATTACTTGGGAAAAAGATTTCTGATTATTTATTTCTAAATAATAGAGGAGGAAGAATATCCAGATTTAGTTTTTTTAAAATTTTAAAAAAATTGTTACTTGAAAAAGGAATAAAGAAAGATATTTCACCTCACAGCCTTCGTCATAGTTTTGCAACGCATATGCTAGAAAATGGGGCTGATCTTAGAAGTATACAAGAACTTCTTGGACATAGTGATATTGCTACAACGAGAATATATACGCATATCACAAATAAGAAAGTTACAAATGATTATATTGAGTATCATCCAAGAAGTAGTAAATAGGAGAATGTTATGAATTTTAAAAGAATATTTTTGATAGTGTTAGATTCACTAGGAGTAGGGGAAGCACTTGATGCTAATGAATATAATGATACAGGATGCAATACATTAAAACATGTAATGGATAATTATGATTTATTTATACCAAATCTTGAAAAATTAGGCTTTTTAAATACATTAAATATGCAAGATAATAAAAATGTAGATGCTTATTATACTATAGCTAGGCCTACTAATGTTGGGAAAGACAGTTTGACATCTCATTATGAACTTATGGGTGTTAGAAGTACAAGACCATTTAAATTATTTAATGAAAGAGCATTTCCAAGAGAATTACTTGAAAAAATTGAAGATGTTACTGGTAAAAGAGTAATTGGTAATAAAGTTGTTAATGGTGAACAAATAATAAATGAACTTGGTGAAAGACACTTATCTTATGGTAGTTTAATTATATATACATCAAATGATTCTACTTTACAGGTTGCAGCTCATGAAGATGTTATTCCTATTCCTAGATTATATCAATATTGTGAGAAAATAAGAAAAATAACACTTGCTGACGAGTATAAAGTTGCAAGAGTAATAGCAAGACCATTTACTGGTAAACCTGGTAGATTTAAATTTACTCAAGATAGATGTGATTATGCTGTCAAGCCACCTGAAAGAAGTGTTTTAAACTCCTTAAAAGATAATAATTATAGTGTTATTTCAATAGGAAAAATAAATGACATATTTGATGGTGAAGGAATTACAAAGAAGGTTAAATCTTCTAATAACAATATGGATACTATTACTAAACTTACTGATATTATGGAGAAGAAATTTACAGGACTTTGTTTTGTTAATTTAAATGATTTTGATGCCATATATGGACATAATAGAGATGTAGTTGGATATGCTAAAGCAATAGAGGAATTAGATGTAGAAATACCTATGATTTTGAATAAACTTGAGCAAGATGATTTATTAATAATTACTGCAGATCATGGTAATGACCCGACTTTTCCTGGAAATTCACACACAAGAGAAAATGTTCCAGTAATAATATTTGGGAGAAGATTTAAAGAACCAAAGAAACTTGATATCTTAAAAACTATGGCCGATATAGGTGCTACTATTGCAGATAATTTTGGAGTTTCAAAACCATTAATTGGTGAAAGTTTTTTAGATAAATTAAAGTAGTTATGTAGAATGTATATTCTACATTTTTTTTTGTAATTTTTCTAGTTTTTTAGTTGCTTTTTGCTTTAATAAATTATATTATTTTATTATAGATAGGATATGAGGGTATATATGAAAAATAAAAGAGATGGGTTTACACTTGTTGAAATTATAGCAGTAATCATTATTATTGGAATTATTGCTCTTATTGCAATTCCTGCTGTGCTACAATATTTAAATAGTGCAAGTGATAGTGTATTTACAAATCATGAGAAAACTATGGCTAGTGCAGCTAAAAATTATACAATAAACTGCTTAAATAATAATTTAAATTGTAGTTTACCAGATGATGGTGGAAATAAAAAAGTTGATTTAAAAACATTAAGTGAAGAAGGATATATTGATGAGATTGTTGATCCTGAAACAAATATTGCTTGTGACACACAAAATAGTTATGTAATTATAAACAAAGATAATAATGATTATAGTTATGATGCATGTTTAGTTTGTGATAGTTATAAATCAACTAACTCAAAATGTGATGTTGATTCTATCCCTCCAAGATGTGGAAATGTTTCAAGTAATAAAAGTGATTGGGGAGTTGGAAATGAAACGATTACTGTTTCATGTATAGATGATGAAAGTGGATGTACAAAAGGTACTTTCAGTAAAGTTTTTTCCGCAACTGATACATTATATTTTATAGAAATTTCTGATGCTACTGGTAATAAGACACAATGCGATGTTTCTTCTAATGTTCATTATGATAATGGAGCTCCTGTTTGTAGTATTAATGCTCAAGGAGAAGTATATGAAGATGGAATTTATTATGGGGATGTTAAAGCAATTTTAACTGCCGAGGATAATGAAAGTGGTGTTGCAAGTTTTAAGTTTTCTAACGGAGTTGATGTTTTTACTGATAAGAAGACAATAGATCTTGGTGTTGGAGAAACTCATCTTACTGGACAAGTTACTGATAAATCAAATAATACTTCTAGCTGTGATTTAATAGTAGTTAAAAATAGAGATTTTGTAGTTAGA
>JAFUTR010000059.1 GCA_017477845.1 Bacilli bacterium
ATAAATCAAATAATACTTCTAGCTGTGATTTAATAGTAGTTAAAAATAGAGATTTTGTAGTTAGATATGATGATAATGGAGGAAGCCTTTGCAGTGATAAAACTTTAAAAGTTACATATAAAAGGCCATATAATAAATATGATAATTTATGTACACCAGAAAAAGTAGGTAATACATTTAATGGATGGTATTTAGAAAAAGCATTTACTACAATAATTAATAATTCAAGTATATTTAATAAAAAAGAAGATATAACTTTATATGCAAAATGGAATCCAAATACATATACAATTAAATTTAACGGAAATGGAAGTAGTAGTGGAACTATGAATACAATAACTTGTACTTATGGAGAAGGTTGTACACTTAGTGCTAATACGTTTGCAAAGACTGGATATAAATTTATGGGATGGAGTGAATCTAGCAGTGCAACTTCTAGTACTTATACTGATAAACAAGTAGTTAATAATTTAACTAGTGAAAATAATAAGACAATTAATCTTTATGCTGTTTGGAAAGTTAGCTCTTATACTTTAACATTTAATTCTAATGGAGGAAGTGGAAGCATGACTAGCCAAACTTGTCAATTTGATGCAAATTGTAAGATAAAAAATAATACATTTACAAAAGCAGGATATGCTTTTGCTGGATGGTCGACATCAAGTAATGGTTCTGTTGTTTATACTGATGGTGCTACTGTTAAAGATATAGGAAATACTACTTTATATGCAAAATGGATTGGACCATATAAGTGTATTCGAGCTACTACATTACATAGTGGAAGTGCTGGTACATATGGAAATTATGGTACTAAAGGTGTTTTGAAGTCTGGTGATGCTTTTGACTGTGATGTAAATGGTGATGGATCATATAATTCATCTAATGAAAGATTTTATTTTGTAAGTGATTATTATGATACAAGCACCAAAAAATGGGATACTTCATATGCAGTTTTAATTTTCTATAGTAATACAAGGAATGGATCTATTTATAGAAGTCCTGAAGATGAATATTATTATCCATATGGCGAGTTTTCATATGATACTTCTAGAAATAGTGCTAATGGCCCAAGAAATCTTGTTAAACATTTTCCAACGACTACTACTTGGAAAAATGTATCTTTAAAAAAGACAAGTAGACAAATACTAACTGAAAAATCTACTAATACTGTGTCTGGAACAAGTAGTGCTACATTACCAAGTAATTTTAGTTATTCTGGTAAAGCTGCAAGACTTTTGACAGCCCAAGAAATAAGCAAAGCTTGTGGTAATATTGCTGTTCCGTGTGAAGATACTGGTTATGGATATAATACAACTTGTTATAATACCCTTCAAAATTGTTCATATTTTATGGAAGGTGATGATGATTGGTGGCTAGAGAATCCATCTGATTATAGTGATGCAATTAAAGTCGGTAGTAAGTATTCTGGAAGAACGACAACTAGTATTTCTGTTCATTCTACTGACAGTAATTTAAAAAGTGCTGGAGTAAGACCTGCAATAGAAGTTAAAAAGAGTGATATTTTGTATTAAGGCTTTATTACTTTAATAAATTATATTATTTTATTATAGATAGGATATGATGTTTATATGAAAAATAAAAGAGATGGATTTACACTTGTTGAAATTATAGCAGTAATCATTATTATTGGAATTATTGCTCTTATTGCAATTCCTGCTGTGCTACAGTATTTAAATAGTGCAAGTAGTAATGTGTTTACAAATCATGAGAAAACTATGGCTAGTGCAGCTAAAAATTATACGATAAACTGCTTAAATAATAATTTAAATTGTAATTTACCAGATGATGGTGGGAATAAAAAAATTGATTTAAAAACATTGAACGAAGAAGGATATATTGATGAGATTGTTGATCCTGAAACTAATATTGCTTGTGACACACAAAATAGTTATGTAATTATAAATAAAGATAAAAATGATTATAGTTATGATGCATGTTTAGTTTGTGATAGTTATAAATCAAATAATTCAAAATGTGATATTGATTCTATCCCTCCAAGATGTGGAAATGTTTCAAGTAATAAAAGTGATTGGGCGGTAGGAAATGAAACAATTACTGTTTCATGTATAGATAATGAGAGTGGATGTACAAAAGGTACTTTCAGTAAAGTTTTTTCTTCAACTGATACATTATATTTTATAGAAATTTCTGATGTTGCTGGTAATAAGACACAATGTGATGTTTCTTCTAATGTTCATTACGATAATGGAGCTCCTGTTTGTAGTATTAATGCTCAAGGAGAAGTATATGAAGATGGAATTTATTATGGGGATGTTAAAGCAATTTTAACTGCCGAGGATAATGAAAGTGGTGTTGCAAGTTTTAAGTTTTCTAATGGAGTTGATGTTTTTACTGATAAGAAGACAATAGATCTTGGTGTTGGAGAAACTCATCTTACTGGACAAGTTACTGATAAATCAAATAATACTTCTAGCTGTGATTTAATAGTAGTTAAAAATAGAGATTTTGTAGTTAGA
>JAFUTR010000060.1 GCA_017477845.1 Bacilli bacterium
ATGCCCTGAAATACTAACTTGAACACATATATTGTATTTTTTTTAGAAAAATTACTTCTTTTTGTTTCATTTAGTCCTTCAATTTTAAATAATATGAAAAGATTAAATGCATGTTGCACTTAATTTTTCATTTCACCAAAGAGAAGATATTTAATGTTACAAAGGCTAATGCAATATACTTATAAACTTTTTTAAAAAAGTAAATGAGTTAAAACTCTAAGCAATTAAAAAGTACTAACAACTACTGAAGTTCTTAGTACTTTTTTAATACTTTTTCATTTTTAAATGTTAGATTATACTAGTTATCATTACATTCTAATTCTACTTTATACTATTCTTTATTTTATTTATAGTTAATGGTATTGAAAATATTATATTAAATGCTAAAAAGTATAGAAAAAGCATTAATAGCGGATTTAAAAATCCCATATTATTGTTTGTTAGATTTAAGGCAATTTCTTCAAATATAGGAATGCCACCTAAGTCTTTATAAAGCATAAAATCAAAGTTAAAGATAAAATCTATTGGTATTACTACAAGTGATATTAATGTATGAAATAAGAATCCTTTTATAACTGTTTTATAGCTTATTGGAACATAATTTGTTACTATTAATAATAGTCCAATAAATACCATTAGAAAATGCCAAATCATTGAGTAAAATGCTCCAAAGGATAAAAATGGATAATACTTAAATGCATTTAAAAATAGCATATTAGCAAGTCCTCCTACAATAGATGCAGTAGCAATCCAAGAGTCAGATAATTCTTTTATTTTTCCTTTATAGAATCCTGAAATTAGTCCTGTTAACATAATAAATGAACAAGTATCAAAAGGCAGTAAATAATAATTAAATGAGCTGGTATACTTAATATCGTAATATGATTCCCAAGATGTTTTAATAACATAAAACAAAGTCAAAAATATACCTATATTTCTAATTATTTTTTTTACTTCACGCTTGTTTTTTTTCCTAAAAAAATACAATAATGCTATTAATAACACAATTGATAGCATTAGATATAAATATTGAGGAAATGTACCGAAGTCTTGTCCATTATATCCTTCTATGTTACTTTTATAATCAAAAAAATTGTAATCGCCTCTATACATTCTATCACCTAATTATAATATATACATATACTTATAATTTTTCAATAAAAAAAGAACTAATAATAGTTCAATAAAATTCTAATATGGTGGAGCCGAGGAGAATCGAACTCCTGTCCGAAAAAAACCACATATAAATTTCTACAAGTTTAGTTAATTAGTTAAATTCACTATATGAAAATTTAATTAACAAAATATCATATAGCTAGCCTATGTTATTCATTTCTTCTTATAGACATCAAAGAAATATATCCTACTAAATTAGCCTCTTTTTTTCCCGTAGGAAAAGAAAGAAAAGAAGCGCACTTGCTCTAGGTTATACTAGGCAAAAGCTACAGCGTTTCCAGCATTTCTGTTGAAAAGTTGAGCGAATGCATTTTTAATTTTGTTTCCAGTTATTTAACTGATGCATTTACGTATGCCTCGACTTGCCATTTATACTCAGTTAATCCCGTCGAAACCAAAGTCGGCCCCATGAGGAGAATTATACCACAAATTACTTATTTTTTCAATTAGTACTTCATTTTCTTCTCCAATTCTCTTTTAATGTCTCTTTCTTTAATAGATTCACGTTTGTCGTAATCTTTTTTACCTTTACATAACCCTAACAATATCTTCGCTTTATTGTTTTTGAAATACACTTTTAATGGTATAAGTGTAAACCCTTCAAGCGTAATTTTATTAGAAAGTTTTAATATTTCTTTTTTATGCATCAATAGTTTTCTTGTCCTTGTTTCTTGATGATTGAAGATATTACCCTCTTTATATTCACCAATAAACATGTTTAAAATATATAATTCATTTTTTTTAATTATTCCATAACTATCCTGAATATTACATGTGCCTTCTCTAATAGACTTTATCTCTGTACCTTTTAGTGCTATTCCACATTCAAATTCTTCCTTTATGAAATAATCATGTCTTGCTTTTCTATTTAGTATTTCCATATATCCCCCTATAGTTTTTTTATTAATTCAAAGTCTATTGCTTTTTCTTCTTTTGATGCTCTTATGACTTTAACAAGAACTCTATCCCCTAATCTATACATATTATGTGTTTTTTCATCTATTAACATTTGACTTTCTTCTACATAATTATAAAATCCTTTAAGATCTGTAATTCTTACTAATCCTTCAATTAAATTATCTAGTTCTACAAACATACCAAAATTTGTAACAGTAGAAATCATACCTTCAAATGTTTCACCGACATGTTTTTCCATATATTCAGCCATTTTCATATCTTCAACTTCTCTTTCACATTCAATTGATGCTCTTTCAGTTGATGATGAGTGATCTGCAATATATATTAATTTTTGTTCCCAGTGTTTAAGAGTTTCAGGATCTAATTTTTTCTCAAACAAATAAGTTCTTAACAATCTATGAACTGTCGTATCAGGATATCTTCTAATTGGTGAAGTAAAATGTGTATAACATTTACTTGCAAGTCCATAATGTCCAATATTTTGTGGCAAATAAACTGCTTTTTGCATATTTCTTAATAACTGACTTGATAAAACTTGATATTCTTTTTTTTCTTTTAAGAAATGTAATAGTCTTTGCATTGATTTAGGACTTAAATCTCTTATACTTGCTGGAATTTGGTAACCAAGAGAAGAAACATAACTTAAGAAACTGTCTATTTTTTCTTTTTTTGGATATTCATGTACACGATAGATGAATGGTAGTTCCATAAAAAATATATGAGTTGCTACACATTCATTAGCTTGTATCATAAAGTCTTCAATTAATTTTTCTCCTTCTCCTCTATCTCTTAAAACAACATCTATTGGTACACAGTTTTCGTCTACCAATATTTTAGGCTCATCAGTATCAAAATCAATATATCCTCTTTCATTTTTATTTTTTCTTATTATATTAGCTAATTCTTTCATTAATAATAGTGTTTCACTATAAGGTTCATAGCCTTCTACTATTTCACCATTTAATACTTTATTTACTTTTTTATAAGTCATTTGGATTCTAGATTTTATGACACTTTCGAAGATATCATAATCTATTGTATTACCTTTATTATCTACTTCCATTACACATGAAATAGCAAGGCGTTCAACATTTGGATTTAATGAACAAATCCCATTCGATAATTTATGTGGAAGCATTGGTATAACCCTATCAACTAAGTATACACTTGTTCCTCTTTCCATTGCCTCAATGTCTAAAGGTGAACCTTCTTTTACATAGTAGGATACATCTGCTATATGAACACCCAATTCATAATTACCATTATTTAGTTTTTTTACTGATATGGCATCATCTATATCTTTAGTATCATCTCCATCGATTGTGAATATCATTTCATTTGTTAAATCTTTTCTTCCTTGTTTATCACTTTCACTAATCTCTTCTGGTATGTAATCAAGCGAATCAATTACTTCTTGATCAAACTCATATTTTATTTTAAAGTTTTCCACAATAGATATTATATCTACACCTGGATCATTCTTATGTCCTAATATTTTTATAACATGTCCCGTACATTTATTTTTCTTTATTGAATCAATTTGCACTACCACTTTATGTCCATCAACTGCGCCTAAATTCTTCTTTTTAGGTATCTCAATATCAAGTTTTATTTTTTTATCGTCAAGTATGATATGTCCAATTCCTTTTTTAAAATAAATTTCCCCAACTGCTGTTGATAATTCTCTTTTAATTATTTTAGCAATTCTTCCTTCACGTCTTCCGTCTTTTTTTGTTTCTTTAATTTCGACAGCTACTATATCCTTATCAACTGCACCATTAATACTATCTATAGGAATAAAAATATCTTCTTCATTTTCCACAAGTACAAAACCATAACCTTTTTTATTAACAGAAAGTATGCCTTTTCTTAAATTACTATCTGTAAAAAGCATATATTTCCCTTTATTAGAGTGATATATTTCTCCATTATCTTCTAACTCTTGCAAGCATTCATTCATTTCCTTAGTTTCTTCTATTGTTTTTATATTAAGTAAAGAATCTATTTCTTCATATGACAATGCTCTATGAACACTTGTTAATACTTCTACTATTCTATCTTTCATCTAATCACTCCTATATTTTCATATATATTATATAACATAAATGTTATTTTTTCATAGTTATTAAAATAGTTTATTATTATTTTTACATTAATAATTGTTTTTAAAAACAAAAAAAGCCCAAAGGCTTATATATTTTTTACATTATATTCATAACTACACAAATTATAAAGAATAGTGCTCCTAAGAAGAATGTTAATCTACTTATAAATAATTCTGCTCCACGTTCTTTTCTTTGGCTGAATAAATCAGCGTTTCCACCAGAAATTATTTGTGATGCACCCTCAGCTTTATTACTTTGCAATAATACGATAGCAATTAACAATACACATATTATTAATAAAAATGCTTTCATTAACTAATCACCCCATTACTAGTCATTAGTTTACCAAAAAATAAAAGAAAAAACAAGTAATAATTGTTTTTCCAATACAAATTCATCTTTTTTTTCTGTTCTTAGTATAGCTAGCACAACTGATAGTATTAAAAAAGTAAATAATGAACTCATTATTTACCTAAATTATTGACTAATTCTTTAAATTCATCTCCACGATCTTCAAACTTTTTATATTGATCCCATGATGCTGATGCAGGAGATAATAGTACTGTATCACCTTTTTCTGCTACTCTAAATGCAGCAGGTACTGCTTCTTTCATTGTTTCTACATTAGTGCAAGGTATTCCTAACTCTTTGGCAAACTGTTCTACTCTTGATCTACACTCTCCTAATGCTACTATATGTTTAACATATTTCATATAATCTTTTAACTCAAAGAAATCATGTCCTCTATCCAAACCACCTAATAAAATTATAACAGGCGTTTTAAATGATGATAATGCAATTTGAGTAGCTTTAATATTAGTAGCTTTTGAATCATTATAATACTTTACTCCATTTAATTCTCTAACAAATTCTATTCTATGTTCTACACCTTTGAATTCTTTTAAAACCTTATTTATATAATCATTGCTAACTCCTAATTCTTTTACTACCATAATTGCTGCCATAATATTTTCATAATTATGAATACCAATTAATTTAACATCTTTTAAATCAATTATTTTTTCATCATAATAGTAAATTGATTCATCTTTGATAAAGCATCCATTTATCTCTTTCTTACTTGAAAAATATTTAACTGTTGATTTAATATTCTTTGTTGATTCAAGCACATCTTCGTTTTCAAAATTTAATATTGCTATATTCTTTTCTGTGTGATTTTGGAAAATTTTTGTTTTTACTCTCTTATAGTTTTCATATGACTTTAAGAAATCAATATGAGCTGGGCTTAAATTTGTCATTACTGCAATGTCTGGATTAAACTGTGTAAGATTCTCCAGTTGTTGACAAGATGTTTCCATAACTATGATATCATCTTTTTTTAGTTTATCTAAGAAACCAATTAATGGATATCCAATATTGCCAGTTAAATGTGCACTTTTACCAGCTTCTTTTAAAATATTGTAAATTAATGTTGTAGTTGTAGTTTTTCCATTTGTTCCAGTGATTGCTACAAACTTAATATCATTTGGTAATAATCTAAATGCCATTTCAACTTCATTAATTACTTCTATTCCTAATTCTTTTGCCTTTAAGACATATTTATGATCAATTGGAACTCCAGGGTTTTTAATTAAATAATCAAAAGAGCTATCTAATAAGTCATCTGGGTGACTTCCTAGAACAAATTTTATTCCTAATTCTTTTAATTCTTCTATTTGTTTTTCATCATGTTCTGTCTTCATATCAGTAAGTATTACTGTATTGTTATGCTTCAATAGATATTTTGCAGCCTCATATCCACTTCTTGCAAATCCTAAAATTAATAATTTTTTATTTTCAAACATATTTGTCACTCCTATTAAAATTATACTACATATTATTTCAAATTCAATTAATTTATGTTATAATAGGTCTATGATTTGGAGGTGGCAATATGAGAATAGTTGAATTAGAGCAAAATGATTTTGATAACTATGCTAAGAGTCATGAACTGGCTAATCCTTGGCAAACATCAAGTTTTGGAAGAGCTTGTGAGACTTTAGGATATAATGTAATGTATTTAGGTTTTGAAGAGTCTATGACTATTAAGGGTGTAACTCTCCTACTTACAAAAACTGTTTATCTAAGTCAAAGTATTTCATATGCACCGCGTGGACCTCTTATAGATTATGCTGACTATAAATTTGCTGAATCTGTCTTTAAAGAATTAAAGAGTTATTTAAATTCAAAAAAAATAATGTCACTTACAATAGATCCTACAATTGTATTATCGATAAGGAATAAAAGAGGAATGGTAAGAGAAAAAAAAATAGGTATTGAAAAAAAATTGGATTCTTTAATGAATGGTGGAGACTTGTTAAATGCTAATCCATATGCTAAAGATATAGTAAACTTTCTACTTAAAAGAATTAATTTTGAATATAGAGGTCAAAACTTGTTTTTTGAAGGTATTCTTCCAAGATGGTATTCTGTTTCAAATTTACCAATTAATTCAAGACTTTTACTTAGTAAAATTGATAAACGAGTAAGAACTAAACTTAGAAAAGCTGCAAGATTAGGTGTTGAAATATTAAAGGATGAAACATTAAATATTGATTCAATATATGAAATAGCAAAAGAGAAATTTGATAGGCCAATAGATTATTATAGGAATTTAATTGAAAATAATCCTGATTGTGAAATATACATTGCAAGAGTTAATTCAGAAAAATATGTTAATAATAGTAAATATTTATATGAAAATGAGCTGGAAAGGAATGAACTTTTAAATAGATTAATTCAAGAAAAAAATCTACATGGTAAAAATGCTGAAAAAATTATTAATCAGAAGTTAGAGTCAGATAAAATAATAAATGGATATAAAGAACATCTGGTTCTTGCTACTAAAACACTAAAAGATTATCCAGATGGAAGAATTATAGCAATGTGTATTGTTATAAAACATGGAAATAGTGTTTCTATTTTTGAAGATGGTTATTTAAAGGAATATAGTTCTTTGAATGCTCTGCATTTATTAAGATGGAAAATAATTGAACAATATTCTAATACAAATCTTAGAACATTTATCTTTGGAGAAATAACTGGTGGATTTGATAAAAAAAGAAATCCATTTAATGGAATTAATGAAGCCAAACTTGCTCTTCGTGGTAGAGTAATGGAATATATTGGTGAATTTGGTATAATGACAAATAAAACAATGTATAACTTATATTTAGCTGCAATGGGAAGACAAGATACTTTTAAACTTTAAGAAGCGTAGTCTTCTTTTTTTTTTACAAAAAAAAGAGGATTTCTCCTCTATTTTACTATTCAATAATTTCAGTAACGTTACCAGCACCAACTGTTCTTCCACCTTCACGGATAGAGAACTTAGTACCATTTTCAATAGCAATTGGGTGAATTAACTCAACTGTGATTGAAACATTGTCTCCTGGCATAACCATTTCAACACCTGGTTCAAGTTCAATAACTCCTGTTACGTCAGTAGTTCTAAAATAGAATTGTGGACGATAGTTAGCAAAGAATGGTGTATGACGTCCTCCTTCTTCTTTAGATAATACATAAACTTGAGCTTTGAATTTCTTATGAGGTGTAACACTTCCTGGTTTAGCAAGAACTTGTCCACGTTCAACTTCTTCACGAGAGATTCCACGAAGTAATACTCCAGCGTTATCTCCTGCTTCAGCATAATCAAGTTGTTTTCTGAACATTTCTATTCCAGTTACAACTGTTGATTTAGTTGGCTTAATTCCAACGATTTCAACAGTATCATTTAAGTTTAACTTACCACGTTCAACACGTCCTGTAACAACAGTTCCACGTCCAGTGATTGTAAATACATCTTCGATACTCATTAAGAATGGTTTTTCTGTATCACGTTCTGGAGTTGGAATGTAAGAATCAACTGCATCCATTAATTCATCAATAGCTTTAACATACTCAGGATCTCCTTCAAGAGCTTTTAAAGCTGATCCACGAATAATTGGAGTTTCTGCTCCATCATATCCATATTCAGTTAATAGGTCACGAATTTCCATTTCAACTAAATCTAATAATTCTGGATCATCAACTTGGTCACATTTGTTCATGAATACTACCATTCTTGGTACACCAACTTGACGAGATAATAGGATGTGCTCACGAGTTTGAGCCATTGGTCCGTCAGTTGCTGCTATAACAAGGATAGCTCCATCCATTTGTGCAGCTCCAGTAATCATGTTTTTAACATAGTCAGCATGTCCTGGACAGTCTACGTGTGCATAGTGACGAGTAGCTGTTTGATATTCAACGTGTGCTGTATTAATTGTAATTCCACGTTCTCTTTCTTCTGGTGCTTTATCGATATTTGCATAATCAACAAATTCTCCACCAAATTTTTCTGCTTGTCTCTTAGTAATTGCAGCAGTTAATGTTGTCTTACCATGGTCAACGTGTCCAATAGTACCAATATTAACATGTGGTTTACTACGATCAAATTTTTGTTTTGCCATTTTATTTCCTCCTTTTATATATACTCTTATATTTTATCTAATAATTGATAAATTATCAACTATTTTTTAATAATCAGGAACTACTTTATTAGTCCTGTTATTACATATTAATTTCCACTTTTCTTTATTATTTCTTCGGCAATATTTCTTGGAACTTCTTCATAATGATCAAATGTCATTATAAACGTTCCTCTTCCTTGAGAATTGCTTCTTAAAGAAGTTGCATATCCAAACATTTCTGCTAGTGGAACCATCGCAGATAATTGAATTGCATTTCCACGTGATTCTTGTCCAAGTGGTTTTCCACGACGAGCTGTTATATCTCCCATAACGTTACCAAAGTATTCATCTGGTACTGATACATCAACTTTCATTATTGGTTCAAGAAGTACTGGATTACAGTGTTTCTTTGTTTCTTTAACTGCTAGGGAAGCTGCAACTTTAAATGCCATTTCGCTAGAGTCTACATCATGATATGATCCATCAAATAATGTACATTTAACATCTATCATTGGGTATCCTGCTAGTACACCTGATTCAAGAGCTTCTTGTAATCCTTTATCAGTGACTGGGATATATTCTCTTGGAACGACTCCTCCAACAATAGCATCAACGAATTCATATCCTTTATCTGGATTTGGCTCAAATTTAACCCAAACATGTCCATATTGTCCACGTCCACCAGATTGTTTAATATATTTACCTTCACAATCTCCTGCTGTTTTAATTGTTTCACGATAAGCAACTTGTGGTTTACCTACGTTACATTCAACTGAGAATTCTCTTCTCATTCTATCTACTAATACATCAAGGTGTAACTCACCCATACCTGCGATAATTGTTTGTCCTGTTTCATGGTCAGTATGTACCTTGAATGTTGGATCTTCTTCAGCAAGTTTTTGTAAAGCAATTCCCATTTTTTCTTGATCAGCTTTTGATTTTGGTTCAACAGCTAATTGAATAACTGGTTCTGGGAATACCATAGATTCAAGTATAACTGGTTTCTTTTCATCACATAGCGTGTCTCCAGTAGTTGTATTTTTAAGTCCAACTGCTGCAGCTATATCACCTGTAAATACTTCAGATATTTCTGAACGATTATTTGCATGCATCAATAAGATACGACCAATTCTTTCTTTTTCATCTTTAGTAGAGTTTAATACATAGGATCCACTACTTAAATGCCCTGAATAAACACGGAAGAAAGTTAGTCTTCCAACGAATGGATCTGTCATAACTTTGAATGCAAGTGCAGAGAATGGTTGATCATCACTTGGATGACGTTCTACTTCATTTCCATTTAAGTCTGTTCCTTTAATTGATTCAATATCAAGTGGAGATGGTAAGTAATCGATTACAGCATCTAGTAAAAGTTTAATTCCTTTGTTACCAAGAGCTGTACCACACATTACTGGGAAGAATTTAACATCAAGTGTACCACGTCTTATACATTTTTTAATGTCTTCAACTGATAATTCTTCTCCTTCTAGATATTTTTCCATTACTTCGTCATCATATTCTGCTACTGTTTCAATTAAATCTGCTCTTCTTTTTTCTGCTTCATCTTTTAATTCTGCAGGTATTTCTATTTCTTTTGCATCTTCTTCTTGCTTTCCATCATATTGATAAGCTTTCATTGTAACTAAATCGATTACTCCATTAAAGTCACTTTCAGCTCCAATTGGCCATTCAATAGGTTTTGCATTAACTCCTAGTCTTGACTTAATAGTGTCTAAGCTATATACAAAATCTGCTCCCATTTTATCCATTTTATTAGCAAATATGATTCTTGGTACTTTGAATTCAGTAGCTTGACGCCAAACTGTTTCAGTTTGAGGTTCAACTCCTGCTTGTGCATCTATTAATGCTACAGCACCATCTAGTACTCTTAAGCTACGACTAACTTCGATTGTGAAGTCTACGTGTCCTGGAGTATCTATTATATTAAATCTATATTTTTTCCAATATGCAGTAGTAGCAGCAGAAGTAATAGTTATACCACGTTCTTGTTCTTGTTCCATCCAGTCCATTTGTGATTCACCATCATGTGTTTCACCAATTTTATGGATTTTTTTAGTATGGAATAGTATACGCTCAGTACATGTTGTTTTACCAGCATCTATGTGAGCCATTATTCCAATGTTTCTTGTCATCTGTAAAGATGTTTCACGTGCCATACTTAAATCTCCTTCCTACCAACGATAATGTGCAAATGCTTTATTAGCTTCTGCCATTCTATGTGTATCTTCACGTTTTTTAACAGCTGCTCCTGTTCCATTGTAAGCGTCTGTTATTTCATTTGCTAAATTTTCAGCCATCCCTCTTCCACCACGAAGTCTTGCATATCTAACTAACCAACGTAGTCCTAAAGCTTGACTTCTTGCAGGTGTAACTTCTACTGGTACTTGATAGTTTGATCCACCAACTCTTCTTGATTTAACTTCAAGTGTTGGTTTAACATTCTCTAATGCTTTTTCAAAAACAGTTAAAGCATCTTCTCCAGTTTTCTCTTTAACCATGTCAAATGCTTCATAAAGAATAGTTTGGGCAATTCCTTTTTTACCATCTAACATAATTGTATTTATTAATTTTGTAACAACTTTTGAATTGTATATTGGATCTGGTAATACATCTCTTTTTACCGCACGTCTTTTACGCATTTTAAAATCCTCCCTTCATATTTTTAATTTATATTATAATTATTTACTTGCTTTTGGTTTCTTAGCACCGTATTTACTACGTCCTTGATGTCTATCTTTAACTCCTGCAGTGTCTAATGTACCACGAATAATGTGATAACGTACACCGATTAAGTCCTTAACACGTCCACCACGTATCAATACAACGCTATGTTCTTGTAAGTTATGTCCTATACCAGGAATATAGCATGTTACTTCTGCACCGTTACTTAAACGTACACGAGCATATTTACGTAATGCTGAGTTTGGTTTTTTAGGTGTCATAGTACCAACACGAGTACAAACTCCTTGTTTTTGTGGGCTATATTTAACAGTTTGTTTCTTTGCAATACTATTAAATCTAAATCCTAAAACTGGTGATTTACTTTTTCTTACTTTATCGCGTCTTGATTTTCTTACTAATTGATTAATTGTAGGCATAAATTCAATCTCCTTTCTTTACACATATCCAGGTGTGTCATTTTTGATTTTAAATATAAGTTTTGCCACAGCAAAACCCATTTCTAAATCGACGTTAATAATATAACATTATATTTTTTTAGTGTCAATAAATATTTTATAAAAATATAAAAAAGAGATTTAATCTCTTCTTTTTCCATATATTAATACTAATCTAAGTACTTGTAAAACGGTTGCAGCAACACTTGCTACATAAGTTAGAGCGGCCGATGTTAGCATTACTTTTCCACTGCCCAATTCTTTAGAATCTAGATAATTTTCTTCTTTTAATTCTTTTAATCCTCTTTTTGAAGCATCTATTTCAACCGGTAGCGTAATTACTTGGAATAATAAAATGACCATTTCTGCACCAATTCCTATCCAAATAAGACCTAAGGCGCTAAATAATGCACCTAGCATAATTGCAAAATATCCAGCATAAGAACATAAATTAACTAAAGGTATTAATGAATGTCTTATTCTTAAAAATAAATAACCATTTTTATCTTGAATAGCATGCCCACATTCATGTGCTGCAACTGATACAGAAGCTATTGATGTATCATGATATATTTTTGTAGATAATCTTATTACTCTATTTTGTGGATCATAATGATCAGTTAGCATACCACTTGTTTCCACTACTTTTATATCTTGTAATCCGTGTTTATCTAGTAAAGCTCTTGCTACCTCTTTTCCTGATACACCTTTTTTATTATTAACCTTTGAATATTTACTATAACTACTTGAAATATATGCTTGAGCACCTAAAGTAATAATAACTGATATTATTGTTAAACCATAAAATATAAAGAAATCCATATTATCACCTCTTTCTTTAACAATCTAAATTATACTACATAAATATGGTTAAATTATGAAAAAATATAATTTTATAATTCTTCTTCATAAAATTTGTTATTTTTCCAGTATACTTTTATACAATATGCATCATTTCTACTTTTTACAACTTCTATTTTATCATTGTTGATCAATAATGCTGCACAGTCAGATACTAAATATGCATATTTATTAGTATTTTTTAAATATTTTTTTATTATTTTTTTCTTTTCTTCATTTGCATGGGGAACAAAAACACCATCTACAAAATTTAGTCCAGGAATGATTATTAATGGAGCATTTTCATTTTCAAGTCGAAGTGAATCAGTTAAGCATTCAGAAAACCAACAAGAAGCACCAGCAGATATACCACATAATACCTTCAACTTCATTAATGCTTCTTTTAGAATTATATTAAATCCAGTATCATTCCATAATTCTAACATCCTTTTAGTGTTTCCTCCACCTTCATATATAATATCTGCCCAATCTATCAATTCTTTTACTTTTTCAGTATTTTCTAAATCACTACTTCTAATTGTTTTATAAGGGCAGCCATACATTTTATTATAAATATCTCTCATTGTTTTATAATAACTTTTTTGATGTTCTATCGGTTCAGCATGACCTATAAAAAGAAAGTTGGGCTTTTCCTTTCCAGTTAGTTCAATTATTTTTTCATCTTGTTCTTTTGTTTCATAATTACTTCTTGTTTTATCTTTTTTTACTTTTCCGATTTCTCCTCCACCAATAGCAACTATTTTTTTATACATCTAATCACCTATTATCTAACTAATTTTTTTCCATTTTCTTCTTTTAAAATATCCATTTCATCTAAATTAATGCCTATTTTTTTATATATTTCTTTCACTTCTTCTATAGTTATTCCACTTTTTCTCCAATTATAATACTTCTTATAATCTTTGCTTTCTTTAAATAAAAGGAGTCTTCCTATTACCAAAAATAAATCTTCTATTTTGTCATCACTAATATCTTTACTTACTTTTACAAAACCAAGTTTTCTATTATCTAAAATACTGTTTAGACTTTCCATACTTCTATATGTATTTTCTGCTAAATCTAATTTTTCTTCTAAATAGTCTATTAAATATGATAACACTTTTATTGCGTCTTCGTGAGTAAAATTATTTGGTATGGTGAACGTATCTAGCTTTATATCTTGAATTTCATAATTACTATTATAGTTTTCATGTGTAAAATCTCTAAAATAGTTTATATATCTTAATCTATAATAATCTTTTTCTTCTTGAGGCTGGTCTTCTAAAACAGCATCAAATTCTTCTGAATAATCTTTTAAATTTCGAGATAATATTATTCCTTTAACACTTTCTAACTTTTCTTTAATACTCATTTTATCACCATAACAATTATAACACAGTTCAAGAATTTATTGATGATATAGTTTGGGATAACAATAATTATCGTCCAAGTTATGCTTTAAAATATAAAACCCCAATTGAGTATAGTGAAATGCACCCATCAGAGTAGACATTAATAAAAAACCCGTTTATAAAAATATGATAGAATACACTTCCGAAAGGAGGTGTTTTTCTTATGGCTTCAAAGGGTCAAAAATTTGTTAAATACACTGATGAATTTGTTAATGA
>JAFUTR010000061.1 GCA_017477845.1 Bacilli bacterium
ATGGTGGAAATTTTTTAAAAATCGATGAAAAAGATGAAAAAAAGGAGAAAAATTTTTGAATATTAAAAAAATATTCATTTTCTCCTTTTCCCATATGGGCGAACGCGTAATTTTTCACCCCACTAAAACTTGTTGAGCCATTCTTTCATTTACTTTTTTTTTGAATTATAATAGACAAGTGGTGATAAAAAATGAAAATAATAATTGCAGGTATTGGTAAATTAGGTGAGTATTTAGCTAAAGAATTATTAAGAGATGGAAATAATGTTACTATAATCGATGATAAAGCTTTTGATAATAAAAATATAGTTAATAATGAGGATGTTTACTATATTAGAGGTAATGCACTTGATGCAAGTGTTTTAGAAGAAGCAGGAATATCTAATTCTGATTTGTTAATAAGTGTTATGGATAAGGATGAAAAAAATATAATGTGTTCTTTCTTAGGAAAAAAAATGGGAGTAAAAAGAACTATAGCAAGAATTAGAACAGTAGAGTATTCAACTTCTATTGATTTATTGAAAGAAGAAATGGGACTTTCAATGACTATTAATCCAGAATATATGACTGCACTTCATATTGCAAGAATACTAAGTATTCCTAGTGCACTTGATACTATTTCCTTTTTTAAAGGAAGAATATTTATGGTATCAGTAAAAGTTAAAGAAGAAAGTAGAATTGTTGGACTTTCTTTAACATCTTTATTAAAAAAGTTAAAGAAACGAGTTATCGTTTGTGCGATTGAAAAAGATAAAGAAACAATAATACCTAAAGGAAATAGTAAAATTGAAGCAGGAGATAAAATATTTGTAACTGGTACAAGAGATCAAATATTATCTTTTTTGAAATATACTAATATTGTTTTAGAAAATAATAATAAGGTAATAATTAGTGGAGGATCTAATACTAGTGTTTATCTTGCTCAAATGCTTATTGAAATGGGAATGGAAGTTAAAATAATAGAAATTAATAAAGAAAGATGTAAAACTCTTAGTGAAATAATACCTAAAGCTATGATAATAAATGGAGATGTTTCTGATCAAGAACTTTTATATCAAGAAAATATAGAAGATTATGACAGTTTTATTTCACTTACTAGTTTAGATGAAGAAAACATAATTCATTCTATGTTTGCCAAAGAGATAAAAATACCTAATGTTATTACAAAAGTGAATCATATAAATCTTGATGGAGTTTTAGATAAAGCTGATATAGATACAATTGTAACTCCTCATAAAATAGCATGTAATTCAATTGTTAAATATGTTAGAGCAATGCAGAATAGTAATAATAGTAGTTGTGAATCTATTTATATGTTTGATAAAGAAAACTTTGAAATGGTAGAGTTTAATGTTAAAGCAGGATTTAAAGGACTTAATACTTGTTTAAAAGATTTAAAAATAAAGAAGAATGTTTTAGTTGCAGCTATAAGAAGAGATAATAATATTATATTTCCTGATGGAAATGACGAGATAAATGTTAATGATACAATAGTTATTGCTACAAAAGAAGAAGTAAATGTTAAAGACATAAATGATATATTGGAGTAATTATGAGAAACAAGTTGATATATAAATATATTGGAAAAGTATTAATTGGTTATTCTTTTCTTTTACTAATTCCTTTTATAGTAGGAATGTTTTTCAAGGAATTATCTTTTTCATTTCTCTTATGTGCAGGCATTTCTTTGGTTTTAGGACTTCTTCTTAATTTATTTAAAACATATAATACTCATTTGTATGCAAGAGATGGTTTTAAAATTGTAACTTTATCTTGGATTTTTATTAGTTTAATAGGGTCAGTTCCTATTATGCTTGAGACTAATTCAAGTTTTATTAATTCTTTATTTGAAGCTGTTTCAGGTCTTACAACTACTGGTGCTACTGTTTTTAGTAATCCAGAAGTACTATCTAAAAGTATTCTTTTTTGGAGAGACTTTATGCACTTTATAGGTGGTATGGGAGTTTTAGCATTTGTAATGGCTATTATTCCACTTGCAAAGAATGATAAATCTATGTATTTATTGAAGGCTGAAATGCCAGGACCAGTTGTATCCAAACTTGTTCCAAGTATTAAAAAGACACTTTATTTACTATATGGCATATATTTCACACTTACAATTACTGAATTAATATTGCTTTTGTTATCTGGAGTTTCATTCTTCGATAGTTTACTTCTTGCGATGGGTACTGCAGGAACTGGTGGTTTTAGTCCACTTGCTAGTAGTGTTGCAACTTATCCTATAGCTGCTAAAATAATAATAGCTGTTTACATGTTTTTATTTGGTGTAAACTTTAATATTTACTTTTTAATTATATTTAAGAATTTTAAAAATGCTTTAAAAAGTGAAGAATTAAGAGTTTATGTTGGCTTATATTTATTTACTGTATTTTTACTAGTTATTAATTCTTTATCATATTTTGGAAATTTAAATGAATCTTTATTACATGCATTCTTTAACACCAGTTCGTTTATGTCTAGTACTGGTTATGGAATAGGTGATGTAAATATATATCCTACTATTTGTAGAGTATGGATTTTATTTATTATGGTTGTATCAGCATGTGCAGGAAGTACCTGTGGAGGATTTAAAATATCAAGACTTATTTTAATATTTAAATCAATCAAAAGAGATATTCAAAAAATAGTTCATCCTAATTCTATTTCATCAATTACTTTTGAAGGTAAAGTAGTTGATGAAGAAACTCTTCAAAGTACTAAAAGTTTCATGTTTTTATATATACTTTTAATTCTTGTTATTCTGTTTGTTGTAAGTTTGGATGGATTTTCTTTTGAAACATCTTTAAATGCAGTATTTACAACTTTTGGAAATGTTGGATTATATTTTGAAATACCAAATTTTGAAATGTTTAGCAGTTTATCTAAAGTATTCATGTCTTTTGGTATGCTTCTTGGGCGCCTTGAAATATATCCTATAATTGCACTGATTTTAGGAAGAAGAAAATAGATATTTTCTTTTTTTTTTGATATAATATTTCTTGTGATGATTTTATGAATGAAAAGATAGAATTAATTTTTTCTAAGTATAATTTAGATGATGATGAACGAAAAGAATTATTGGCAATTATCAATCCCATAATTTGTCATGATGAGTTTAAAAGAAGAACAACTAGTGAATTTTTGCACCACTCTGACATTACTTTAGGAGAACATATAATAGAAGATGCTGTTGAAACATATAAATTATGTAAGAAGAAAAACAAGAAAAAAGCAAAAGTAAATACACGCCTTGCAGTAATTATTTCGATGTTTCATGACTTATATACTAATCCTTGGCAGAATAATAAGTCTAATAAAGTTAAAAAGTTTTCTAATAAGCATGGATTTAGACATCCTTTGGAAGCAGTTATCAATGCATATAATTGGTATCCAGATTTTTTTCAAAATGATAAAGAAGCTGTTATCATTATAGATGGAATAATTCATCATATGTATCCACTTCCAGTTAGTAGATTTAAAACTGATAATAAAAATGAGCTTAAAAATTATGAACTAGTAAACAATCTAAATAAAAATATAAAAGATATGATTTATCTTTCTTCTAATAGAAATAAATTATTTAATTTTTCTTTTTCTAAATCTAAATACTTAGAAGGAAGAATAATGGCTAAAGCAGATAAAAAAGTTTCTTTAAAACAAATTAAAAATGTAAGTAGTGGGTTATCACTTATAACTGGTAAAAATAAAAAAATAAAATAAAGTAATGTTTTTTTTATAAAAATGATTATAATAGTTAGTTACAGGAGGAATTTATATGGATGAAAGAATGGATATGATTTTTGAAAAACTAAAAAGAATAAATGAATTTGATTTTCTTCGTGGGGAAAGAGAAGTTTTAGAAAAAGAATTAAATAATTTATTTCAAATTTCAAATATTAATTTAGATTATTTTAATATGGATGGTTGTAGTGTTAAAACAGATGATAATAAGATTAATAAGTTAATTTTTAATAGTGAAAATAAAAATCTAGAAGTATATTATGATGGAAGATATAATATTCATTATAGAGATGATGATAAAGATGTTACTGCTTTATTTTCACTTGATAAAAATTATATGCCAAATGAAAGAGGAATCCTTTATTTGAAACATTCTAATAATGGAGATTATTTATTTTATTCTTATAATAGTAGAAAATTTCGTGGTGAATCATTTGTTAATGATGGAATGTTTAATGTAATGTACTCTTCTGTTTGGCATTATGATAATGAGTTCAAAGGATTTGATAATGGAAAACTATTTGATGGATTAACTGATTTAAAAGAGTTTGTAGTGCCTTCAAATTATAGTGTTTCTGATTTATCTAAGGTTATTAATTATTTTGATAGGAATCCTCAAATATTTATGGATACTTTAGATCTTTTCCCTCATAATGTTAATTATATTTCTTATGACGGAGAAAAAGTTAATAAGAATGGATCAATTTATAAATCAATTCAAGATAGTTTAGTTTATGAAATGGGTGAAAATGATTTATCTTATATTAAAAGTCGTGGATTTGATTCTTATATTCGTGAGAAAAACTTGTCAAATTCTTATAGAATGGGAAGATAAATTAAAAAAAACACTTACATACTTTGATAGGATGTTTTATAGATGATTGATTTCTTTTATTCTTTTTTAGGGAGAAACAACTATTAAATATGGATTAATATAAAAAATGATGAAATAAGTTTTATTTCATCATTTTTTATGTTAGAATTATTGTAGGTGATTATAGATGTTTTATTATGATGAAGATAGGATGACAGATATGTTATCTGTTATCAGTAAGAATATTAGAGAAATGAGTGAAATGGAAGATGGTTATCTTGATAAAATGACATCTTTTACTGAAAGTGGTTTATATGGTAATGGCATTCAAATGATTGACTCTCAAATTGTATCAATTAAAGACGGACTAACAGATTTCAAAAACATTACTAAAAATAATATGACTGCATTTACTTTTCTTGAAAGAAAATTATCGAGTGAAACCGATAATATATCTCTTCCACATGACTTTGATGCTGAAGATGTTGGATTTGATATTTCAGTTAATAACACATATTTAACTAAAATTGATGGAAGAAGTGTTAATGAAGGTGTATTAAATAATGATGCTAGATATGTAGATGAACATCAAGATAACATTCAAAACTTATTTAAACTTCATAAAGAAGAGATTACTGATAAAAATTTAGATGAATATCATGATATAAAAGACAATGACTTATTTAAACTTCATGAAGAAGAATTAACTGATAATATGCTTGATGATTATAAAGAAACAAATGAAGTAGGGCTTTATAATGCTAATTACAATAATGATATTTATAATTCAGAATTTGAAGATAATTATGATATAGATAGACAAGATTTAGATAAAGTCAACGAGGGTGATGAAAATGGTAATTAAAGTTGATTATGAAAAAATGAATGATACTGCTCTTGATATTAAAAAAGAAAGTGAAAATTTAGATAAAGAAGTAGATAAATTACTTATGATACTTGGGAAAGTAAAGACAAACTGGAATGGGTATGATAGTGATATCTATTGTGGTAAAATGGAAGCATATTTTAGAAACATTAAGCAAGTAGTAGGTAGTTTAGAAGATTTTTCATCATTTATGAAATATGCGAATAAATCTTATGAAACAAGAGATTTGAGATGGAAAGATGAAATAATGGAAGCAGGTGTTGATTTTGGAGACGAGGAACTTAAACATAGAAATAAATAGTGATGCTCTTATAGATAATGCGAAAGAGATGGAAAAAGTTGGAGAAAATATAGAAGTAATTTTTAATAATATTAATGATATTATGAAAAAAATACATAATAGTGATATTTGGAAAGGTCAAACTAATGATGCTTTTTTTGATAAATATTTGGAATTATATAAATACTTTCCAAAAATAAATAATGGAATTAAAAAATGTGCTAAATTTATTAAAATAACTGGTAATAATTATGCAAATGCTGAAACAATTATTAATAATGATGTTGATGAGAATATTGTTTCACTTGATGTTAATAGTTAGGAGGTATTATGAATATAACTTTTAAAGATGGAAATATAGTTTCTTTCTTAGGACATGAGTATATAGTTAAAATAACTACTGACGCAAATGGTAACTTAGTTTATTCACTTTATAATTTTGATGGTTCTATATTTATGAAAAGTGCAAGCCCTGATTTATTAAAATTTGTTTCTACTAGAGAAGACTGGGAGAAAAAAAATAACGAAGTTAAATTTAATAGTGATTCATCAAGTGGCGGAAGTGATAGGACTCGAACTGGAAAGAATTATATAGATTCACAAGATACTGATGCAAGTAAAAAAAGTAAAACTAGTGATGGAGCAAAAGATTTAAGTGCTAGAATAGGATCAACTGGAAAAACTAAGAAAACAATTGCTGATTGTCAAGATATGATAGATAAAGCTAAAAATGCTATTAATACTGCAAATATTGCTGTTAATAAATGGGAAGATACACAAAATACTGAAGGGTATGCAACTGATGCAGCTATTGTATTTTTATGTAAAATAACAGATGCTCTTGATACACTAGAAGGAAATCTTAATAAAACTCAAGTTGCGGCATTAGAAGTTAATGCACTTAATGTATGCTTAAAAGATTTACTTGTTAATTTTGCTGAAAAGAAAAGAAAAGAAAAAGAGCGTGATGATAAAAAAGCACAATATGAAGCTGAACCAGAATATAAAGAAGAAACTGATAGTAACGGAAATGTAATTAGTGTTCACAACGATAGAAAAGATAAACTAAAGCAAGAGTTGGATAAAATAAT
>JAFUTR010000002.1 GCA_017477845.1 Bacilli bacterium
AATACGAATATAATAATGGTACAACTACTACAACAAAAACATTTAATGATGGAAGTCAGTTAATTACAAAAAGAGACGATAAAACAGGAAAAATAGTATCGCAAAAGACGGTAGTTGATGGTAAAACAACAAGTGAATCACGAGGATATTCATCATCAATGGATGGTGGAGGACCGGAGTTAACAGATAATGTATTAAAAGCAGCAAGGGAACGAGTAGCGAAACAAGATACAGCAAATTATGGTATTGCTTTACAAGCTAAAGTTGATGAAAGAAGAGCAAATGGTGATACTACAAGTGTTGTGGATATTGAAAAGGAATTAATTAAAGAAATACGTAGTGGTAAAACTCTTGAAGAAGTGACAAGGACTGCAACAGCATCAACAAGTGCTATTAGGAATGCTGAAAGAAATCAAGCAATTGATGAATATATGAGAATACATCCTGAATCTACTGTAGAACAAG
Organism: Bacilli bacterium; assembly: GCA_017477845.1. Lineage (GTDB taxonomy): Bacteria > Bacillota_I > Bacilli_A > RF39 > UBA660 > RUG13868. The sequence continues at coordinate 466 of JAFUTR010000002.1, forward strand.
CTGGTAAAATTATTGATGAGAACTTATTTTATTCTGATAAATCATATAATGATCAACATAATGTGTTTTTTAGAACTAATGAAGATGGATCTATTCAATATACTTTTAAGGATGAAGATGGAAATATAGTTAGAGGCGAAGGATCGTTTTTTGAAGAGTATGTAGATAGCTTAACTGATGAAGAAAAAGAATATTATAATCTTTCAAAAAACTTGCTAAATAATAATGATGCAAAAAATTATACAGGAAAAAATGCTATAAGAGAAAAAAATCCTGAAATTGATAAATGGAACAAGATATTAAGTGGTAGTAATTTAAAAAGTGCTAAAGAATGGCAATCAAATTTAGAAAATATAGATAAAGCTGTATCAGCAGGAAAACTTCAAACATCATACTGGCAAGGTTTGGCAAAAAAAGCGGGAGTTGATGCTTTTGAAGACATTGAGCAAGAGTTAAAAGACTTAAAAAATGACTGTGAAAATGCATTAGTATTAGCAGCAGAAAAAGCTGATGAATTAAAAACTGTTTCAAAAGAATTAATAGATATTGATGATCAATTGAATTCTTTAAAAGATACAATGAATAGTTTACTATCTGAGCTATCTAGTTTACCGCCAAGACCAAAACCAGATTACGAAGAATGGGATGATGAAAAAGGTCATCATATAGCTGGACCAACAAATTATTGGGAAATTCTACAATGGGACAATAACAAAAAACGTCTAGATAAAGCTATTGCAGAAAATAAAAAAGCACAAGATGATTTAAATGCACAAGCAAAAGAAAAAATAAATAGAAAGAATGAATTAGTTTCTTTCTGTAAAAAATATAGTAATCTAATTAAATTAGCATCTGTTTCTCAAACAAAAGAAAGAACTTCTCCAAACGGACCTCCAGACGATGATGATTCTGATGGTGAACAAAAAACAGAACCTAAAACAGAAGCACCTACTGTACCTAATCTTGAAGATACAACAGAAAGTCAATTACAAATATATGAACAATTAACAACAGAACAACTAGAGTTAATTGCAAATGCCCTTCAAGAATTTGCTAATACCAATAATTTAACTGTAGATTCATTATTACTAGATGAAGCAAATAGTGAAAAATTAGTTGAATTACTGCTAGCAATTGATGGAATACCAAAAGACTTAAAAATATTAATTGAGCAAGGTGACAGAGTAGCAACTCAAAGCTTATTAAATAGTATATTTACTGGTGAAAGAAATAATATTGTTGGACTTAATGAAAGTGCAGTAGATACACTTCATACTTACTTAAATGATGTAGCAGTATCAAGAGGATTAACATTAGAACAATTAGTAAATGACAGCAATAACCATGAAGTATTAAGGGCATCTCTACAAGGATATAATGATGTATCAAAGGAGTTTAAAGGATTAACAAGTGCTGCAATAAGAGATGAAGTAATAGCAGTTAATGATGGAAATGGAATAGATTCACTAAGCGAGGGACAAGTTTCAATAGTAAGAGATTACACATCTAATTTAGCAAAAAGAGAAAATATGACAGTAGAAGATTATTATGGATCTAATACTATAGAAAATGACTTTACAGCACTTTCCAAATCATCAATATTAATGAATAACTTAAGTCATTATAGTTCCGGAAAATTAAGTGAAACATTAACTAAGTTATTAACAAGAAATAATTGATAAAAAAATAAAAAAAGATACTTTTTGAAAAAAAGTGTCTTTTTTGCTTATAATAATTTATTTTTATTTCAAAATATAGAAAAAAATGTTATAATCGTGTTAAGAGTAGAAAAAGTAGAAAAGAAAGAGTGATAGTATGGATGAAAAAGATGTATTACAATTTAACAATTATGAACTTCAAGATATAAGTTCTTATCTAAGAAGAACATCAACTAATTCAGATAGTTTGCATCAAGAAAGTAAACAAAAATTTGACCCAATAGTGGCAAAACATTTATTTGAAGAAGGAATGAAAATAATAAATGATAAAATTCAAAATTTATCAGATAAATTAAGCAGTACTGAGAAGGTTATTCTAAGTAACGCTGACTCTATGGCAAATCTTGAATCCCTATTAAAAAATGAAGCTAGCAAAATAGAAATTCCTAAAGGATTTGAAACTAATAATACAGTTACGGATAAGTCATTTACAGCTAATATTTATAGCAAAGTTGACGGAAGAAGTGTAAATGATGGAAATCTAAATGTAATTGATGAGACACAAGCTGAAAGCATTATATCAAGAAATGGAAACCTAAAAGATATAACAAAAGATACTGAGCTTGATACTAAAAATCTAGATGAATTTAGAAATAACAGAGTAGAACTTGATGATATAACAAGTGATAAAGAACAAGAAACACAGGATTTAAACTTTAGAAATGTTGTAGATGAAACAACTCTAAATAATATAAATGACGGAAATGAAACAGTTTTAACTGATCAAGAAATGAATTCAAGAATACAAAAGCAAGAACTTGAAGATATAAGAGGTGAATGATATGAGGATGAGAGTTAATCACGAAATGCTTAATGATGTAATAAAAGTCAGTTTAGCAGATTATCAAGCACTATTTAAAGAAATAGAAGATATGGAAAAGGAAATAAATAATTTAAAGAATATCTGGCAAGGAGAAGAAGCAGCAATATTCTATACAAGAATTGATAATTATTTAGGAAATCTAAAGTCAATACCAGAGACATACAATACTTTTGCTAAATTTATGACAAGAGCAAACAAGTTATATAAAGAAGCAGACAATAATTTTGCAGATGATATTAATAAGGTAAGGAATAGTTGATTATGATAAAGATAACGAGTAGTAGTGATTTTGAAAATATAATTGCAAATATGGAAAAACATTTTAATAACGTTAATCAAATTTTTCAAAGAGAAGATAAAAATATGGAAAGAATAAACCAAACAGAAGTTTGGGCAGGGGAAACTCAAGAAGTAGTTTACAATAAATATCAAGAATTAAAAGAAAACTACAATCCTATTTTAAATTCTTTACAAACATATATTAATTTTATGAAACAAACAGTTAGTGATTATAAAGAACTAGAAGGAAAAATAAGTTCAGATGCAGATAATAATGCAAATGAATTAGATGTTAATAGTTAGGTGGTGATGATATGGCAGAAACAGGCTATGTCTTTAAGCAAACATTTAAAGATAAAAGTGGCAAAGAATATTCTACTGAAGAAGGATATACACTTAATACTCCACTATTTGGTGGAGCAACAGCAACTTCTATTGATGGAAATAGTAAAATAGAAGTTGATGAAAATTCTATTAAGTATTCAGTTATAATATATGGGCAAGAATATAAAGCTGGTGATGAAGTAATTGTTAATAATTCTCTTACTGGAGGAAAACCAAGAAAATATACTATAGTTAAAGTAGAAAATAACAATTTTAGAATATCTGACAATGAAGGATATAATCAAGATGTTTATGACAATATGGATAAAAGTGAATATTGGAACCCAAGTGTATTTAGTGCCCCTGAAACAAGTGATGATAAAAAACATCAAGAAGGAGCAGGTCAAGAACAATCACCGGGAGCAAATGGAGCTGGAGATCCACCACCAGGTGGAGAAGGTAATGGAGATAATTCTGAAACAGGAGATGAAGGAAATAAACAACAAGGGCAAGAAGAATCAACAGTACCAAATGGAGCCTCAGGAACTACTCAAGGAGAAACTCAATCTGATACTCAAGATGGCACTGCTGAAAATAAAACATGGAATATAGACTTCAAAAATGAAGCATATAATGGCTTTGTTAATCAAGTAACTCAAAAGTTCAAAAGTCAAGAAGAAGCAATACAAAAATTAACTGAAGCTGCTAAATCTGGGGAAAAAGGAATGAGCGAATTCCTAAGAGATAATGATATTAATCCACAAACTTTTTCAGAGGCTATCGACAAATATTATAGTAGTATAGAACAAGCAGCATCAATAACATGGCCAGAAGGATTTGGAATCCCACAACCAGATGAAATTAAAAATATTATAAATGATATTAATAGTGTTCCTGAAAATCCTACATTAGATATTTCAAAAATTGAATTAAATAAAACTAAAAATGGCTTTAAAGAAATACATTATGAATATTCAGGCCTTGGAACAGGGAATGAAAAGAAAAGCCAAGAGTTTAGCGAAAATGCCAAGACAGTACTTGATAGCGTTGATAAAATAACATCAATGCTTAATGATAGTAGCACAATATGGAAAGGTACTGGAAAGAAAGAAGCAGAAGCATTTGCTGAAGAATTAAAAAACGAAGCAAGTGAATTATCAACAGCAGTTGAATTATTAAAAAAAGTAGCAGAAAATGTTGATTTAATGGCTAAACTTTCAAAAGAAATGATGGAAGAGCAAGCATTACAAGAGTTTTATGAACAAAAAGAAATAGAAACAGAACAAGCAATTGCAGCACTTGGATCACCACCAGAAGAAACAATAACTTACTATGATTCAAAAGCACAAGAAAGGAAATCATATACAAATCCAGCTTATTCTGCGTACATGGCAACAAAACGTGCTCTTGAAGCTAAAAGAGATAAATTTATAGCCGAAAAAGAAAAACACAAGGCTTTAGCTATACAAAAAGATGAAGAAATAATAAAATATGAAAAAGCCATCGAAACTGTTCAAAATGCAGTTAAAAAAGTTAACGATGCGAATAAGGGAAAGAAATCTACTAACAATAATAATAACAATAATTATGGTGGTGGAAGAAATAATAGTGGGGGCAGCTCTGGTTCTGGTGGCAGTGGAAATAATGAGAACAAAACTACACCACAAACTGAAGTGCCTAAAGAAGATACAACACAAAGACAAATGGAGTACTACAAGAGCTTATCATTTGAACAACTTGGACTTATTTCTGAATATTTAGCAAAACTTGCTGAAACAAATAAGATTACAGTTGAAACATTATTAACCGATAAGAACTATTCTGGAATACTTGCTTCTACTTTAGGAAGTATAGAGTATCTTCCTTCTGAACTAGTAAAACTAATAAATGAAGGAGATGTAGCAGCAACACAAGCACTTGTTTATGACATATTTACAGGTGAAAAACCAGAAGTAGTTGCACTAAATGATTATACTAAGAGCTCACTTTACACATATCTAACTGGAGTAGCAGAAGATAATAAAACAGAATTAAGCAGTCTTATTACAAATGAACAATACGACAAAGTAATAAAATCATCATTATCTAGTTATGGAAACGTTGTTACAACACTAGCTGGATTAAATGATACAGCAATAACAGAAAAAGTAACTGATGTATATGATGGAAATAACATAGAGCAATTAGATGATGGAGAAGTAAACATTATAAGAGATTATACTGAAATAATGGCAATAAAGAATGATACTTCAGCTGATGAATATCTTGCAAATAAAAATCTTCCTAATGATTATAAAGATTTAGGAAAAACTTCAGTATTTGCAAATACAGTTAAAGATTTTAGCTTTGATAAAATGAAGTCAGTACTATTATCATTATTCACATCATAAAAAATAAAAGTTATCTACTAACAATGTGGATAACTTTTTTTATACAATTCATACAATATTAATGTGTAATTTTTTTTAATTTCTTGACATTATAAGTCTAAGAGAGTAATATGTTAATAGTTTTTTGTAAAAAAGAAAGGATTAACTATGATAAAAGTATTAAAGAATTTGACTAAAAAAGATATATATATGATTATATTTTGCTTTTTACTTATGGTTTCACAAGTATACTTAGAACTAAAAATCCCTGAATTTATGAGTAAAATAACAAGACTTGTACAAACAGGTAGTGGAACAATTGGTGAAATATTAGAGCAAGGTGGCTATATGTTACTATGTTCACTTCTTAGTTTAGCTACTGCTGTAATAATAGGGTATTTTGCATCTATTTTATCATCATCATTATCACTTAAATTAAGAAGCAAAATTTTTAATAAAGTTGAAAGTTTTGGAATGGAAGAAATAAAGAAGTTTTCTACAAGTAGTTTAATAACAAGGACAACAAATGATGTAACACAAATAGAAATGACTATTGCTATGGGACTTCAGATGATGATTAAAGCACCGATAATGGCAATATGGGCTGTTACTAAAATCCTTAATAAAAGTATCGAGTGGAGTATGCTAACAGGTCTTGGAGTAGTTATTCTACTTATAACAATAACAATAATAATGATAATTGTAATACCAAGATTTGAACGCGTTCAAAAATTAACTGATAAAGTTAATGGAGTAACAAGTGAAAACTTAAATGGGATAAGAGTAATACATGCATTTAATGCTGAAGAATTTCAAGAAAATAGATTTGATGAAGTAAATACAAATCTTACAAAAACTCAAATGTTTAATCAAAGAATGTTTTCAATAATGAGTCCTGTTATGATGCTTGTAAATCATTCCTTGACATTAGGAATATACTTTGTTGGAGCATATTTAATTAGCGAAGCTGGACTATTAAACAAAATAACTTTATTTAGCGATATGGTAGTATTTAGCAGTTATGGAATGCAAGTTATAATGTCATTCTTGATGCTTGCAATGATTTTTATGATGATACCAAGAGCCCAAATTTCTGCAAAACGTATAAATGAAGTATTAGATGAAGATAATTCAATTAAAGATGGAGATTTTGATGGTGAAACAGAAGAAAAAGGAACAATAGAATTTAAGAATGTATCATTTAAATATCCAGATGCAGATGAAAAAATAATTGATAATATAAGTTTTTCTGTTAATAAAGGTGAAACAGTTGCTTTTATAGGATCAACTGGAAGTGGTAAAAGTACTTTAATAAATTTGATACCAAGATTTTATGATGTAACAGAAGGAGAAATACTAATTGATGGAATAAACATAAAAGATTACAAACAAACTTGTCTTCATAATAAAATAGGGTATATTCCACAAAAAGCTGTTATGTTTACAGGAACCGTAAAAGAAAACATAACATATGGAGATAATGGGAAGAAAAAACCAACTGATAAAGAAGTAGAAAAAGCAATTGAAATAGCACAAGCCAAAGATTTTGTTAAAAAAATGGATGGAGTATTAGATGCTCATATTGCTCGTGGCGGAACAAATATCTCTGGAGGACAAAAACAAAGATTAGCTATAGCAAGAGCAATTGCAAGAAATCCCGAAATATATATATTTGATGACTCATTTTCAGCACTTGATTATAAAACAGATTTAACTCTTAGAAAAGAATTAAAAAAATATACAAAGGATTCAACTAATTTGATAGTTGCTCAAAGAATAGGAACAATAGTTAATGCCGATAAAATAGTGGTTCTCGATAAAGGAAAATGTGTAGGAATTGGTACCCACAAAGAACTTCTTAAAAACTGTGAGATATACAAAGAAATTGCTTTATCTCAGTTATCAAAGGAGGAGTTAGAAAATGCCTAGACCAAGAGGAGTACCAGAAAAATCAAAAGATTTTACAGGTGCAATTAAAAGATTATTTAAAAGTTTAGATAAATGGAGATATTTAGTAATAATGTCCTTGATAATTGCGATAATTTCAGCAATTCTAGGTCTAATAACTCCAAATCAGTTATCAAATTTAACTGATACTATTTCTGAAGGTATTAAGCCTCAAATGAATGAAAAAATAATTACTGAAATAATGACAAGTGAAGAAATATCTGAAGAAGATAAGATGTCATTCATGGAATCATTAAAGAAATTAGAAGAAAACTCAAAAGAAGATAATAAAAATGAAAAAAATGAAGAAAACTACGATAAATCATTAACTATACTTAGTGAATTACCAAAAAGTATACAAGATAAGATATCTCCTAAAATGGATTTAGAGAAAATAACAACAGTGGCATTTATCTTATTGATGTTACATGTAGTAAGTGCTTTATTAAATTTTGTTCAATCTTTTACTATGACAACTGTATCTAATAATTTCGCTAAAAGCTTAAGAAGTAATATAAGTATTAAAATAAATAAATTACCTTTGAAGTTTTTTGATACACATGAAACAGGAGATGTATTATCACGAATTACTAATGATGTTGATCAAATAGCTCAAAACTTAAATCAATCACTTGCTACATTAGTTACAAGTTTTACTCTTCTTATTGGATCAACCATCATGATGTTTATAACAAACTATATAATGGCAATTACTGCAATACTTGCAAGTGTAATTGGATTTTCACTAATGGCCGTGATACTATCAAAAAGTCAAAAATATTTTACTGCAAGACAAAAAGAACTTGGAAAAATGAATGGACATATAGAAGAAGTTTATTCAGGACATAATGTAATAAAGGCTTATAATGCTACAAATTATGTAACAGAAGAATTTGATGATTTAAATGAAAAACTATATACATGTAATAGAAAAAGTCAATTCTTATCAGGATTAATGGGACCTATAATGGGATTTGTTGGAAATCTTGGTTATGTTGCAGTATGTATAGTAGGAGCAATATTAACTACTAATAATATAATTACTTTTGGAGTTATAGTAGCATTTATGATTTATGTTAGGATGTTTACAAATCCACTTTCTCAAATAGCACAAGCTATGACTTCATTACAATCAACTGCAGCAGCAAGTGAAAGAGTATTTGAATTCCTTGATGAAAAAGAAATGCCAATTGAAAAAACAAATAAAAAACTAATTAGAGAAAAAGTTAAAGGTAACATTGAATTCAAAAATGTTAAATTTGGTTACAATGATGATAAAACAATTATTAAGAATTTCAGTGCCAAAGCAAAACCTGGACAAAAAATTGCTATAGTTGGACCAACTGGTGCAGGAAAAACTACAATGGTAAATCTATTAATGAAGTTTTATGATATTAAAGATGGAGAAATACTAATAGATGGTATATCAACCAAAGATTTAACAAGAGAAAACATCCATGATTTATTTATCATGGTTCTTCAAGATACTTGGCTTTTTGAAGGAACAGTAAGAGATAATTTAAACTTTAATAGTAAGGTTAGCGATGAAACTATATGGGATGCATGTTCAACTGTTGGTGTTGATCACTTCATAAAAACGCTACCTGGACAATTAGATGCAAAAATTGATAATAGTGATTCAATTAGTCAAGGACAAAAACAACTTTTAACTATTGCAAGAGGTATGATAAAAGATGCACCTTTCTTAATTCTTGATGAAGCCACATCAAGTGTAGACACAAGGACTGAAGAATTAGTTCAAAAAGCTATGGACAAATTAACAATAGGTAGAACATCATTTATTATTGCACATAGACTATCAACTATTAAAAATGCAAACTTAATACTTGTTATGAATGAAGGAAATATTATTGAGCAAGGAACACATGACGAATTAATGAAAAAAAATGGCTTTTATGCTGATTTATATAATTCACAATTTAAAAAATAATTAAGATTTAGAAATAGTTTTTTATACTATTTCTTTTTCTATATACCCATGTTAAAATAATAACTGAAAGGTAGGAAATGGTATGAGGTGTTGGAAGTGTGGAAATGAAATCTCTGATAACAGTCAAGTATGTGGAGAAAAAATAAATAGTAGTTTAGAAAATGAATTATTAAAAGGACCTGTTTTAAGAGTACAACAAACACATACTCAAATGAATGAAATTAAAAAAAACAAGATAGAACCACAAAACTTACCTGCAACAGTACAAAATAATATCATTAATCCTACACCACTACCACTACAACCACATAAACAAGACGTAAAAGAATTAAACAATAATCAAGAAGTTAACATCAAAAATTCGATTAAACAAACTTCAAATATGCAAAATAATGAACCACCAGTAAATAATAACACATTAACTAAATCTTATACTGATGAATATAAACCACAAAACAAAGGAGATGGAAAAACTTTCGGAATATTTTTACTAATAATTATTGCACTTTTTGCAGGACATTTCTTTTTAACAAATAATTCAAATAATGAAGAGAAAAAAGAATTGATTGGTACAGTTACAAAAAACAAAAATGAAAATGAAATAGCATGCACAAAAACTAATGAAAAAGTAATTATAAAATATGAAAATGAAAAAGTACTTAGAATTAGTTCTGAAGTAAAAATAGAAAAAGAAGTAGAAGATATAACTAAAAAAATGTATAATGAATTAAATGATGAATATGGAGGAGTTATTTATTATGTAAAAGAAGATGAGGATATATTAGATTTAACATTTGATTTTGAAAATTTTAAAATAAAAGATTATTTAAATAATAAAGATAATAAAATAGAAATAATTAATTATAGTAATGAAAATGATATTATAAAAAAAGATAAAGTATTAGAATATTATAAAAATAAAGAATTTAATTGTGAATAGGAGAATTATTATGAAATGTCCAAATTGTGGAAAAGAATTTAATGAAAAAGTAAAATTTTGCGATGAATGTGGAGAAAAAATAGAAAAAGAAGAATACAATTTAGAAGAAGATGAGACAGTAAATGAAATAGAAGAATATGAAGAAGATGATAAAGAACAATTCATTGAAGAAAAAAACAAAAAAAAGAACAAAGGTTTAATTATCACAATTATTATATTAATAGTAATAATTTTTCTATTAGTTGGATTTGGTATTTGGTATTTTGTAATTAGTGGTGATAGTAAAAAGGAAACTAAAAAAGATGATGTAGAAAAAAATGAAATTATCCAAAAGGAAAAAGAGGGAACTGTTGAGTGTAGATTCAGCAATGATTATGATGATTATATAATTGAATCTACATACAAATATCAATACAAAGGAAAGTACTCTACAGTAGTAAATAGTCAGGAAATAGTTACATCAAATAATAATGATACATTGGATTACTTTAAAACTACTTTAGAAAAACAATATAAGGATGTTAAAGATAAATATGGTGGATATACTTATGAAATAAAAAAAGAATCAAATAATAAGATTGTTTCAACAGTATCTATTGACTATAGCAAGATGGATCTAGACAAATTTTTAGAAGATGAACCATCATTTGCATATTATTTAGAAGACGGAAAAATATTAAGTGAAAGATTAAAAGCAATGTACATAAGTATTGGAGCAACATGTGAAGAATACTAAAAGAGTTGTTTAGTCAATTCTTTTTTTATGAAAAAAATAAAAACAAGTCATTTTAGTCTTTAACTTATAAATAATTATATGTTATAATAATTTAAGATAGGAGGCTTTCACGTATGGATAATGATTTAACTAAATTTGAGACAAACTTTAGTGTACTAGATCGTTATGGAACTGATGTAACAAAAGAAGAATACATCACAAATCCAGCAATAGGACGTGAACAGCAACTTAAAGATGTTATTTTAATACTTCTAACTCCTGAAAAATCTGCAATCTTAATTGGAGAACCTGGTGTAGGTAAAACAGCAATTGTTGAAGGAATAGCTTATAAAATACAAAAAGGTGATGTGCCTCCTGCACTTCAAGGATATACAATAATTAATATTAAAACAGCCTCTCTTTTAGGAACAATGCCTAATGGAGAAAGCAAAGTTCAAAAAATGATAGATGAATTAAAAACAAAAGAAAAAGTAATTCTATTTATTGATGAAATACACATGTTAATAGGAGCAACTGAAACTTCATCAGTTGACTTTGCTAATATTTTTAAAGAAGGACTAGGACGAGGAAGTATTAAAGTGGTCGGAGCAACAACTAGCAAAGAATATGAAACATATATTTTGCGTGATAAAGCTTTTAATAGACGTTTTCAAAAAGTTGAAGTCCCAGAACCCACAAGAGAAGAAACAATAAAAATAATGATGGGATCATATCCTAAGTTTGAAAAACAAGTAGGAAGGAAACTAAAGTACACTTCTTTCATTAAGGAAAGAATAATGACTTTTTTAGTAGATATTACTAGTAAATATAAAAGATATTATGGACTTGGTTCAATGTATCCAGATGTATCATTAACTCTATTAAAGCAAGCATTTTCTTATACTGTTTTTGATGATAGACCATATGTTGATATATTTGATATAAGAAAAGCGATAGAAAACTCAAAAAATATATATCCTGACGTTATAAAAAAAGGGCTTGAAGAATTTGATGTAACATTTAAAGATTTAATGCTTGAGGAAAAAGGTGAAAAGCCTATCGAGGAATGGAGAAAAGATGATACATTAACAAGACAAGAACTTGAACAAAAAAATGAAAACGTTAATCAAACAACTCCAACTGCAAACATTTCAACTAATTCAACATATGAAGTTAATAATAATAATAAAACTGTTCATTCAGTAATTGATGTTAATAATTATGAAATATCAAAGTTAAAATCAAAACCAGATATAATAAAAGGTGAAAGAGAAAAAAATGTAAGACCAGTAAAATCAATTCTAGTAACATCAAAGAAATTATCTAAATTTGGTACCATAAATGTATCAACTGGTATTAAAGAAAAATTAAACAAGTCTAAAAATGCAAAAAAAATGGATGATTTTCTTTTATCTGATAATATTGGAGTTTTAACGAAGAAAAAAGATAATGGACCAATTATTCCAAAAAGAGGAATAATGACAGAAGAATTAAAGAAAGATGTAAGTGATAGTTTCCTTCTTGAAAGACCAATTTCAAGTACACTTGATGAATTTAAAGAAGAACAAGAAGAAAACTACTTTAAGTATAGAACTGAAAATTCAAAAGGAATTAATCGAAATGAGGGAAAGCGTATGTGGGATGAAAATAGAAAACCAGAAAGAATTGATATAAGTGCTCAAAATTTTGATAAATATAATAATTTTTTTAGTCAGGGCATGAACAATCAGGAAGAGGAAGAAAATAGAAGAAGAATAGATATGTTAATGGGAAATGGGAATAATGGGCAAACACCAACTCCACAATCTGTACCTATGAACAATCAAATGGGAGGATATAATCCACAAGTAAATAATCAAATGACGCCTATGAACAATCAAATGGGAGGATATAATCCGCAAGTAAATAATCAAATGATGCCTATGAACAATCAAATGGGAGGATATAATCCGCAAGTAAATAATCAAATGACACCTATGAACAATCAAATGGGAGGATATAATCCGCAAGTAAATAATCAAATGACGCCTATGAACAATCAAATGGGAGGATATAATCCACAAATAAATAATCAAATGATGCCAATTAACAATCAAATGGGAATGGTAAATCAATCAAATAATGGATATAATCCTGCAAACGAGTTTGGTAATAACAATTCATTTGGAGTATCAAACAATACAGGTGGCGAAACATTATTTGGAGCACCAATGTATGGAAGCAGTGAAGATGATGACCAATTTAAAAATATCCCAGATATATATGGGCTTGATAAGGCAGAATCAAACTATCATATGATGAAGAATGGAGAAAATGGTCAATTCTTTGGAAATAATAATGAACCAAATCCAATGAATAAAACACAAGACTTAATGTTTGGAGCACCAATGTATAGTAATACTTCAAATATTAATCAAAATGATAATAATTTACCAAATAGCTCTGTAGATGTATTTGGACAATTAATTAGTGAAACAAGTGAAAACATGAGAATTAAAAATGGTAAGATAGTTGATGAGTTTCCAACTTTTGATAAAATAAACAATTTATCAAATATAAAATCTGTAATAAGCGACGTTAGAGATACTACTAATAATTCAAATAATGATAATAATGTATTAAATCAAAATAATGATTCAAATAAAATTGAAGCATCTAGTGAAATGTATGGAAATATTGCAGAAAATATGGGAGCAATACAAAATCAAAATCCACAAAATGATGAGAAGAAATGGACTTTTATAGGACAAGATGATCAATATACTAATTCTAACGTTTCTACTTTCAAAAATAATATCTTAGAAGATGCTAAAAAAGAAGATAACACAATCTCACCAATGACAAATAATACACTTCCAACAAGCAATAAAGATTATTATGAAGATATGAAATCAGGAGATTTTGTTAACTTAACTGAATTAAATAGTGGAAAAATAAAAGAAGAAGATACAAACAAATACATGGGAGTTCAACTATCAGAGAATAAACCACAATTTGATTTAAATTTAGAAACTAACAAAGAAGAAGAAAAAGATTTTGATGATTTCTTTGAATAAAATAAGAAAGTTTAATATTTAAACTTTCTTTTCTTTTGAATATATTTCTGCAAGTTCTTTGAATCTGTTAAAATGAACTATTTCTCTTTGTCTTAACCATAAAAGTGGCCCAATTACATCTTCGTCTTCTGTTAAATCTATTAGATTTTCATATACAGCTCTTGCTTTTTGTTCGGCAGCCATATCTTCATATAAATCTGCAATAGGATCACCAGTAGTAGCAAAGTATGTTACAGTAAAAGGAACACCATTGGAATCAGTCGGATATAATGCTCTATTATGTTCAGCATAATGACTTCCTAATCCAACTTGTTCAAGTTCTTCAATAGTAGCATCTTTGACTAATTGATATATCATAGTAGAAATCATTTCAATATGTGCAAATTCTTCTGTTGCTATATCTGTAAGAAGAGCTTTACCTCTATTATCTGGCATTGTATATCTTTGATTTAGATAGCGAAGAGCAGCTCCTAATTCTCCGTTTGATCCACCATATTGTGTAACTAGATATTTTGCCATTTTCAAATCTTTTTTCTTAATGTTAATAGGATATTGTAATTTTTTTTGATATTGCCACATGTTATTCTACCTCCCAAGGGAAATTTGTATTTACCCAACTAAAAGGTATTTGATTTTTGATACTGTTGTTATTAATTGGCCCATATTTTTCTTGATAAGTATTTAATAAGTCATTATATGTACTTTGATAATTTGAATATAAATTTAATGCTTGCTCATTATTAGGATAAACATCTAGATATAAATTTAATTCATGCATAGCAAAACATATTTGATTAATGTTAAAAAGAAGTTCTTCTTTATCAGAATTTATTTTTATTGTACTTGGTTTATAGTTTTTATATTCACTATATAAATTTTTAAATAAGTTGCCTTTTAAATAGCCTTCATATGAACCAAACAAACTATCTATATTATTTGGGCTCATAGGCATATTATAATTATTAAAAGGCTCATAATAGTTGTAATTCATCATTTCCTCCTCAATTTAATCTATGATAGATAACTATATTAGTTTGGGTAAATGTCTTAGTTTAATATCGTTTTATAAAAAAATACTTGATATTTTAAATAAATATTGTTAAAATAAAGTAGTCTTTTAAAGATGTAATTAGAAATGGCGGAATTGGTGAAGTGGTTAACACGCCGGATTGTGGCTCCGGTATGCATGAGTTCGATCCTCATATTTCGCCCCACTGTGATATAAAAGGAACTTGAAAAAAGTTCCTTTTTATGTTATTATGTATGTAGCAAGAAATCTTGCATAAAATAAAAATGGGAACATTCAGTTTGACACTGTTGAATGTCTACCCAATTATTATGAGTTTGACACTATTCTAATGCGAATGAGTGTCATTTTTTTATTACTAAAACCAGTAAGGTTAAGAGTAGTAAAATGAGTGATATGTAGCGAAGCAACTTAATGTTGTATTCACGTTTTTTCATTCTCTCAAACCTCCTCTCTTTGTTGGATTGGAGGTAGACACTCAACAACTAAATGTTCCTAAAATCAATGTAGCATATAAACATACATGTGTCAATCGAACAATTTAATCTTTCTTTTTCTATTTATTTTTTTTTGCAAACATCAATAACAAATTCACAAAATGTTAAAGATGAATTCAATACCAACAAAGCATGATGTCTATCAATATTAATTCTGCTTAATGAACCATGTGAATCACTATAATTATTTCTCATTTCAGATACTGATTGAACGATTGTTTCTAATCCACCTAATAGTTTTTTAATTCTAATATCAGCGGTATTATCCAAACTCATATTATATAATTCTTTATATTGCTTATAAAGATCTATTAAATTACCATTATCTTTTGGATTTACTCCCTTATTACTTATTAACTCTATCAATACATCTTCCATCATTGTTCTTGATTTAGTAATTACATTATCATAATTACCATTATTTAATTCTTCTAAGGCTTTATTATGTAATTTATGAACATATTCATTATTTATTTCTTCTATATTTTCTACTTCTATTACTGGTTCTTCATCTCTTTTTTTATAAATAATCTTATAATTAGAAACTACACTTAATTCATAGCCATCAATGTATAGAATAGTATTTATTTTTTGAATCACTTTCCAAAAAATATCAAAGTAGAATTCTTCCATCTCTCCAATATCATTAAATTCTGATAAAATATCACGAAAGTTATCCTTGCTAAATATATAAGTTAGGAAATCATTTAATTTATGATTTTTAATAATATAGTCTAATAGTTTTTCATAAAATTGCCATCTTGAAAGTTTACCTAAACTATAGTTTATACTGCAACCAAATTTCTTTGCCAACTTAAATATTTCAGGACCTGATATTTTAGGCATTCCATTTGAAAATAAACCATATGTGCTTTTAATATCTTCATCACCAATAAGAATATTTATTATTTTCCTATTTTTTAACAAATCATAGTTCATATAAATACCTCCTAATAGCTATTATTTTATCATAAAAAAATAAGTAATCATCTTAATTATACAAAAAAATATGTTAGAATAATTACTTAGAAAGAAGGTGTCACTGTGGAAGAAAAAAAAGATAGTGAAAAGAATAATTTACCATCCGTTATTAAGCTCCCAAACATGGAGTCACCTATTAAAAGTCTTAAAATTATAGAAAATCCATTAAATAATCTTTCTTCTTCATTTACAATTTCAAAGCAATTAAGTGAAACAATTAAAAAATTACCTATAATCGATGATATATACCCTAAATTAAAAATTACAAACACATTATCTTCTATCATTGAAGAACAAAAGAAATTATTCTTAAATCCTAGTTTTATCAATTCAATTACTAATCCCCTAATAAATCAAAGTAGTCCACTTATGGATACAATGAAAAGAATAGCGGAAATGCAAAGAAATATGATAAATACTATAATGGAAAAGATTAACATATCTCCTTTCTTTGAAGGTTTATCTAAAACTATTGAAGAAGCTAGAAAAAATCCTCATAGTTTTTTAAGTTGGTATAATTATTACGAGAGATTAAGCGATTATTTTTGGGTTTATCCATATGATATGAAACCAGAACAGTTGCATCAAATACTCGAAACCGTAACTTCTGAAAAAGAATTTGATAAATATATGTCACATTATTTTTCAAAAAAGAAGATTAAAGAATTATTATCTATCATAAAGAATAAAATTTCAAAGAAGCACAAGAGAATGATTGGTCAAATTGAAAAAGCTTATGACATGAAATTATATGCTCTAGCTAACAATAATCTTATGAGTATAATTGATGACTTATTATCATTTTACCTTTATAACAAAGGATGTACCTATCGAAGTGGAATATTTGAACCAATTGTAAAAGAATTTAAAAAGGAACGTGGAGATATAGACGACAGTGTTCTTGTTATACTAATGGTTAACAGCTATATTAATAAACTCTACGATTCTATAGACTTTAATATCATAAAAATAGATACACATAAAAAGTCTAGAAGGGGAATGTCCGCACATGGTAAATTCACGTCAAACGAAAGATCAGATTTTATAATGCTCATTAATACTATATATCATTTACTATTAGTCCAAGAAATATTAAAAAAATATAGAGGCAGAATATTTAGAAAAGGAAAAGTCTTTTACATTCCTAAAGGGAAAGAATATATAGCCATGAAGGAAGAAGTAGATAAAGAGATAGAAAAAAAGAAAAAACAATTAGTAAAACAGAGTGATGTTTCTTCAATAGATATTGACTAATATGTTGTTAATAAATTATAATTAATTTACAAAGAAGAACTACTTCGTAACTTGTATAGTTAACGCCCCACTGTGATATAAAAGGAACTTGATGAAGTTCTTTTTTTGTTATTTAATAAAAAATACAAAAATAGTTTTCCCACATATATTTTTAATGTATAATAATATATATTTGAGGTTATTATGTTACATATTACTAAATTGATGATACAAAAATATAATATAAATGATATTGATTTTATGGGATATTTTATTAATGAAGATAATGCAAGTTATCATCATTTAATAATTCCAAAGAGAAATGGTGGCCCTAAAACAATCAGTAATGGTGCTATTTTAAATAAAGAAACATCTCATTCTTATTTACATTTAATCGAAAAGAAAGATTATGAAGTTTTTTATGATTTAACGCGGGAAATGATAAAAGAAAATAAACTAGGAAAAATTGACATGGAAATATTAAAAAGAATTGATGATATTTTAAATTATTTTGAAAAAGAACACTCACAAGATACTAATTTTAATGGGGAAATGTTAATAAGAGAAGATTATATTAAGAGATTATTAAAAGAAAGAAGATAGTTGTAAATATTTGTAAATTATCTTCTTTTATTAGTGTTAAACAACATTAAGTGTTATAATAATGTTATTAGTGGAAGTGTAATATGAGAAACATTTATGATTTAACAATTGAAGAATTAGAAGATTATTTTTTAAGTATTAATGAAAAAAAGTTTAAAGCTATTCAATTATACTCATGGTTATATGACAAAAAGATAACTACTTTTGATGAAATGAGTGATATGAAAAAGATAGTTATTGAAAGATTAAAAGAAGATTTTTCACTTAATAATTTAAAAATAATTAAAGTTGAAAGAGATAAACTTGTAAACAAATATCTATTTGAGCTTTCTGATGGATCTTTAGTAGAAAGTGTCTTAATGCGACATGATTATGGTACAAGTATATGTGTATCAAGTCAAGTTGGATGTAATATGGGATGCAAATTCTGCGAAAGCGGAAGATTAAAAAAAGTAAGAAATCTAGAATCATATGAAATGGTACTTCAAATATTAGAAGTAGAAAATGATATCCAAAAGAAAATAACCCATGTTGTTATAATGGGAATTGGTGAGCCTTTTGACAATTATCAAAATGTAACAGACTTTATAAGAATTATAAATCATCCAAAGGGACTTAGTATAGGAAGTAGGCATATCACTGTTTCGACATCGGGTATCGTCCCAAAGATACTAGAGTTTAGCACATTCCCATATCAAGTTAACCTTGCAATCAGCTTACATGCACCAAACGACAAAATAAGAAATGAAATAATGCCAATCAACAAAGTATACAAGATAAAAGATATAATGGATGCTTTAAAAATATATTATCAAAAAACAAATAGGAGAATTACATTTGAATATATTATGCTTGATGGAATTAATGATAAAGATGAAGATGCTCAAGAATTATGTAATCTTTTAAAATGGTCAAATTGCTATGTTAATCTTATACCATATAATGAAACTAATAATATTCAATATAAAAGAAGTAAAAACGATAGAATTTTAAAATTTTATGATATAATAAAGAAGAATAATATAGGCGTAACTATAAGAAAAGAATTTGGAAGTAATATAAGTGCCGCCTGTGGACAACTTAGAAGCAAGAAGGAGGAACTATGAAAACATTTTATTTAACAGATTCTGGTAAAGTAAGATCACATAATGAAGATAGTGTAATTATTACTAAGAATCAAAGTGGTGATTACTTAATGGCTGTAGCAGATGGAATGGGAGGACATTCCGCTGGAGAAATTGCATCAAGTATCGTAGTTAGTCATATTAGTAAATGTTTTAACGAGTCATTTTGTAATATGGAAAAATCCAAAGCTGTAAATTGGATGAGAGAAATGGCAAAAGAAGTCAATGATTTAATATTTGACTATGCAAAGGATCACCCTGAAAGCAAGGGAATGGGAACAACACTTGTAATGGCATTAGTAACTAATGATTATGTTTTAATAGGAAATATTGGCGATTCATCAGGTTTTGTACTTAAAGACTCTAAACTTCATAAAGTAACATACGACCATACTTTAGTTAATTTATTAATTAAAGCAGGAGAACTAACTGAAGAAGAAGCCAAAGATCATCCTAAGAAAAATGTATTAATGAAGGCACTGGGAGCTAATAATCCAATAGATATAGATATATTTGATTGTGATATGGATATATCCTCTGTTTTACTATGTAGCGATGGATTAACATCAATGTTAGATGTTGAACAAATTGAAAAAGTACTTCTTAGTGAATCAGAAATTGAAGACAAAGTTATTAAACTAATTAGAAAAAGTAACAATCGTGGGGGCAATGATAATATTTCAATAGCGTACTTAGAATTTACAGAAAGTGGTGATTAGCGTTGTTTACAAAGGGGCAAATGATTAATGATCGATACGAGATTATAAAAAGTATTGGCGAAGGTGGTATGGCTAATGTTTATTTAGCAAAAGACACTTTTTTAGATAGAAAAGTAGCTGTTAAGGTATTAAGAGGAGACCTTGCAACTGATGAAAAATTTATAAGAAGATTTCAAAGAGAAGCATATGCAGCATCTACTTTATCACACCCTAATATCGTTGAAATGTATGATGTAGGAGAAGATAATGGAACATACTATATCGTAATGGAATATATTGAAGGAAGAACATTAAAACAATTATTAAAAAAACGTGGTAGTCTAACAGCACCAGAAGTAGTTGATATAATGCTTCAATTAACAGATGGAATTGCACATGCTCATGATATGTATATAATTCATAGAGACTTAAAACCACAAAATATAATGATTTCAGATGATGGTAAGATAAAAATAACAGATTTTGGAATAGCAATGGCACTAAACTCTACTCAATTAACACAAACAAATTCCGTAATGGGTTCAGTTCATTATTTGCCTCCAGAACAGGCTAGTGGAAAAGGAGCTACAACGAAATCTGATATCTACTCTATGGGTATTATGTTATTTGAACTACTTACAGGAAAACTTCCTTTTAAAGGAGAAAATGCAGTTGAAATAGCACTTAAACATTTAAAAGATGAAATACCTAGTGTCAAGAAGATTAATTCTAATATTCCACAAAGCCTTGAAAATATTATTCTAAAATCTACTGCTAAAAATCCTAAAAATAGATATGATGATGTTAAGGAAATGTATAATGATTTAAAAGTATGTTTGAATGAGGAAAATTTAAATCAAGACCCTTATGTATACAAGTATCCTGAACATGTAACAGAAGAAGATACAAATTTAAAAGAAGTAGATGAAGATAAAGAAAAAAAAGAGGAAGAAAAACCAGTGGCAAAGAAAATTGATGAAAAGAATGATAAAAAGAAAAAGAGAAGTATTTCTTCTATAATTATTGTTTTCTTGGTTTTAGTATTATTAGGAGGAATAGGAGCTATTTTTGTAATACTATATCCAACTTTCAAGAAAAGCGATAATGTTAAAATACCAGATGTTACAGGTCTTTCTGTATCAGAAGCAGAAAAAGTATTAACAGGTAAAGGTTTTATAGTAACTGATGAAACAAAAAAAGAAGCAAGTGACAAATTTGAAAAAGGAGATGTAGTAGGAACTGATCCTGCAATTGGTAGAAGTAGAGCCAAAGGAACTAAAATAACAATAATAGAGTCACTTGGAAAAAATGATACATATAGAATAGAAAACTATGTTGGTAAAAATTATCTACAAGTTCAAACAGAACTTGAAAAAGTATACAAAATGAAAGTAGTAATTGAAAAAAAAGAAGTAGATATTACAGAAGATATGGATTTACAACTAATAATTGATCAAGATTTAAAACCTGGAGAAGAAGTAATTATTTCTGAAGATAATCCACAAACTATAACATTATATATACCAGATGCTTATGAACAATATCCAGACTTTGTAGCAGATGGATGGACAATTAGTGAAGTACAAGATTTCGCTGAAAAATATGAATTATCACTTGAAATAAGAGAAATGGAAAGTGATGAATATCCAGAAGGAACAATTATTAAACAATCAAGAACTGGAAAAATAGTAAATGGAGCAAGTTTAGTAATAACTATTACAAAACTTCCAAAAGAACCGGAAAAAGAAGATACTGGAGAAAATACTGGAGATAATATAGAGTTAACTACAGATGAAAATGAAAATAAAGATAATCAATAATTAGGAGGGTTATGAAAGGGCAAATTGTTAAAATAATAAGTAATTTATATTATGTTAATTGTAATGGAGAAATATATATATGTCACTCAAGAGGAAACTTTAGAAATAAAAAAATAACTCCAGTTGTAGGTGACTATTGTAATATAAATGAAAAAGACAATTATATATTGGAGATACTTCCTAGAAAGAATTTTCTAATTCGCCCTTTAGTAGCTAATATTGATCAAGGTCTAATTGTAACAAGCTTAAAAACACCTGATTTTAGCACGAATCTTTTAGATAAATTAATACTCATAATGGAACTTAATAAAATCAAGCCTATAATATGTATTACAAAAGAAGATTTAATTACTCGTACTGAAAAAGACGAAATAAGAAAAATCATGGATTATTATGAAAAAATAGGTTATAAAGTTCTATATAATTATGAAGTTGACGAAATAAAAACAATTTTTAAAGAGAAAACGACTGTATTCACAGGACAAACAGGAGCAGGTAAATCAAGTTTATTTAACAAACTAGATAGTAATCTTAATTTTGATGTAGGA
The DNA here is from genome assembly GCA_017477845.1 of Bacilli bacterium. GTDB lineage: Bacteria > Bacillota_I > Bacilli_A > RF39 > UBA660 > RUG13868. The sequence continues at coordinate 23,119 of JAFUTR010000002.1, forward strand.
GAAGTATCAGAAGCTTTAGGAAGAGGAAGACATACAACTAGATATGTTGAACTAGTCTCTCTTTTTGGAGGTAAATTAGTCGATACTCCTGGTTTTTCAAGTATTGATTTATCAGTTTATACAAAGGAACAAATGAAAGATGCTTTTATTGAGTTCAAGAACTATGAATGTAAATATAAAGACTGCATGCACAACAATGAAAGTGAAAATGAATGTGCAATAAAAAAAGCAGTTATAGATAATAAAATACTCAAATCAAGATATCAAAATTACATAAAATTTTTAAATAATGACAATAATAACTAGAAGGAGGGTTTATGGAAAAGAAAATATCAGTATCTTTCTTAAGCAGTAAAGATGAACAAAAAGACATATTAAAAATAAATAGAACAAGTGCTGATTATATTCATGTTGATGTAATGGATGGCAGATTTGTTAAGAAAAAACATAAACCATACAAAATGCTTTATAAAATGAGTAATGCAGTAACAAAAAGACTAGATGTACATTTAATGGAAAAGAATCCTTTAAAAAACATAAATTACTTTGCTGCACTTAATACAGAATATATAACTGTACATGTTGAACTTGAAAAAGTTGATAAATACTTAGATTTAATAAAAGAATATGGTATAAAATGTGGGCTTGCAATTAATCCAGATACAGATGTATCAATTTTACTTCCATATCTTTCTAAAATTGATATGGTATTAATAATGAGTGTATTCCCAGGAAAAGGTGGACAAGAATTCATAGATGACACAATTAAAAAAATCTTAAAAGTTAAAAAGATGATTGTATCAAAAAAAGTAAAAGTAAAAATAAGCGTTGATGGTGGAGTAAATGATGAAGTGGCAAAACGTCTTGATTTTGCTGACATCATTGTATCAGGAAGCTATATAACAAATAGTGATAATTTTGAAGAAAAAATAAATATTTTAAGAGAAAATGCAAGCAAGAAAAAAATAGAAAAAAAGAAAGAAACTGAAATAATCTAAATAACAGTTTCTTTTTATTTACTTCTTTTTTATTAAAACAATAATATACTTTATTAGGAGGAAAAAATGAGACTTTCAGATTTACAAAACAAATATATAGTAAACATTAATGATGGCAAAAACATAGGAAATATAATTGATGTAAAAATAGATGAAAGAAATGGCTCAATTCTTTCTTTGGTAATTGAACCTAATAAGAATTTTTTTTCTTTCTCTAAAGGTAAAATAGACACAGAAATAAATTGGAATTCAATAGAAAAAATAGGAGAAGATGTTATTTTAGTAAATATTACTTTATAATATTTTTTTTCTTTGATAAAATAATTTTGGTGATAATTATATGAAGAAAAAAATATTCATTATTGCAATAATCTCTTTTTTAATAGATCAAATTTCTAAAATAATTGTTTCTAATATTTTTTCCTTGAATGAGACAAGAACAGTTATTAAGTCTTTCTTTTCTCTAACTTATATTCAAAATACAGGAGCAGCATGGGGAATGTTTGAAGGAAAAACGATATTATTAGCAATTATTAGTTTGATTTTTCTTTATTTTTTTGTAAAATACATAATTGAACTTAAATCTGTTAACAAACTTAGTATGGTATCTTTGGGATTAATTCTAGGCGGTATAGTAGGAAATCTTTTTGATAGAATAGTAAATAACTATGTAATAGATTTCTTAAGTTTTAAAATATTTTCATATAACTTTCCAGTATTTAATTTAGCAGATACTTTTATAGTAGTAGGAATTATATTAATAATAGTTGAAACATTTATAGAAGGTGATAAACATGTTAGCAAATAAAGATAATATTAGAATAGACCAGTATTTAAAAGATGAACTTGATATTTCGAGAAGTAAAGTTCAAAAACTAATAAAAGAAGAAAAAATATTAGTAAATAAAAAGGTAGTTAATCAAAGTTATATGATTAAATTAAATGATGAAATAGAAGTTTTGCAAGACTTAGATTACACGATAGATGTAACGCCAGAAGACATTCCACTAGATATTTTATATGAAGATGATTATCTTTTAATAGTTAATAAAAAAAGTGGAATGGTAGTGCATCCAGCAGCGGGGAATTATTCACATACTCTTGTAAATGCACTTTTATATAGATTTAATCTTAGCCATAAAGATAATATAAGACCTGGAATAGTTCATAGGATAGATAAAGACACATCAGGTGTGTTAGTAGTAGCAAAAGACGATAAGACTCATGATTTACTCAGTGAAATGATTAAAGAAAAAAAAGTAGAAAGAATCTATATTGCCCTCGTTGAAGGAATCATTATGCATGATACAGGAGATATAGATGCACCAATTGGTAGAGATACTGTAAATAGACAAAAAATGATGGTAACTGATGTAAACTCGAAAGATGCTTTCACACATTTTAGAGTATTAAAAAGATATAAAAAAGAAAATAAAACTTTAATTGAATGTAAACTAAAAACAGGAAGAACTCACCAAATAAGAGTACATATGGAGTATATAGGCCATCCTATCTATAATGATCCAGTTTATGGAAAAGGAAAGAATAAAACACCATTTGGACAGTTTCTTCACTCTAAAAGCATTGAATTTATTCATCCAATAACAAATGAACATATAAAAAGGGAAGCACCTCTTCCCAAAGAGTTTCAAGACTATCTTGATAAACTTGATTCAACTATTTAAAAATAAAATTAAAGTAGACAAAAGTGTTAATATGAAATTCCATATAATAAGTGGAACTAGTAAATTAGCACTTTTTTTATTGGTATATATTTCTTCATTAAGATGAAGAATAAAAATAAATTCAAGTAGCTTTATTGAAAATATCATAAAAGGAGAAACAACAATAAACAAAAAAATATTATATAATACTTCTAAAATAATATTTATAGAAATAATAAAATAAGTTTTCCTACTTTTATTTTTAAAACTTGATATCGACAAAATAGTCAAAATAATTATAATAAAATTACTTAAGAAATATATATTTTCTTTAAACATAAAGATAGGTGTATAAAATCTATATTTAAATGTGGAAAAAATTACATAATTCACTAATTTTCACCTCTTTATTAATTTTATGTTATAATATATAATGATATTATTGAAAGGAGTGGTATTGTGCCTGAACAAATGGATAGAAAAAACATTTTAGCAATGAAGCTTCTTCATTATTTTATTACTGAGAAGAATTATAATCCTATTATTCTTCAAGGTGCTGAAAATGAAATATGGCTTGAAAATATGGATAGTGATTATAAAATCGTGAGAATTGTTTCAAATCACATTATAAATGATGAACAACTAAATTTTGATTTGTTTAAAACAAAACATGTAGTAAGAAAAATTAAAAGAAAGACTTTTTCACTAACAATGAATGTTTTATCAATATTTACAGATCTTGATGAAGATGTAAAATTACAAGATGAGAAAAATATGAATTTCATTTCTTTATATGATGAACAAGATCTTTCTAAATACAAATATATTTATGAAACATTCCCTGATATTTCAAAGAAAATGAAGTTTTCAGAGGAAGGATTTCAATTATTTATGAAAATAACTACTGATATAAATAGAAAAAATAAAGAGGATGCTATTAAAGTAGATGAAGTGTTTAAAAAGAAAATACCATATATTACTTATGGATTAATTCTAATAAATGTCATAATTTATATTTTAATGTATTTGATGAACTACGAAAGATATTTTATTGAAAATTATTCTGTTTGGGGCTATGGAATAATTAAAAATGGTGAATTTTATAGACTTATTACTGGTGCATTTTTACATGGTGATATATTCCATCTATTATTTAATATGTATGCTTTATTTGTAATAGGCTCTCAAATTGAAAGCTTTATGGGAAAAGCAAAATACCTAGTAATTTACTTTTTTAGTGCAATTGTTGGAAGTTTATTCTCAATTGTATTAAACAATAATATCTCAATAGGAGCATCAGGAGCAATTTTTGGACTTTTAGGTTCCCTTCTATATTTTGGATATCATTATCGAGTATATCTAGGTGGAGTTATAAAAAGTCAAATACTTCCACTTATAATAATAAATTTAGCTATTGGATTCCTAGGTGAAAACATAGATAATTTTGCCCATATTGGAGGGCTAGTTGGAGGAATACTAATAACTATGGCTATTGGAGTAAAGTATAAGAGTACAATATCAGAAAGAATAAATGGAACAATAGTTTCTGCACTTTTAGTAGGATTCTTAGTTTTTATGGCTTTAAACTATGTTAATTTTAGTTGATAAGTTATAAAAAAAATGATAAACTTAATTCGTAAGTAAAGGTGAGAAATATGAGTGAAGAAGAAGAGAAAACATCATTATATTCATTAGATGATTTTGAAGAAACACTTGTTAAAACGACTCTTAAAGAAGTTTGTATTGCTTTAAAAGAAAAGGGGTATAATGAGATAAACCAATTAGTGGGATATATAATGAGCGGAGATCCAGGATATATATCATCTCACAATGATGCAAGAGAAAAAATATCTAGCATTGAAAGAAGTACTATTATTGAAGTTCTATTACGAAATTATATAAACAAACTATGAGATATATTGGACTAGATTTAGGAAGCAAGACACTAGGAGTTAGTTTATCTGATCCAAGTGGATTAATTGCTTCCAGTTATACAATCATTAGACATAATGAAGAATATGAAAGATTAATAGAAGATGTCAAAAAAATAGTAGAAGAAAAAGAAGTGAAGAAGATAGTATTAGGTCTTCCTAAAAATATGAATGGGACAATTGGACCTAAGGGTGAACTTTCATATAAATTTAAAGAAAAATTAGAAGAAAAATTAAAAATTGAAGTTATTTTAGAAGATGAAAGACTATCTACAAAAGAAGCAACAAATTTACTTATAAAAAATGATACATCAAGGAAAAAAAGGAAAAATGTTATTGATAGCGTTGCAGCTACAATAATACTACAATCTTATTTAGATAAAAGAAAGAAGGAGAATTAAATGAACGAAGAGAAAAAACTAGAAAATACATTTAAAATAATTAACGATAACGGTGAAGAGGTTATGTGTGATGTTTTATTCACATTTGACTCAGAAGAAACAAAAAAAAGCTATATAGTTTATACTGATAACTCAAAAGATGAAGAAGGAAACATTCAAGTTTTTGCCTCAATTTATGATCCTAATAAAGAAGACCAAAAATTAGAAGCAATTAAAACAGAAGAAGAATGGAAAGTAATTGAAACTATTTTAAATACTTTACAAGAAGAAATTAAAAAGAAAATTGATAGTGCTGCAGTAGAGGAAAATAACGAGCAATAGAGCTCGTTATTATTAAATAATATGAAAAAATTTAGAAATATCGCTATTATTTTACTTGTTTTAATAGCATCAGCTATAATTGCACTTGGAATTTGTTATAAAGTTAATTTAAGAGCAGTTGACAAAAACGATACTACTTTAATAGAAGTGGTAATAGAAGAAGGATCAAGTATCAAAAAAATAGGTGAAATATTAAAAGAAAAAGATTTAATAAGAAGCAGTACTTTTTTTAATATTTATACTAAACTATTTAATGTTGGGCCATTAAAAGCAACAAGATATGAACTATCTAAAAGCATGGACTTTGAAACAATAATAGAGACACTTGAAAAAGGTAATTCATACAATGATAGTCAAATATCACTAACTTTTAAAGAAGGAATTTCTATGCGTGATATTGCAAATACTATAAGTGAAAACACTAATAACTCATATGAAGATGTAATAAAAATCTCTAATGATTTAGAATACATTGATGAGTTAATAGATAAATATTGGTTTATAACAGATGATATTAAAAACGATGATTTATATTATAAATTAGAAGGGTATATATTTCCTGATACATATTTTTATAAAAATAAAGATGTTACAGTAAAAGAGATATTTAACAAAATGATTGAAGAAATGGCAAATATCTTAAATCCTTTAAAAGATGATATATTAAAAAGTGACCTATCAGTTCATGAAATATTAACTCTTGCAAGTATCGTTCAAAAAGAGTCTCCTAATAATAATGAATATAGAAAGAATATTGCTAGTGTTTTTCTAAATAGAATAGATAGAAAAATGAACTTAGGAAGTGACGTTACAACTTATTATGCACTCAAGATAGATAATGCAAAAAAATACATTGATGAAAAATGTGGAGGGAAAAATTGTATTGACTACAATTATAAAAGCCCATATAATACACGCTTATCTAGTGGAATGAGTGGAAAACTACCACCTGGACCAATTGGAACAGTTTCAAAAGAAGCAATAGAATCAGCTGTCAATCCAAGTAAAACAGATTATATTTACTTTTTAGCAAATATTAAAACAGGTGAGACTTTCTTTTTTGAAAACTATAACGACTTCTTAAAGAAAAAGTCTAATTTACAAAGTGTAAATGGTGGACTATAAAAAGAAAAGAGATTATTATGTCAAATTATACAATGATAAAAGAAATAAAAGAATATGCTAGAATAAATGATGTCCCTATAATGCAAGATGAAGGAATTGATTTCTTAACAACTTTCATATTAAAAAATCAAACAACTAGAGTTCTTGAAGTAGGAACAGCAATAGGCTATTCTGCGATAATGATGGCACTTGCTCATCCAAAATTAAAAGTTGTAACAATAGAGCGTGATGAACAACGTTACTTAGAAGCATTAAAAAATGTTAAAAAGTTTGGACTTGAAGATAGAATAACTCTATTATTTAAAGATGCCTTGGATGTAAACCTTCATGAAAAATTTGATTTAATATTTTTAGATGGTGCAAAAGGACAAAATATAAACTTTTTCGAACATTTTGAAAGAAATCTTGATGAAGGTGGATATATAATAACTGATAATATTTCTTTTCATGGATATGTAGAAAAAGATGAAAGTGAAATAAAAAGTAGAAACTTAAGAGGACTTGTTAGAAAAATAAAAGCATATATAGAATACTTAAAAACAAATCCTAATTATATAACAACTTTTTATGATAAAGGTGACGGAATATCAGTTACTCAAAGAAAAGAAGGATGATTATGAAAATTACTGTTATAACAAATAACATTAATAATATTAACAAATATAAAAAAATAGGGGCAGAAGCCTTTATTTTTGGCTTAAAAAACTTTTCAAGTGGCTATAATAATGAATTAACTTTAGAAAGTATTAAAAAACTAAGAAAAGAATATGATGGAGAGTTATTTATTGCAATAAACAAAAATATCTTTAATAGTGAATTAGTATCATTAGAAGAAGCACTAATTGAGCTTGATAGAATAAAAATAGATGGGATTTTATTCTATGATATGGCTATATTATCATTAAAAAGAAAACTAAAACTAAGTGTTCCTTTGGTATGGAATCAAACTCATATGGTTACAAATTATAATACTTGTAATTATTACTATGAAAAAGGATGTGAATTTGGAGTACTAGCTGGAGAAATAACACTTGATGAGGTTAATGAAATAAAAGCTAAAACTAATATGAAACTATTCTTAAATGTTTTTGGTTATCCTATAATGGGATACACTAGAAGACATTTATTAAATAACTTCTTTAAGTCTATAAAAAAAGAAAAAGAAAAAAATATTTATACAATAAAAAATAATAATGAAGATTATATAGTAACAGAAGAAGAAAATGGAAACGCTTTATATTATGGAAAACTATTAAATGGAAGTGTGATAATACCTGATACTTCTGTTGATTATGTAATATTAAATGATAACTTAATAGACCAAGAACTATTTAAGAAATCACTAAACTTATTTAAAAAATTAATAGATACAAAAGATAAAAAATATATCGAAGAAATAGATAAACTTGCAGGAACAAATAGAGGTTTCTTTTTTAAGAAAACTATTTATAAGGTGAAGAAAAATGGATAGACGTGTTGAACTTTTAGCACCTAGTGGTGATTTAGAAAGGTTAAAGATTTCTTTATTATATGGTGCTGATGCTGTATATATTGGAGGGCAAGAATATAGTTTAAGAGCAAATGCTAATAACTTTTCAATAGAAGAAATTAAAGAAGCTTGTGATTTTGCCCATAAATTAAACAAAAAAGTATATTTAACTTTGAACATAGTTTTTCATAATGAAGACTTGGATAATGTTTATTCATTTATAAAAGAAGTAGTAGACGCTGGAATTGATGCTTTTATTGTAAGTGATCCATTTATTATTAAATATATAAAAGAGAATTTTAATGTTGAAGTACACTTAAGTACTCAAGGATCTACTACAAATAAAGAAAGTGTTAAATATTGGAAGGATGAAGGTGTAGATCGAGTTGTATTAGCACGAGAAGTATCTATAAAAGAAATAAAAGAAATATATGATGAAACAAAAATAGATTTAGAAGTATTTATTCATGGAGCAATGTGCACTTTCTATAGTGGTAGATGTACTCTTTCTAATTATTTTACAAATAGAGATTCCAATAGAGGTGGCTGTGCACAGATATGCAGATTTGCATTCGATATAGAAGATAGCAAAACAAAATTTACTATGGCAACAAAAGATTTAAATATGGCAAGTATACTTGATAAATTAATAAGTGCCCAAGTAAAATCTCTTAAAGTAGAAGGAAGAATGAGATCTCCTTATTATCTTGCAACTGTTTTATCTTCATATAGAAAATTAATAGATGCATATTATAATAATACACTCACAGAAGAGTTAATAAATAAACAAGAAAAAATACTATCAAGAGTTGCTAATCGTGAAACTAGTACTCATTATTACTTAAAAGAAGCAGATTATACTGACCAATATTACACAGGAAGACAAGAACTATCTAATCAAGACTTTTTAGCACTTGTACTTGATTATGATGAAAAAGAAAAAATTGCAACTCTTACTGAGAGAAATTATTTTAAAGTTGGAGATGAAGTAGAAATATTTACACCTAGTGGAGAAACATTCTCTTTTAAAGTAGATAATTTATTTGATGAATTTATGAACCCAATTGATGTAGCAAGACATCCAGAAGAAATATTAAAAATGAAAATAGATTATCCTATATGTAAAGATTCAATGATGAGAGTAAAGGTGAAGTAATGGATATATTAAAGACTATTGAAAAAAATTTAATTGAAAAAGAAAACAATTTAGAAAAATTTGCTACTAAAAGTAGTGATGCAGAAAGACTTTTTCCTAAAAAAGAAGATTTACGCCCTTCATTTTTTCATGATACTGACACTATAATTCATAGCAGAGCATATACTCGTTATATGGATAAGACTCAAGTGTTTTCTTTTGAAAATAATGATCATATAACTAAAAGAATGGTACATGTCCAATTAGTTAGTAAAATTGCAAGAACAATTGGGAGATTCTTAAATTTAAATGAAGATTTAATTGAAGCAATTGGATTAGGACATGATATTGGACATACCCCACTAGGTCATACTGGTGAAAAAATATTGAATGAAATATCAATGAAAGAGTTAAATATTCCTTTTATGCATAATTTACAAAGTGTACGAAATTTTATGTATATATCAAATAATGGAAAAGGAGATAATTTAACAATACAAGTTCTTGATGGAATGATGTGTCATAATGGAGAAGTATTAGAAAAAGAATATATTCCAGTAAAAAAGACTAAAGAAGAGTTTCTAAATGACTTTGAAAACTCATGTAAGAGCCAGTTGTATGCCAATAAAATAAGACCAATGACTCTTGAGGGATGTATAGTAAGAATATCAGATATTATTGCCTACATTGGGCGTGATATAGAAGATGCTATTATGTTAGATGTTATCAAAAGAGAAGATATACCTGAGAAAATTGTAAAAGTACTTGGAAATAACAATAAGGAAATTGTAAATAACATTGTTTTAGATATAGTCAAAAATAGTTATGGAAAAAATAAAATAGTACTTAGTGACGAAGTTTATTCTGCTATCAACAACCTATTAAAATTTAATTATAAAAATATCTATGATAATGCGAATACTAGAAGTGAATTGGCATATTATAAAGAAAGTTTTAATAAACTTTATTATACTCTTTTAAATGATTTAAATGAAAATAAAGAAAAAAGTAAAATTTATAAATTATATTTAAAGAATATGGATATTAATTACCTAAATAACACAAATAATAAACAAATAGTAATAGATTTTATAGCAGGAATGACTGATGATTTCTTTATTTCTCAATTAAAAGAGTGTTAACTAATTATAGTTGACAGAAATAGTTTTTTGTGGTAATATTATGTCTATTGAAAAAGAGGTGTTGTCACATGAAAGAAAAAAAGACATTACTAACAAAAGAAGGACTTAAAGAACTTCAAGATGAATTAGATGAATTGATAAATGTTAAGCGCCCAGCCAATTTAAAAGCTATTAAAGAAGCAAGAGCTTTAGGAGATTTATCAGAAAATGCAGACTACGATGCTGCAAAAAATGATCAAGCTGAATTAGAAGGAAGAATAAAGAAAATAGAAAAAATGCTAGAAAACTACGAAATCATTGAAAAAAAATCAACAGATGTAGTAGGACTTGGATCAACTGTTAATATTAAATATATCGATGATGATGAAGAAGATGAATATAAAATAGTTGGAAGTCAAGAAGCAGATCCATTTATGAGCAAGATTTCAAATGAATCTCCAATTGCAAAAGCACTTTTAAATAGAAAAGTTGGAGATATAGTTGAAGTTGAAAGCCCAAATGGAGTTTATAAAATAGAAATAACTGAAATTAAATAGCTCTTTGCTATTTTTTTCTTGTTTAAAATAAATTGATAGTATATAATATAGAAGAAATGTGGAGGTATTTATGGCAAATAAAAAGAATACTCATGAAGTAGTAATTAAAATAGAAGGAAAAGAATGGACAGATGCTCTTGATGTTGCATTTAAAGAAAAAGTAAAAACTGCAGAAGTAGCAGGATTTAGAAAAGGAAAAGTTCCAAGAGATATATATGAAAAAAAATTTGGAAAAGAAAGTTTATATTTAAGAGCAAGTGATGAAGTAGTTAACACTGCATATCAAAAAGCTTTAGATGAATCTAAACTAGTTCCAGTTGTGCAACCTAGTGTTGATATAAAAGATGTTGATGATAAAAAAATAGAATTTACATTCAAAATTATTACTAAACCTGAAGTAACTGTAAAAAAATATAAAGGATTAAAAGTTAAACCAGAAAAAGTTGAAGTTAAAAAAGAAGAAATAGAACATGAACTAGGTCATATTCTTGAAAGATACACTGAAACAAAATCAAAAGAAGGAAAAGTTGAAAAAGGAAATATAGCAGTAATTGATTTTGAAGGATTTAAAGATGGAAAAGCATTTGATGGTGGAAAAAGTGAAAACTACGAACTTGAAATAGGAAGTAATACATTTATTCCAGGATTTGAAGAGCAAATAATTGGAATGAAATTAAATGAAGAAAAAGATATCAATGTAACATTTCCTAAAGATTATCATGCTGAAGATCTTAAAGGAAAAGATGTTATATTCAAAGTAAAAGTAAATGATATAAAAGAAAAGCTTGAAAGAAAGTTTGATAAAGAATTATTTGAAGACCTTGGCATTGAAGGTGTTGATTCTAAAGAAAAATTAGAAAAACATATCGAAGAAGAGATAAAAGAAGCAAAAGAAATGGAAGCAGAAAATGTCTATGTAGAAAAATTACTTGAAGCTGTTTCTAAAAATGTAGAAGTTGATATTCCAGAAGAAATGGTTGAAGAAGAAATAGATAGAATGCTTAATAGATATGAAGAACAATTAAAAATGCAAGGAATTAACTTAGAAATGTATTATGCATTTACTAAAACACAAGAAAAAGATTTAAGAGCACAAATGGAAAAAGAAGCATATAGTCATGTACTATATAGATTAATGCTTGAAGAAATTCTTGGACTTGAAAAAGTTGAAGTAAAAGACGATGAAGTAGAAAAAGAAGTTGATGAAATGGCTAAAAAGTATCAAATGAAAAAGAATGATTTCTTAAATGCATTTGGTGGAAAAGATATGGTTAAGTATGACCTTGAAATAAGAAAAGTAATAGAACTTCTTAAAGAATATAATAAATAAAAAAATAGTGTCTAATTTCAAAAATGAAATTGGACACTTTATTATTTATAGATTTTTTTTCTAATATATGATATATTATTTCTAGAATAGAGGGAATAATTATGGATGAAAAAAAAGAAGAAGTAAAAGTTGAAGATAATAAGGGAAAAGGAAAAGAAAAGAAGCCAAAAAAAGAAAAAAAGATTTTACCTGATTTTGATAAAATAGATGTTACAGTAGCAACAGAAGATGAAATAATAAGAAGTGGAATTAAGAAAGTAACTAAAACGGATATTATTTGTTATTTTGTAATAGCAATTACCATTATTTTAATGATTCTCCCTTTTGGATTAAGAATACTTATTCCAAAACCAATAACAGAAATAGAGATGGATATTGCTTATGTAGAATTAAAGTGCTATAGAACAATAATAAAAGAAGGAAATGAGCTATCATCATCAATAATAATCAATTATCGAGATGGTTCAAATGAAAAAGCAACTATTAACTTTACATACAAGAGGTCAAATGATGATTACACATTTGATGATATAGAAGAACTAGATACTATTAATCATAAAGGATTAACAAAAGAAGAAAATGAAAATAAAGTAACTTATACATTGGATTTTGAAAACAATATGGACTTAAAAAACATTGATGAACTAAGAAAATATTCAGGAAATTTAGGAGTAGAAGAACAAACGTTAAGAGGAATTAATTATTCATGCATCTCAGATTCTGAAACAAAGAAGGAGCTAGTATATGTTGATACCAGAAAAAAAGTTGAATAAATATATTTTTAGAGGATATGATATAAGAGGAGTATACCCAACTGATTTAAACAAAGAAGTAGCAAATATCATTGGTAAAAGTTTTGGAACATATGTAAGAAGACTAGGTCACATGACTGCAGTTGTTGGACGTGATAATAGATATTCGTCAGATGAACTTGCAGAATCACTAATAGATGGAATACTATCAACAGGTGTAAATGTAATAGATTTAGGACTTGTTACAACTCCAATGTACTATTATGCTTGTATCAAATTAAACAATCCAACAGGAATAATGGTAACAGCAAGTCATAATCCAAAAGATGATAATGGATTCAAATTTGCTTTTGATGAAAGAGGAAATGCTCGTGGAGAGATGATAGAAGAATTTAGAGATTTTACTTTTCAAGGAGATTTTGATTCAGGAGAAGGAAAATTATCTTTTTATAACATAAGAGAAGAATATTTAGAATTGTTCAAAAAATCATTAGATTTTGGAAATAGACGTGTAAAAGTTGTTATAGATTTAGGAAATGGAACAACATCATGTATAGCAGAAGAACTATATAAAATGTTTCCAATCGACGTTGATGTTTTATTTGGAGATAGTGACCCATCTTTTCCTAATCATCACCCAGATCCATGTGTTGAAAAAAATCTTGAAGCTTTGAAAAAAAGAGTATTAGAAACGAATGCTGACCTTGGAATTGGCTTTGATGGTGATGGAGATAGACTAGGAGTAGTGGATGAATTAGGTAATTACGTAGCAACCGATAAGTATATGATAATAATCATTAGAGATATTATTAATAAAGTAGCAAAGAAAGAATTCTTATATGACGTTAAATGCTCCAAATCACTAACAGATGAAATAGAAAAACTAGGAGCAAAAGGAATATGTTATAGAACAGGAAACTCTTATACAAAGGCTAAAGTAAAAGATGACAACCTTCCATTTGGAGGAGAGTTATCTGGACATGTTTATTTTAATGACAAATGGCCTTGCTTTGATTCAGGACTTTATGCTGGACTAAGATTATTAGAAATTTTATCTAAAACAAATAAGAAAACTAGTGAATTACTTGAAGGAATTAATAAATACTATTCAACCGAAGAGTTAAAGTTCCCATCCAGTGATGATAAGAAATTTGGAATAGTTGATAAAATAAAGGAATATTGTAAAAATAATAATTATAATATAAATGATATAGATGGAGTAAGAGTAACATTCGATTATGGATGGGCACTTGTAAGATGTAGTAATACAGGACCTAACATAACAGCAAGATTTGAAGCTAATTCTAAAGAAAAATTAGAAGAGTTACAACAAGAATTTATTGGACAAATCAATAAATATAATGTATAATATATTGTCAAATGGGGATGATGGTTATGAATAAGACAACATATGAACTAATAAAGTATTATGATGAAGTTAGTAAAGATAATATTAGAAATGATGAAGAAGTAATTGAGTTTACTGATGAATTATATAAAAAAATAACTAAAGTAAGCAACTTTAAGTTTAATGAAAAAATTATATATAAGATACTTCATCCAGTAAAGACTTTAAAAAATAATAATGAATATAGTAGATTAAAAAAAATTGAGAACAATTTTAATAATCTTGTAGAAAAAAATGTAATGTATTTTAACAATGATGAGTTTGCTGATTTGGATAAAGATTTAAATGAAACTGCAAAATATTTAAAACCAAATGCAGTAAAAAAATATATTAAATCAATTTCATTAAAATAAAAAATATTTTCTGACTTTAATTATTTTAAAGTCAGTTTTTTATTATTTAATAAATAAAAAATAGAATAAACTAAAAAATAATGTACTAAGAACATTTTTTTTGTTATACTAATCTTGTGAAAAAAAGGAAGGTGCAAATATGAGTGGACATTCAAAATGGGCAACAATTCATAGAAAAAAAGGTGAATTAGATGCACAACGTGGGAAAATATTTCAAAAAATAGCAAAAGAAATATATATAGCAGCAAAAGGAACTAATGGAGATCCTGATGCAAATCCAAGCCTTCGTGCAGTTATTGAAAAAGCAAGAAGCAATAATATGCCAAAAGACAATATTGAAAAAGCTATTGAAAAAGCTGTAGGAGGAGCTGGTGGAGAAGATTATGAATCAATAAGATATGAAGGATATGCAAGTGGTGGAGTAGCACTTATGATTGACTGTTTGACAGATAACAGAAATAGGACAGCTATGCTTGTACGAAGCACCCTTACTAAAAAAGGTGGAAATTTAGGAACTGACGGAAGTGTATCTTATTTATTTGAAAGAAAAGGAGTCATTGTAATTGATAAGAGTATAGATGAAGATACAGTTATGATGACATCATTAGATAGTGGTGCTATTGACGTTGTAGTAAATGATGATTCATATGAAATATATACAACTACAGAAGATTTCTTAAAAGTAAAAGATGCTTTAGAACAAATTGGAGTAAAAGAATTTATCACAAGTGAAATTACTTTTGTTCCAAATAATTATATTGAACTTGACGAAGAAACAAGTGAAAAAGTAATTGAACTAGTAGAAATGCTTGAAGATATAGATGATGTACAAAATGTATATCATAATTTAAGTGTATAGGTGATTTATGAATATAGCAATTATTGGAACAGGAGCATATGGAATAGCACTAGCATTAATGTTTCATAAAAATAACAATAAAATTAGTATGTGGACTAAATTTGAGGAAGAAAAAGAAAGAATTATAAATGAAAGAGAAAACAAAAAAGTTCTTCCTGGAGTAAAAATCCCAGATGATATTACTATATCAAATGATATTGAAGAAACAATTAAAGATAAAGAATTAATTGTAATTGCAGTTCCTGCAGGTTTTGTTGATGATGTAAGTTTTGAAATAGGGAAATATTATCAAGATAATCAATATGTATTACTTGCTAGTAAAGGAATTGAAAGAAATAGTTGCCTTTTTGTAGGAGATATTTTTAAACGTCATGTAAAAACGAAAAAATATGGGGTTATTTCAGGACCATCTTTTGCAGTTGACATGGTAACTAATTGTCCAATTGGTTTAACTATGGCAAGTGGAAATAAAAAAACAAGATTAGTTGTAAGAAAAGCATTAGAAAGTGACTCAATAAAGATAAGAGAATCAAGAGATGTTATAGGAGTAGAAATCTGTGGATCAATAAAAAATGTAATTGCAATAGCAGCAGGAATGCTTGATGGAATGGGTTATCCTGAATCAACTCAGGCAATGTTTATAGTAGAGTCACTACATGATATAAAAGAATTGATAAGTAAACTTGGTGGAGATAGAAAAACAATATTATCTTATGCAGGATTTGGAGATTTACTTTTAACTGCAACAAGTAAAAAATCAAGAAACTTTTCATACGGAAGACTTTTAGGATCAAAAGCTCCAAAAAGTGAAGTAGAAGCATATGTATCTACAACAACAATAGAAGGATTATATACAATCCAATCAATATATAAATTATTAAAAAATAAAAGAGTTAGAATTCCAATTATTAATTTAATTTATGATATCATTGAAGGAAAAAAGAAAGTAGATTCATTACCAGAATTTCTTATTAATAAAAAATAATTTATTTTACGTGAATTAAAAAAGTAAATTCAAGTTTAAAAAGAAAAAGATGTAAGACTAAAGCACATAAAATAGATGTTCGAAATAGAACATCTTTTTATATTATATTTTTGAATTATTTTGTTGTATAAAATGCCTATTTAATGCTATTATTATATTATAAAATAATCTAATGATAGAAGGGAGTATTTATGAATAAAAGCATAAAAAGAAAATATAAACAAATGATGCTTCTTTTACTTATGATATTTATTCCTTTTATAAGCATTGGTTATTCTGCTTTATCTACTCTTTAAATATTAATAGCGATGTTTTAATTCCTGGAATACCCACTTTATATAACGTTCTAGCTCATGAAGCAAGTATTGGAACGTATGCAAAAGAATATACTGGTGCTCATCAAGATAGTATGGCAGGAGTGGGAGATAAAGCAATATATCATTGGTATGCACCTACTGGTAGTGGAAATACATTAACAAATGAAATACTTGATAAAAATAATGTAATTTTTGCTAATCAATGTTGGCAGATAATAAGAACAACAGACACAGGAGGAGTAAAATTACTTTATAATGGTGAAGCAGTTAATAATCAATGTTTATCTTCAAGGACTATTCATAAGGTGCCAGATGGGGCGAATGGATCTACAAAGAACTTAAATGGAGATTATATCTATGGAACGAGTTACACTTATGATAAAACAAATAGTACATTTACATTAACTGGAATAAAGACTACAGTAAGATGGAGTGATTCTACTTATAAGACTATATTAGGAAAATATACATGTGCCACAGCAAATGATACTTGTACAACACTATATCAAGTAAATGGATATAGTAGTTCAACTACTGCATATACATCAAGTTTTACAGTTAAAAATGTTTATCATAAATCTATAGGTTGGAGCCCTTTTAATGCAAATTCTCACTCTCTTGCCATGGTGGGATACATGTATAATGATGTATATAATAATTTGCTTTATGCAAGTACCACAACTCAAAATTTTACAACTACTCAAACATTATTTTTTAATACTTCAATGGCCACAACATATAAATATTCAAAAGCAATAAACTTTACAGGAAGTACATATGAACTAATAGATCCAATACTTGGAAGTGAAATACCAGAAACAGATTATAGTGGATATTACACATTTAGAAGTGCAACAACAGTATCAGGAACAGACCCATATTATATAGTAGGATTAAACAGTGTAACAAGTTACTATTATGTAAGATTATCAACTAAAAAACAGAAAAGTGATTTTGATATAATGATAGGAGATTCTATTACTGATAATGGAAATAATACTTATACTATAAATAATCCAACAAGAATATCAGTAGATGATTGGTTCACAAATTATGCTAATTATTTAAATAAATATACATGTGGGGATTTAACTACGACATGCACAAGTCCAAGATATTTAACCACTACAACAAGAACATATTATACATATTTAAATGCAAGTGAAAAGATATTAATTGCAAAAGGAAGGAATGGAACAAATCTAACAGATACACTTACATTAGGAAAAGATGAATTAATAGGTAATAGAGCAAATTATAGTGATTATAAGTATACATGTGGTGATACCAGCAATACATGTACAGAAACAAACTTAAGAATGATAACAGCATATAATGCAACAGGATATAAATATGTTCCAAATCACTATTGGGGAAGTAGTGTAACATGGGATGGAACAAATTATACGCTTGTAGATCCAATAGAAATAGAAAATTATAACAATACGACAAACTTATCAACACATCATTATATGTGTGTAGATAATGGATTAAAAGTATGTTCACAAGTTGGATATGTATATTATTTATTTGGAACAACAATGTATTACATACTACTTGAAAATGGGAAAGAAGTAGATGATGCATTAAATGAAATGTTATATAATGATGATGTAAATAAATATAATTCTACAATTAAAGGTAGTATTGATGCGTGGTACGAGATGAATATGCTTCCATATGATGAATATTTAGAAGATACAATATTTTGCAATGATAGAAATATAATCAATGCAGAAACAAATGGATGGAATCCAAATAGCGGGGATCTTTCAACTACTATAAATTTTAAGGAAAGTACAAATACAACAAATTTAAGCTGTTCAAATATTACGGATCGATTTAGTGTGAGTAATAATAAAGCAAAGTTAACATATAAAGTAGGATTAATGAGTGCACCAGAGATGCGATTGCTTGAAAATAATAATTTGAGGACTACTGGTGACAATTATTGGGAAATATCTCCATTGTATTTTACCAGTATGTCACATAATGCAATTGTATATTATTCTGGCAACCAGATGCCTGATGTAAGCCTTACCGTAAGTGTTCGCCCAGCAGTTTCATTAGCGCCCAATATAGAATACGTTTCAGGTGACGGAAGTATGGCTAATCCATATATTGTAGATGCTCCACCTATTAATGTATCTAATGCAAGTTATGCTTATGGAGATCCTGAAAACTCTACTACGACTACTGATTACACAACTCTTAATAAAACAGTATTTATGAGACTTAAAGATGGA
>JAFUTR010000003.1 GCA_017477845.1 Bacilli bacterium
TGCTACTGTTTTATAACTAGATGTATTAAACTGGTTATCAAAAGTTGAAGTACTTCTGTAGTATGCAAGAGTTCCTCCCACTCCTAGAAGTATAATTCCTACAATTAATAATAAATTCTTCTTATTTTTCATTATTACACTCCTTTATTCTACTTATAATTCTATAGTATTTAACTTTTTGTGTCAATTTATTCATTAAAAAAGAACTATTTTAGTTTTTCTAGTTCTTCACGGGATAATCCTGTTGCTACAAGTATATCCTCTTCTTTTATTTTTAGTTTTAATAAATTCTTAGCGATGTTTCTTTTCCCTTCTTCTAGTCCTTCTTTTTTTCCTTCTTCTTTAGCATCTCTTAGTTTGTTAGTTTTAAAATTCTTATATTTTCATCTCCAAATACACCTTAACACATATAAAAATTTTTGACAAATCAAGGTTTTAATTAATTTAGAAGTAATTATTTTTGAATTTTAATTATTCTTTTTTAGAATTATTTAAAAGAAGAAAAAACTTTACTCATTAAAAGTAAAGTTTTTTAACTTTTTTATTGATTTACTATTAGATTGTCAATATTAATATCATCTTCAACAATTGTAACAAGTTTATCTTTTCTTTTCTTATCTTTTGTATTTGTTGCATGTTTAACAACTGTTTTCTCATACATATTTCTAACAAATCTTGCATTTCCAAAATTCTTAGTATTTAAATTATCATTTATAATATTCTTAGCTTTTTCTAGCGCTCCATCAGTTATTTTAAATCCTGCTTTTCTTATCATCTGTTTAAATATTGCTAATAGTTCATCTGATGTATAGTCCTTGAAGTTTAGTGTATATCCAACACGAGATACTATTCCCGAATTAGAATCTAAAAATTTATTCATTTCTTTTGTGTAACCTGCAAATATTACAACTAAATTATCACGATTATCTTCCATAGCTTTAATCAAAGTTGCTATAGCCTCATCATTATATGAATTATTGTCACTTGCAAGAGCATATGCTTCGTCTATAAATAGTATTCCACCCTTTGCTCTTTCAATAACTGCATTAGTTTTGGGAGCAGTTTGTCCGACATACTCTGCTACTAAGTCTTTTGATGATACTTCAATTAACTTATCTTCCTTTATATAACCAAGATTGTAAAGTATTCCAGAAAGAAGTCTTGCAACTGTTGTTTTTCCTGTACCTGGATTTCCTAAAAATACCATATGTAAATTTATATCTTTAATTTTTAACGAATCCTTTGTTTTATCTTTTAAAGAAATTAAGTTTACTAAATCTTTTAATGAATTTTTAACGTCTTCTAATCCTATTAATTCATTTAATTCTTCAAATATTTCTTCATTCGTTTTTGTTTTAGTAATAGTTGGTATTTCATCATTAAATGATATATATTCAATTAATTTATCTCTATAGGATGTATAATTAGTATTATGTTTATATGTTTCTTTAATATAATCTAATAACTTAATATTATTTTCTTCATTTAATTCTACTTTATTTAAAACTTCATTATAAACATCTTGTACTCCTGGATTAATACCATTTAATCTAAAAGTAAAATATCTATTTAGTAAATCATTGTCATAAGTTAAAAAAGAATTAATGTTATTAACAGTATCTGTCAGTATCGTAATACTTTTTCCACTTAAATTGTTCTTAAAATTATATAAGAATAAATTTTTTTCCTCAACGTCTTTCATTTCAAAAGCTTGTAAGTTTGATAATATTACTATTCCATTTTTATATAATTCGTTTATATTAGTATTTTTTTCTAAATTATAAAGAGATAGTTTTGATGTTTTATTATTATTTAAATATCTATCTTGTTTTGTAAGTATTTTAATAACAGTATCAATTGTTTCTTGATTATCTGTATTCAACATTATATTAAATGTAATATAGTTTTTTATAAGACCATCATTGTATCTTTTCATATATTCAACTATTTTTTTCAATAATTTTAATGAATCTTCATCTAATAATATTGAATCAATATCTATTTCACTTTCATTATTAATTTCTTCAGTTATTTCTTTTTCTTTTGCTATATCAAGTGGTGTACCAAAAAAATCATCGTACATTCTTCTTAAATCATCATTCATAGTTACCTCCAATATTAAAAAGAAGGATTAAAATTCATCCTTCTTGCTAATTTTAATCTCTAGCATTTTATCTTTTAATTCTTTTTCAATGTTTGCAAGTTCTTTTTCGCTTTCTTCACGTTTAATTCTTCCTTGTTTATGGATTTCAATTACTTTATCAAGAGTTTCAATGATGTTTTGGTTAGTTTTCTTAAGTGTTTCTACATCAACAATAGCTTTTTCGCTTTCTTCTGCAATAGAAATAGATCCTTGTTTTAATGTCTCACTGTTTTTAACTAGCATTTCGTTAGTAATTTTTGATACTTCCTGTTGATGTTTAAGCGCTGTTTTTGCATTGTTAATACCAAGTGCTAGAACCATTTGGTTTTTCCATAGTGGAATTGTATTTGTAATAGAACTTTGAATTTTTTCAACAAGTTCAGCTTCATTATTTTGTAATAATCTTATTTGTGGGGCCATTTGAAGAGAGATAACTCTTGTAGTTTTTAAATCATATAGTTTTTTTTCAAATCTATTAATAATATTTTCCATATCTTGAACTTTTTGAGCATCTAATTGTTCTTGAGATTTTTGAGCTTTCTCTCTTAATTTTTCTAGTTCTTCATTAAGTTCTTCTTTTTTCTTTTCTCCTGCAATAATATATAATGATATTTCTTTAAAATACTCAAGATTTTTTTGATACATTGTATCATAGATGTTGATATCTTTAAGCATTAATAACTTATCATTTTCAAGGCCTTTTTCAATTGTATTGATATTGTTTTCAACTTTGTTATATTTTGCAATTAATTTATCGATTTCTTTTTTTGCACTTGAAAATAGTTTAGTAAATAAATTTGATTTTTGTGAAGCATCTACAGCATTATCAAATGACTTAATTTCTGCTACTAATTTGCTTAATTCTTCTCCAACTTCTCCTGTATCTTTATTTCTTACTTTTTCTAATACTGAGTCACTAAACTTAGAAACTTTTTCTTGTGCTGCACTTCCAAACTGTAATATTTGGGTTTGATCATTTACATCAATTTCTTTATTAAATTTATCAATTGCTTCTTTTTCTTCTTTTGAAAGATTATCATAATTTAGGGATGATTCAATCTTCTCTTCTGATGCTCCTCCGTTTTGTTCAACAAATTCTTCTAATTTTTTATCTTCTTTTTTTTCTACTTTTAATTCCATTTTATTAGTTTCCTTTCAAATATTCTATTAATTTATCATATACATCCATTTTTAAAGATGATACTGTACTTGTTATTGTTTGTGGAACTGAAACACCAAAGCTTGATACATCATAAGATCCACCTGTAATACCAGTTCTAAATCCATATCTTTCCCAAGCAATCTTTTGAATTTCTTCATCATCAAATGCTTGAAGTAGTAGTTTTCCATTTTCAGTAAATGCAGCATAACAATGACTATTCCATATTGTAGGTGATGGATATAAAATTCTTATGTTATCTTTTACTTGTTTAAATCCATTTGGGTTTGAATTTGCAAAGTCAATTATACTTTTTTCATAATCAACTATCATTGGTTCTCCACCCATACCTGTTTTTAAATATCTTTCAAATAAATCTGCTGGCGTGTTATTCATATATCCTGATTTGATATAGAATTCTTTTAGTTTTGGTAAGTTTGCTTCAATATTATCAGAAGTTACTTCTCCTCCTGATAATACTGATAAAAGAAGTCCATAGTAAGTAGCTCCAGGAGAAGATGAAACCGGATCAGTTGACGCTATATTAATTGTTCCATATAACTCTGTCAATCCAATATCACTCCATTTTTTACCTTGAAGTATATAATTCATTAACTTATTCATATCTGTAATATAGTATACTCCTTCTTTTTCTGTTACTATATTTTCATTAATTAAGGAATCTACTACTTCTTTCCAACTATAGATTACTATCGGAGTATTTAATGTTAATCCTCCTGATAAAACAGTATATCTATCTGCTTCGTTTTTTTCTTTATTTGGATATAATTTGTAATAATCGTAGAATCTTTGATCTGATGTAAATAGGGCATCATACTTAGATACTTCTTGAGAGTTAATTGAGAATTCTTCTCCATTTGATATTCTATCAATAATACTTTGATTTCCAAGCGACACTTTTTCTCTTATAAGTGGCCATAGAACAGTTTTACCATTGCTCCATGTGTCATATACTACATTTAATTTGTATTTATCTTTTAATATTCTTACAACATCTTCATCTTGTATAAAATCTTCTTTTCCTCCACCTGTTGCAACATAAATAGTAGTAAGACCTTTAGTACTTTCTTCTTTATTGTTTAGAGCTTTTATTCCAACAATTGCTCCAATTAGAATTAAAAATATAGCTATCCCAATAATCTGTTTTTTATTCATCTTTATCACCATCCACTTCTAATTCATCATCATTATAACCATCTGCTTTTAACATTTGATTGAATACTTTCATTTCTGCTTCATTGTTTTCGATATCATTTTGATATAGACTATCTAATACTTTTTGAAAAGCTTTCTTTGTTTCATCAATCATGCTAATACTATTTTTCATGAATTTTTTACTATCTTTTGATGTAAGTTCTTGGTTTTCAATTTCGTCATATCTATCTATTATATTAACACAAACTGGTAAATAATAGTCTAAAAATTTATTTGTTGTTCTATTTGATAAATTATTTTTTTCAATTGTGTTTAGTATTTTATTTGTCGTTTTATAAATATCTTCTAAATGTTGTTTTACCTCAATACTATCTATTTCTTCCTTCATTTCTTTGATGTGTTTATTTTCTAGTCTTGCATTTTTTATTTTATCTTTAAGTGATAACTCACCAGTAATTATCTCTTCTTTTTTCTTTCCTGTAAGTACAAGTTCACTTGCTAAATATGCTCCTGCACCTAATGCAAGTGAAGGAAGAAGTGCTACTGATAAGGCAAGATAGCCTGCAGCAAAGAATGACGCTCCTACTACTCCTGATATTATTTCTTTATTCTTCATTTCTTCACCTTAGTTATATCCTCTTACTAGTTTGAATGCATTTACTAAATCTTCTTTTCCGTCAAATACTTTTCCATTTGTTAAATCAGCAATTTCTTTTAATTGTTTTTCGTTTGCAGATCCAAACATTATAGAATATATTGGTATATCTTTTCCTATTTTTTCGTATTTATTTCTTAATTCATAGAAATATCCAACATTAACCTCTCCATCGGTCATTACAATAATTGATAAGTTATAATCATCTGTTTCATTTTTAAGTAAATCAAGTGCTACTATTGCTGCATCATATAAAGCAGTTGATCCTCTTACATCATGATTTTTAATGTTTTCTAAAAGTGAATCTGTCTTTGTTCCATCATCAGTGCTCCAATATTCATTTGCAGTTGTACTAAATGGTACTACATCAATTTTATCTCTTGATGAGAATTGAATCATATTTGTAATTGCGTCTTCTCCAAATATGTATTCCATTGAATCAATAAGTGAATCTATTCCTTCTCCATACATACTTCCTGAGTAATCTAGGCAAAACACTACATGCACTGGTTTTCTAAATAATTCTTGATAAAGAAGTAAGGCTTCCTTAATTACGTCTTTGCTTGGATATTTAACTGAGGAAATATATTTAGTTGTATCTATTCCCCAATCAGGATTAAATACTGTTTTATCAACTTTATCAGTTACTCCGCCATACCAAGTTCTTCTTCCAAGAGAAGATAATATATTTTGTCCTTCAGTACTTAAAATGTATTCTTGGAACTCTAAGAAGTTTGCTTTTTTTTCTTCATCTCCATTATTCATAAATACTAGTGGTGAGTCACAAATTGAAACTCCATCCACTGGATATATTAAATACAACGGTTCCTTACCAGTATTAACTAATTTTTTATTTATACTTATAATTGATGACTCATATGAAACAGCTGCATCGTAATTTCCATTAATAAATGATTCTTCTAAAAAGTCTTCATCTCCTGCTGTTCTTTCAAGTCCTTTGAAAAATGTTTTTAGTTTTTCTTGTAATGATTCATCTTTTAAATGCTCACTTTTTAAAACTTCTGGATTTCCTGCTAATGTAGAAAGAATATTTAAATAAGCTGATGCTCCACTATTTGTCATAACCGGATTAGCCATACTAAATGATAGTTTCCCATCTTTTATTAAATTTAGTAAATCATTCATTGTTACATCTTTACCTATCAAACCTAATTCTTCTGCTTTTTTCTTTTTAACACCAAAAACAATAGGCGTAATACTTGTTGATTTTAAATTACTTGTTCTAACAGAGGAGTCTAGCATATCAAGCCATATTGAATTTGATGTCCAAATTGCATCATATTTATCTCCAGAGTTAAGTGCATCAACAATTTCAAGATTATCTTTATATTCGATAGTTACTTTGATGTCTTTACTACTTGCATATTCTTTAATAGTTTCTTCTAAAACTTTATTTTCTGGTGTTGTTATAATTGAAAAAGTATCACTTCTATACTCATTATGATTATAGTTATTATTTTCTCCTCTATAATTAATAACAACCATTGATACAATATATATCAGTATTATTGCTATAACAACGTTTTTTACTGAATTATTTTCATTTTTTTGACCCACATTTATCAACTCTTTTCCCATACTTTAATTATAGTTTTAAAAGAGCCTAAAATCAAGAAAAAAAGACTTATATTATCGCATTCTTGCAATAATCAAGTCTTAATTTATCTGCAACTGTAACAATAAACTCTGAATTAGTTGGTTTTGCTTTGTCTATATCAACAGAGTGCCCAAAAATTTCTTCCATAAGGTCCCAGTTCCCTCTATTCCAGCTTACTTCGATTGCATGTCTTATAGCACGTTCTACACGAGATACTGTTGTTTGAAATGTCCTTGCAATATCAGGATACAACTCTTTAGTTATACCTCCAATAAAGTCAGGGTTATCATATATAAGCATTATTCCTTCTCTTATATATTGATATCCTTTTATATGGGATGGCACTCCAAGTTCATGCAATATTTTTGTAACAGATATTTGTATATTATTATGAAAAATATCTAATACTTTATTACTACTATTAATATTAAATAAATTTTCTATTTTTTTTTCTAAATCAGATAATTCAAAAGGTTTTAACATAAAATAACTAATTCCATATTCACTTACTTTTCTTATCATTTCATCTGTGTTATAAGAACTAATCACTATTACTTTTTTTGAAATACCAAGATTTCTCATTTCTTCTAGTACGTCTACTCCATCTTTTTTAGGCATTATTAAGTCTAAAATTACTACGTCGTAATCACTTTGATTCTCCTTAATCAATTTTAGCCCATCATTACCATCATAAGCTTTTAAACATACATTGATATTTGCGTGATCACTAAAATACTCCTCAATCATATTGACTAACTCCTTGTTATCGTCAACTACAAGCACTTTAATGTTTTCCATATTTATCCTTTCTTTTTTCTACGCATTATTATTATAATAAATATGTTTTCTAAAGTATATAGCGAACTTTATCCAGTTATGTAAAGTTTTGTCGAAAAAAATAAAAATGTGAGTTATTTACTCACATTTACTCATTATATATAAGAATTCTTCTACTTTTGTACTTGCTCCTCCAATAAGATATCCATCAACCAAATCTATTTTATTTAGTTCATCTATGTTTCCTTTGTTGACGCTTCCTCCGTATAGAACTGCTACTCTTTTATCATATTTATCTACAATTAGGTCTTTGATATATGTGATAGTATCTTCTATTTCTTCGTTAGTAGGAATTAGACCTGTACCTATTGACCAAATTGGTTCATAAGCAATTATTATTTTTTCTAATTTTGTTTGGTCAAGTCCATCAAAAACTTCCATTATTTGTTTTCCTATAACATCTTTTGTAACGTTAAGTTCTTTTTCTTCTTGAGTTTCTCCTATACATAATATTGGTGTAATGTCATTTTCAAATAATCTATTTATTTTGTTTATAAGCATAGGGCCTGTTTCATGCTGATTTTTTCTTCTTTCTGAATGACCAACAAGCGAATATGCTACTCCAATTGAGTTAAGTTGATCTGCGCTAATTTCGCCTGTTGTAGCACCAAGTGGTCTTTCTCCAACATCCTGACTTCCTACTATATAGTTTGATTTATCAAGATATAGATCTAAATATACTGAACTTGGACAAATAATAGTTTCACTACAATCGTAATTTTTAGTTTTTTCAATAAAGTCTAGGACTTCATCTCTTTTTAGATACGCTTTTTGATTTCCTACTACGAGTTTCATTTTTATCCTCCTTATTTTTTATTTTTTCAACAATTTTTCCAATTACACCATAATTATCATATTTTTTATGTTCAATTGCATGTTTGTAAACATCAAGTGCACGCTCTCCGTAGTATTTTGAACTATGCATTTCTGCATTTAATCGTGCTTGGTTTTGAAGTAAAGTTAATTGTTTTTTATCTTTAATTAGTTCTAATATTATATTTACATATTCATCTTCAGTTTTAAATATTCTTCCATTTAATCCATCAATTACTGTATCAACGAAGCTTTCATCTTCTATACATATTGGAGCGACTGATGCTGCCATTGCTTCTATTACAGTAAGTCCTTGAGTTTCACTCTTTGATGCTGTAGCAAATACATTACCAACTTTGTAATAAGCAGGTATTTCTTCCCACGGTACTTTTCCTACAAACTTAACATTTTTATTAATTTCAAGTTTTCTAGACTTTTTCTTGTAATTATCTGCATCTGGTCCATCACCAATTATTATTAATTTAACATTGTCTTTTTTCTCCATAATTTTTGCTTGTGCATTCAGTAAGAGGTCAATGTTTTTTTCTTGTGCAATTCTTCCCACAAAAACAATTACAAAATCAGTTTTTTCTATTTTAAGTCTTCTTTTTATTTCTTTTACTTTTTCATTATCCACATTTTCTGTGTAAAATCTTTCTATTTCAATACCTGTCGGAATTATATAAATATTTTTTTCAACATTATATTTTTCTTTAAATAAGTCATATATCTTTTTAGTAGGTACAATAAGTTCATTTGCAGTTTTATCACAGTAAAATTGAGTTAAGTATTCAACTACTTTTTTACTTGGTTTATCAAAGTAGCCTTTAGTAATATAGTAAATATAATCTTCATACAAAGTATGATATGTGTGAACAAGTGGTATATTAAATTGTCTTGCGATAAATCTTGCAAATGTTCCAACACTAAACTCTGTGTGAGAATGAATTACATCAAGTTTCCATTTTCTTATTATATTAACTGCACGAATTGGATATACAGTTGATACGCGATAATCATATATTCCTATTGGAAGACCTGGAATTCTTATAACAGTATTATCTTCATCAAATTTATAATGTAAATTCTCATTATTTATTGTTACTACAAATACTTCATGTCCTTTTCTTTCAAGCGCCTTTTTTAACATGTAGACACTTGTTGATACTCCGTTTATAAATGGTGGATAGGTATCAGTAAATAATCCTATTCTCATATATTTTCATCTCCTTTGAAAAATCCCAAAGCACAACCACCTAAAATTATTCCTAAAAAGTATGTTACACTCCTCCAAATTATGAGTGCAGATTTTAATGGACCAACTGGACAAAATGGTTTAAAGAATTCTAAAAAGCCAAATTCTATTCCACCACTTCCTCCTGGAATTGGTACAAAGTTCCCAATTATTAATATGAAAGCAGATGATACAAGTACTTGCATAAATCCTACTTCATATCCTAAACTTATAAAGATGAAATATGGAATTATATAAAACATTAATAAGGCTACAAAATTAATAATAACACATGTAATAAAAAGGATTCTATTTTTCTTTAGCATATCTCCACTTTCATGATAGTCTTTTAATTTTTCATTCCATGATTCTCTTGATTTTTCTATATTCTTGATAAACTTTAATTTAAAGCCAAACTTAAGTCCTACCCTAACTACAAAAGAACTAAATCTTTTTGAAAAGCTTACAAATAACAAGAACAATCCAATTATTATGTTTATTATGAAGCCAATTATTATCAAATTTTCTAGGACTGGATTTAATATACATACATCAAATGCAAAGTTAAGACCAAGTGCTAAAACACCTATCAATACAAGTGCTATTTGATACATTATAAATTCTTGAACGATAATATTTGTTGCATTTGCAACTCTAATTCCACTTTTTGTAAGCATGTATACTTGCATTGGTTCTCCACCAGTTGCAAATGGAGTTATTCCATTAAAAAATTGAGTAATTAATATTTGATTAAACATTTTAGAATATTTAATATTATTTTTATATCTTTTTACTATTAGATAAAGCGAAAGGGCTCTTAAAAGCCAATAGATAAATACTAGTCCAACTGTTAATAATATTAACCATTTGTTGGCAAGTATTAAGTTATCAATAATCTCATTAAAGTCATCTTTCATTATAAAGAATAAAACTATTGCAATTATTATTAATAAGACTATCGTATTTCTTTTAGTGTTTTTCATTACTTATCTTGAATTGAAACTACACCAGGTAATTCTTTTCCTTCCATGAATTCAAGTGTTACACCGCCACCTGTTGATGCATGACTAACTTTATCTTTATATCCTAGTTTTGAAGCTGCTGCTACAATATCTCCTCCACCTAGTATTGTAATAGCATTTATATTAACTAATTTTTCTAATAATTTTTCAGTTCCTTTAGTGAAGTTAGAAAACTCATATACACCAAGTGGTCCATTCCAAAATACCATTTTTGCATTTTCTAATGTTTCACTGAATAATTTAACTGTTTCTTCTCCAATATCTAATCCCATTTCATTTTCATTTATTTGATCAACAGGTATTGTTCTATATGGAACAGCATTTGAGTATTCTTCTGTTACAACATTATCAACTGGTAAGACAATCTTATCAGAATACTTTTCTAATATTTTTTTACAGAAATCTATATTTTCTTCATCTAAAATAGATTTTCCAATATTTATTCCTTTGGCTTTTAAAAATGTATAGGCCATTCCTCCACCTATCATTATTTTATCTGCTTTTGTAACAAGATTTTCTATTACTCCAATTTTGTCTTGTACTTTACTTCCACCAAGTATTACAACAAATGGGTGATTATTATCTTTTAATACTTCTAAAGCATTTACTTCTTTTTCTACAAGGAAACCAAGTCCGCTTGGAAGATGAGAAGCTATTCCAACATTTGATGCATGAGCTCTATGGGCAGTTCCAAATGCATCATTTATAAATATTTCTCCAAGTGATGCCCAGTACGCACCAAGTTCAGGATCATTTCCACTTTCTTTTTTACCAGGTACATCTTCATAACGAGTATTTTCCATTAGTAAAACCTCACCACTTTGAAGATTATTAACTAAGTTTTCTAATTCTTCTCCATGAGTTACATGAGAAAATTTAACTTCTTTATTTAGAAGTTCACTTAATCTTATTGCAACAGGTGCTAGACTATTTTTTTCTTTATCAGTTTCTTCTTTGATACGTCCTAAATGAGACAAAAGAATTAATTTAGCCCCATTCTCAAGAGCATAATTAATTGTAGCTAAACTCTCTTTTATTCTATTGTCATCTATTATTTTTCCTTCTTTTATCGGTACATTAAAATCACATCTAATAATAACTTTTTTATTATTTAAATCAAAATCTCTAATAGTTTTTTTCATAACATTCTCCTATTCGTTATTATTATACCACTTCAAGATAATTTTTAAAAGAAAAAAGCCTAACAATCTAAGATGATTGTCAGGCTTAATTATTAATTTACTATTTTTGCATTAAAAATTTTGCTGTTCTAACCATTTGAGTTGAGTAACCCATTTCGTTATCATACCATGCAACTACTTTTACAAGTTGTTTTCCATCAACATCTAATACATTAGTTGATAATCCATCTACAACTGATCCATAGTGTGATCCTATTACATCGCTTGATACAATTGGATCCATTGTAAATTTGATTGTTTCATTTTGATTATTTTCAAATGCTTTGTTGATTTCTTCAACTGTTGTATTTTTCTTAAGTTCAAGAGTTAAGTCTATAACTGATCCTGTTGGAACTGGAACACGCATTGCTGCTCCATCAAGTTTTCCTTTTAACTTTGGTAAGACAAGACCAATCGCACTTGCTGCACCAGTTGATGCTGGAACAATATTCGCAGCACACGCTCTTCCACGACGAGCTTTAATTCCTTTCTTGTGTGCTATATCAAGAGTTGCTTGGTCATTGGTATAGGCATGAACAGTTGTCATGTATCCCTTTTCTATTCCAAACTCTTTCTCTAGTACATCTAATACCGGAGCTAAGCAGTTTGTTGTACAGCTTGCTGCAGAAATAATTGTTTCGCTTCCATCAAGAGTATTATGATTAACATTATAAACAATTGTTTTTAAATCTCCTTTTGCTGGGGCAGAAATAATAACTTTTTTAGCTCCTGCAGTGATATGTGCGCTTGCTTTTTCATCACTTGTGAATGCTCCTGTACACTCAAATACTACATCTACATCTAAACTTCCCCATGGAAGTAGAGATGGATCTTTTTCTGCAAATACAGGTATTTCTTTTCCTGATACTACAAGTTTATCTCCATTAAATCCAATTTCATCTAACTTATAGTTTCTGTGATTAGTGTCATACTTTAACAAATATGCAAGTTGTTCTGCATCTGTTAAATCATTAATTGCTACTACTTCAAATTCTGGATCTTCATCCATTAATCTGAATACTAATCTTCCTATTCTTCCAAATCCATTAATTGCTACTTTTACCATTTTATCTTCCTTTCTCTATTTAAAAACAACTTCCACCAATAAATTCTCTTAGTAGTGAATCATCAGGTATTGCATCTGATGTGATTGGTAAAAATGTTTTCAACATATTTATTAATCTTATCGCATCTTTATAGCAAGGGCTATCTTGTGGAACTGAGTACAAAAGTGGTTCTACATATGTCTTAAGTACCCCAATTTCATATATTAATGCCGTATTAAATACTGTGTCTGCTGCATCTTGGTTAGGAAAGATGTGACGTTCTTCACCTAGACGAACCTTCTTCCAAGCAGCAAGAGTTTTTTCAACATTATAGCCTCTTGTTCTATTATCTCTTACAATTCTTCTTAATAATCTATTATCTGTTGTTGATATTCTATTATGCAAATCTATTGTTAAAATTGTAAGTGGTGACAAATATATTTTATATTTATTTTTTCTAGGAATAGATGTAAGTATCTTGTCATTTAAAGCATGTATTCCTTCTATAATTAATACTTCATTAGCTCCTAGATATGTATCTTCAAGTCCCGGTTCTGACTTTCCAGTTATAAAGTTAAATGTCGGCATCTTAACACCTTTTCCATTTAAAAGATTTTTAACATCTTTATCAAATGCATCAATATTTATGGCTTCCAAACATTCAAAGTCATACTCCCCATCAGCGTCAACTGGTGTTTTATCTCTATCTACAAAATAATTGTCCATCGAAATTTCTCTTGGTTCAAGTCCAAAACTTCTTAGATACATAGATAGTTTTTTACATGTTGTTGTTTTTCCTGATGACGATGGTCCAGCGATTAATATAATTTTTACATCCTTCTTTTTATTAACAATTTCTCTTGCTATATTAAGAAGTCTATTACTTTGTAATGTTTCATCAATTCTTATTATATCATCTGCTCTTCCACTTGATACTACTTTATTTAGATCGGGAACATTACCTATTTTCATTATGTCTGCCCACTTTTGATATTCATTAAATACATCGAATAATTTTGGATGATGTTCATAAGGTTTTATTCCTTCTAAATAAATTGTTGGGAAGAGTAAAACAAATCCTCTATTATTTAGCCATTTTAAATCAAAGTATTTTAATACTTCCGTTCTTGTTGGCATTTGGCTAAAGAAATAATCATATGTCCCACCTAATTTGTAAAGTGTAATTGTTGTATTAGTAATATAATGAAGTAGATTTACTTTAGAATGATCTTTATGCATTTTATAGTATTCCTCTGCTTCTTTTTTTAAGACATTACATTTTACTATAGGTAAGTTTTTATCCGCCAACTCTAACATTTTATTTTTTATTTCATTCAGTTTTTTTTCAGTCAATTCAAAATTTGTTGTAATGTAGATTCCCTTATCAATTGAATATTTTATAAATACTTTTGAAGTATATCCATAAAGAGTTGATACAGCATGTGATAAAAGTAATATTAGTCCATTAACATAAACTTTATTTGCAGTTGATCTTTTAAGGTCAGCAAAAGTTATTACTTCTTTTTCTTGCACGTGTTCATTTAATTCTTTATAATTATTTCCTACTTCTGCAAGTAATATTGGATATTCAAAATAATTACTGTAATCAACAGCTAAATCTTGATAAGTTGAACCAATTGGAACATTTCTTGTTTGTCCCATTACAGTTACCTCTATGTTTCCAATCATAAAATCCCTCAATTCTAATTTTATTTTATCATATTTGAAAAAAAAATAATAGATTATTTATTTAATTCACTTTTTAATGAATAAAAAATATAAAATAAAACTATTATAATTATAGGTGATATTATGAATTTAATTCCTGTTATTGTCGATAAAGAGCAAAATGGCGAAAGAAGTTATGATATTTTTTCAAGATTATTGAAAGATAGGATTATTTTTATAAGTGGTGAAATTGATGATAATCTTGCTAATTCTACTATAGCACAGCTACTATATTTAGACTCTATTTCACATGATGATATTTATTTATATATTAATTCAAGCGGTGGAAGTGTAACAGCTGGTATGGCAATATATGACACTATGAATTATATCAAAAGTGATGTATCAACAATTTGTATAGGTCTTGCTGCATCAATGGGGGCATTTCTTCTTTTATCAGGTAAGAAAGGTAAAAGGATATCTCTTTCAAATTCTGAGATAATGATTCATCAACCACTTGGAGGAGCAAGTGGTCAAGCAACAGATATTAAAATAGCATCAGATAGAATATTGAAAATTAAGGATAAATTAAATAAGATAATCTCAAAGATAACTAATCATAGTTTAAAAAAAGTAATTAAAGATACAGATAGAGACTATTTTATGAGCCCTATCGAAGCGCAAAGATATGGGATTATTGATAAAATTTTAGACAAAAGAGATTAAAAAAGCATAAAGAGATTAGGCTTTATGCTTTTTTTTATTTGTATCCAGTCTTTCTGCTATTTCTTTAATTTTTCTAAATCTATGATTAAGTCCAGATTTAGTTATTTTAGAATTAGTTTCAAGAGAAATTATCTCACTTAATTCAGTTAGTGATGACTCTCTATATTTTCTTCTATATAAGCATGCTTCTTTTAACTTTTCATCTAATAATTCAAGTCCCATTTCTTTATCAATAATATCTATTTCTTTTAATTGATTGTTACATGTTTCAATTATTTTATCCATATTTGCTTGTTCACAATTATTAAGTCTATTCGTATTATTTTTTTGCTCCTTGTATATTCTTATATTTTCATAATATAAAACTGCTTGAAAAGCATTTATTATTTTTAAAAAGTCGCTTATTTTTTCTGCTTCTTTGATATATACCATGTATTTAGTATCTCTTATAATAATTTTAGAATTCATATCAAATTCATTTAATAATCTTTGAACAAATACTGCTTCATGTTTGTTTTCAAAACCGAATTCCAAATGATACTGAGATGTTTTAGGATCATTAATACTTCCTTTTGATAGAAAAGATCCTCTTAAATATGCTTTTTTTTCTTCTTGTGAGTCAATTATATACTCTTTTGGATTCTCTATAAATTCATTATTTTTGTCTAAAATAGATAAATCATTTACAATTTCTTCTAGTCTTTTGGTTATTTCTATAGTATATATTTTTTTTGTGCTAAAATTTGCAAGTTTCTTTTGTTCTATTTTTAAATCAAGACCATATAATGATTTAAACATCAAATAAAGTCTTTTGGCAACTTTAGCATTTTCTGTTGTAAGTTCTATTAATCCATTTGATATTTTTGAGTTACCTCTTAAAAATGCTGATAATTCTGCAATGTTTTCTGATCTTGAAAATTCCAGTAAGCTTATTTCATTTTTTACTGTAGCAGTAAAAGACATGATATCACCTTCCAAAAAAATTTTATCAATCAATTGAAAAAATATCAACAAATTAAGTAAGATTTATAATAGTTATATTAGTATTATAATATAGTTATTCATACTTTTTTCATTCATCTAAATATGTTATAATTGTTACATAATAGATTTGAAGGTGAAAATATGTCATTAATTAGATGTCCAGAATGTAATAAAGAAATAAGTGACACATCTAATAATTGTATTCATTGTGGATATAGATTAAAAAATAATAATAGAAATAATAATAAAACAATTGTAGTAAGTGTTATTGGCGTTACTATCTTTTTAATTATTCTTTTATTTGTCACGAATAAAAAAGATGAAAAATTACATTATTGTTATGATGAAGATTATTTCTATAAGCAAATTAAAGATGAAATTCATGATGAATATTGGCAATATGATTTTATTGATATTGATTATTGCAATAGTACTCTTTCAGATGGTGAATTAGATGCATGGTGTCATTTTAAATATAAAAAAGATATAAATGATAATTATGTAGAAAAAGATTATTCTAAAATATTTTATTGTTCTCATGATTAATAATTTACAATAATTTAAAGGCATATTTTTATGTCTTTTTTTATTAAAAAAGACTAAAAATATTTTTAGTCATTAATAATCAATTATTTTATTAACATAATAAATCCTAGTGTAATTAAGAATGTTCCTAAAACTAATAATGGATACATAATCATACTTAATCGTGCTTTTGGCTTATCTATTTCCACATCATCATAACTTGCTGTTTGTTCTTGATAAAAATTGCTTGCAGAATTTGATAATACTTTTTTGTAAATATTAACATTGCTTTTTCCACCTAGATTTTCATTCTGTTTTATTTTATTTATATAATCATTAAAGTACTCGTCTTTGCCTTGTAATAGTAATTCATAAAAATAATCTTTTGGAAAATCTTCACTTTGTATTGAATTACATATCTCGTCTAGATTATTTGAAAACCATTCGGTATCAACTCCTGAAAAATCTTTAAAACCAGTAGATAATGATAAATACGTTCCAAGCATAAGTTTTGCAAGCGAAACAATATTACTTCTTTTTCCTCTTTCAATATCAAGCGATTCAATTTCATTATTAAATTTAAATCCATCATTATATGTAATTGTCTTACTGGAGATTATTGGCACAATCATATTATTCTCATGAAGAGTTTTTAACTCTTTGGAAAGGTTATAATATATTTTTAAAATATTGCCATAATCTTTTTCATATGCAAAATACTCTTCTAATGTTTCCATACTACCACCTATGATAATTTTATCATATTTTTAATTTTTTAGATAAATTCTAGTAATTTTTTTCTAATATTGTGTAAACGATTTTCAACTTTTTTATAAGGTATATCCATCAATTGGGAAATTTCTTTTAATGTAAAATCATTAACTCTTAGTTCATATATTGCAGAATCTATATCTTCAAGTTCATATTTAAAATCATAAAGTCTTTTATATTCATTATTTGTTTCTATATCTTTTTCTAATGAATATTTCGATGGAATCATATCTTCTACTGTTATATCTTTTTCTATATTAACCTCTTTACTTAATGATATTGCACTGTTTAAGGCAGTATGTTTTTTTCTTCCACAAGCTTTTATTATTCTTTCTATTTCACGAGATGCACATAACACAACATAGGAATAAAATAATTTACTTGATGGATCATAATCATTTAAAGCTCGTACAAATCCATACATTCCTTCTTGATATAAATCTTCAAAATCAATACCTAGATATTTATTTTTTTTATAATATTTGCTTGCTATTATTTCTACTAAATTAGAGTACTTTTTGCATAACGCTTCATATGCTATTTCATCATTTTCTCTTACTTGATACACTAGTTCATAATCATTTAATTTTTTATAATCCAAATATAATCCCCTACCAATCTACTTGTCTAAACTTATCACCTCGTATATCATAATTCCTGCTGCTACTGATGCGTTTAGACTATTTATTTTTCCATACATAGGGATTTTTGCTATATAATCACATTCTTCTAAAACAGACTTAGATGCACCTTTTCCTTCATTTCCAATTACTAAAGCAATCTTGCCAGTGTAATCTATATCTCTATAGTCAAGATTACCTTCTAAGGAAGTTCCTACAATCCAAAATCCGTTTTCTTTCAAATCTCCAATGACATTTACTAGATTAGTGACTTTTGCTATTCTCATGTTTTCAAGAGCACCGGCACTTGTTTTCATTACTGTAGAATTAATATCAACGCTTCTATCTTTTGGAATAATAATTCCTGCTATTCCTGCAGCTTCACAAGTTCTAATTATTGCTCCTAAATTATGTGGGTCTTCCAAGTGATCTAGTATTACAATTTTTGCATCTGGTATATCTAAAAAATCTTTGTAATTTGTATAACTAAAATCCTCTATGTCTAAGATTATACCTTGATGCGAAAATTTATCAAACTTGGAAAATCCTTTTTTGTCCAGGTATTCTACCTTGATTTTATTTTTTTCTATTAAAGAATTTATTTCTTTATCATTAAAATCTTTTTGTAATGTTATTTTTCTAACTTTTTCAGGTTTTTTTAAAACTTCTTTTGCAACATTTCTTCCATATACTAACATATACTTCCTCCTAGTATTCTTTTCATAATACTATCAATTCTTTCATTTTTACCTTCTAATTTTAAATATCCAATGAGTGCCTCTAATGCAGTAGCATGTTTATATGTTACTATATCACAATTTTTTGGATGGGATACTCCCTTATGATTTCTTGCTCTTTTAATTACATCTAATTCTTCTTCAGTGAAAAAATCTTCATTAATAAATTCACTTAAAAATTTTGCTTGATTTTTGGCACTTACATAGTTAACTGCATGCTTTTGTAAATCATTAACATTATTTATTTTTTTATTTATTAAAAATGTTCTAACATAATATTCATAAATATTATCTCCAAGATATGCAAGTACAAGAACATTTATTTCTTTTATATTAATAATATCACTTCCCTACTTCATTTACTGTATTATTTGTTATATCAAGTATTATATCTGCTCTATCCATAATTCTTTTTGAATGTGTTACTATCACAATTGTATGATTATTCTTCATTTCCATTAATAAATCCATTAATCTTTTTTCATGTTTTTCATCAAGTATATTTATAACATCATCAATCAATAACACTTTACTTTCGCTTAAAAGCATTCTTACTATTACTAATAGTTTTTTAGATGATGCTGATATTGGTGTGTTTTCATTTAATATAGTATCATAACCTTTTTCTAAATTCATTATTTCTTCATCTAATCCTACCAATTTACATATTTCTACTACTTTATCAAAATTGTCATTAATCATAAGAAAATTTTCTTTTATTGATGTATCAAAAAATATAGTTTGTCTTCTTACACTAGAAATTAAGGAATAATAATTTTTATCATTTATTTCTCTTACTTCAACGCCATCAAGAGTTATTTTACCGATATGTTCTCTATTAAGCCTTAAAAGCAAATCAAATATTCCTACTTGAACAGTTTCATTTGTGCCATTTAATACCGTTATTTTGTTAGCAGGTATTTTAAAACTTATATGAATAAGTATAGGATTATCCCTAAATCCATATAATACATCATTGAATTCAATATCTCCTACTACTTTTTCTTTATCTAATACTAAAGTTTTATTATTCCTATTGCTAAATTCTCTTATATGATTAAATCTTTGCAAAGATACTGTTACATTTCTGTACTCTACATTAAGTGTTAATACTATTAAAAAATTATCTATTATTTTTTGATAATAATTATATATTACTAGAACTATTCCTACATCTGCTAATCCATCTATTGCATGAAGGCCAATATACATTACTGCAATTAATCTTGAAAGTTCAAATACAAATAGAATTGCACTATTTATGCAGTTAAATCTAACATTATACTTTGCATTTGCATCTAAATATTTTTTCCTTTTTTCTTCTATTGATGGATATATTTTATCAAATATATTAAAACTTTTTATTTCTTTTATTCCACCAAAATAGTCATATGCAGTTGATGTTACTTTATCTAAATTATATTTTCTATTTTCATTATATATTTGGACTTTTTTACCTAATTTCATAGCGATATAAAGCATTATCATAGTTATTATTATAGAAAAAGCAAATACATAAAGATCTAAAAAGTAGAAATATATAAATATAAAAATAAATTCAATAAACTGTACTACTCTCATAACAAGAGAGGAAAAAAAAGTTGAAATAATATCCACATCAGTTATAACCATATTTGTATATTGTCCTGGAGTAAATCTTGATAAACTAAACATTGAATTGTCTTTTGTTAGCGAAATTGCTAAAGTATTATAGTACTTATACATCTTGTTATAAAGTTTGTAATATGCTACTTGATTATACCCTTCAATAAATCTATAAATTCCTGCTAAGGCAATGGAAATAACTAACATTAATATAGCCTTTTCTTTATTAAAAGAAGTTATATAATTAACTGCAGCACTGAAAAGGATAGGAATTGTTAATAAAATCCCTCTCATTATGATTGATACAAAGGTCTTTAAAATAAATTCCCATTTTGCTACTTTTAAAACTGTTTTTAATTCATTTTTAAATCCATTTTTCATATTTCACTATATCCTTTTTATTCTTTCATTGTTTGTTTGATATTTACTATCATAATACATTTTAGACTCTCTTGTAATGTATCCTACATATCCATGATTATAATCAACTTTTCTATTTAATCTTTCTTCACTTAATAAAATATTTGCTATTATTGATTTAAACTCTTCATCATGTTCTTTTACAAGATCATTTTCTGAAAATACTGTTATTCTTCTTAGTACTTGTTTACCATCTAATATATATGGATCTATTAAAGTATATTCTTCAATATCTCCAATACTTTTAGCTTTAGGTTTTATTACTATAAATGAAGTTCCATCATCTCTTTTATATCTTGATATTTTTGTAATTGGTTTATCTTTTCTATCACCATTTAATATGTGATTATTTCTACAAGCCCTACCTAATAAATCATCTCTTAGGTAATCTCTAATATTAGTTCCATTTTGTAAAAAGAAATAATTAATATTTATTCCTCTTCTAACTATGTATAAAGAGTATCCATCCCTTTCTCCTATTTTTAAATAGTTAAATGTTTGTCCAAGACTATTTTTATGATATGTCATTTCTCCACTGGTGTATGTTTTTTTTGGAGCTGCTATTCTATTATATGCACTAATTATATCTTCTCTTGGTATACCTGTTGTTAATACTCTTATTTCTTCATTATCGTTTTGAATATCATGATGTATATCTTTATAAAAATCTTTACTACTTTGGCCAAAGTAGTAAAACAAACATTTACCATCAGCACTTTTTTGATATGTATCCCACGTTAAATCTATTAATTGATAATTTCCATCTATTTTAATCGCATTCCATACATGCTCATGAGATTTATTTTGATATAAGCATTCAATACCTATTCTATCCATTGCTTCTTTATATATAAGAGAAAAGCCTGCACAAACTGCTCTTTTTTTTATCATGCAATTTAAAGTCCTAGAATAATCTACGCCATCTACTATTGTTCTTTCATCTTTTGTTTTATAATGCATTTTCTCTGCTAGAATTTTATATATATAAATTGATTTTTCAAGATCATTCCATAATGGATTTATTTTCCTTTCAATTTCTTCAAATATCTTAATAATATTACATAAGTTTTCAGCATCATAAATAGTTCTTTCTATGTAATTCCAAGTTTTATATTTATTCTTGTTTATGTAATCAAGTCCTCCAATTACACTTATATATATGTTTTTGTTATCTTTTAATGAATTTATTATTTCGCTATTTTGTCCTTTAGTATTTTCAAAAATTATTACTATCTTTCTTTTAAGTGTTTTTAAACTTTCTACATCTTGA
Source organism: Bacilli bacterium (assembly GCA_017477845.1). Taxonomy (GTDB): domain Bacteria; phylum Bacillota_I; class Bacilli_A; order RF39; family UBA660; genus RUG13868. Next base: position 22,211 of record JAFUTR010000003.1, read on the forward strand.
TGTGTAAGCATTCCAACTACTTTATAACAGTCATATTCACTTAATACATCCAATTTAGATGAGTCTATTTTTTCAAATCTAGCCAACTAGAATCCCACCTTTTTTTCTATGAATTCCAGATTATCTTCCATTACTATAAATCTTCTTCCACAACTATTAAATTCATTTTTATATTTTTCATATTGACTATGTGATATTCTTATTTCTTCAAAATTAGATTTTACTACGTCATCAATGTTTTCTATTTTATTATTTGAAATATCTAGAATTTCCATATATGACTCTATTCTCTTAAAATTTACATTTTCTAAAGTTATTCTATTGTAATATCCAGTCAAATGAGATAAATCAAAGTCTGTTTTAGATAATAATAATTCTTTTACTTTTATATTTTCAAAAATAGGATATATATCCTCATTTATTTCGCAATTATATAAAGAAAGTTTAAATAATTTCTCTTTAGATAATAATATCAAAAAAATATTTTTATCAAGCATGCAATCTTCAATACATATTTCTTTTAAATTATTAAAATATTTAAGATCATTAAAGTCTACCTTCATTATTTCATCGGTAAAACTAAATTTTGAAATAGTTAAATCTTCAATAGAATCTAATTCTTCTTTAGTAAAACTATCTTTTTTGCCAAATTTGCTATTTAGTTCTTGAATAATGCTTTCTGTATGCATACTTGTCCTCCTTATTATTTAATAATTATTATCATATAAATTTTATCATATTTCTCTATTTTAGTTAATTACTTATTTTTTAATTTTATTATCTCTATTTTATAATAGAAAAATAAAAAACGAAAATCTACTATAAAAGCGATTTTCGCATGTTTAAGTTATACTCTTCTAATAGTAACAATATGTCCTCCACCATGACTTTCCCATTGTGAAACACTACTTATTATTACTCCTTCTCTTCTATTTGCTGCATGAATCATTTTGTCTCCTCCTATAAATAGAGAAACATGAGTTGGAGAGTTATTTGAGTTTGTTGACCATACAATTATATCTCCTGGTTGTATATTACTTCTTGAAACTGCATTTCCATTATAGGCAATTCCACTTGCACTTCTTGCAAGACTTTTACCAAATAAACTGTAGATATAGTACACAAAACCGCTGCAATCAAATCCTGTAGATGGGCTATGTCCTCCATAAACATATCTATATCCTAAAAATGATTTTGCAGCATTTACAACTGATGATGTATCAACAGAAGCTGGAGAAGTGTATGTTGCTTTAGCATATGTTACTTTTGGCTTTGGCTTTTCTATTACTTTTATTGTATAGCTTTGTGATGATGTATTACCATTTTTATCAAATGCATCAATAACTACATTATATGTCCCTGTTTTACTTTTGTTAAAATTACTATTAATTGTATAGTATCCATTTTCTTTTGGTTCACTCGAATACTCAAGGGAACCATCTACTTCATCAGTTACACTTTCTACATTTGAGTTTAAATCATAATTATTTCCAACATAGATAGTGATATTATCTTTTTTTAATGTTATTATTGGAAGTTTAGTATCTTTAACCATTACATCTATAGTAAATTCTTTACTTATATCTTCTTTTGAAACTTCATAAGATAATCTGTGAAGTCCAAGTGTTGAAGTATCAACTTCTTTTGTATATTCAGTTAAATCCCCATAATCAACATTTTCAACTAAATTTAATGTATCAAAGTTGTCACCATATTCAATTTCTTTTATATCGTTAAATGATATAAATAAGGCATTATAAATCTCTGCTTTTCTATTTTCTTCATAATAGTTATATCCTAATGTTGACGCTAACATTACAGTAAAAAACATATTAGCATATAAATTTATTCTTTTATAATTTCTTCCTCCTTGGGAGGACGATGGTATTTTATCCTTATTATTTTTTTTCATCATTTATATATTTCACCTCGAATATTTTTTGTGATATTTTCATGCGCACGTTTTTTATTTTACCTCTTTTTTTTTTAAAAAGCAAATTTTTATTACTCTTTTAATCTTAAACCCTTATTAAATAAGGATATTATTTTAATAGTCTTTTCCCATTTACAAGTGGATTAATTGTTTTTCTTTTAATATTTTTTATATTCAGATCTTCTATTTCTACCTGTTTTATTGTCTTAAATTTTGTAAATAATTGTTTAAATTCTATATTATTAATTTTCTCATATATATTATATAGATCTTTTTCATTTAGTTTATAAAGATCTTTGTATGTTATATAATTATCATCTATTGCTTTTTTAGTTATTTTTGCTAATAATTCCATCATATAATTATCTTCTTTTGAATGTGATAATATATCTATTTCTTTATTTACCTTTAAGGCTAAATTTGCTATATCAATAGATTTGAATCCTATTTCTTTTTCTTTATCTTCATTTTGATACACTCTTAAATCATTAATTATTTTTTTTATATCTTCTTTTTCAAGTGATTTTGACCAAAATGTTCCATTTAATATTATTCCATCAATTCTATCAGCACATAACTTCGGCCTTTTGCTATCTACAATTGTATACTTTTTAAAATCTACAATATCATTAAGTAGTATTTTGTCTTTTTTTAAACATCTCTTTAAATATTTATCATTATTTAATATTTCTTCTATATATTCTTCTGTGCTTTCTTGTTTTAAATAGTCTTTATTCATATAATCTATTACATGTGAAAAACAAGGTGTTGATACATCATGAAAAAGACCTGCTAAAGTCGCTTTTTTATTTTTTGTTAATTTATATGTTAATAGTGCCACTGTTAACGAGTGATCTAGCCGTGTTATTTTTTCCCTAAAGCTATAAATATTTTTTGATGCATAATCCATTCCACAAAAGTATCCTATATCTTTTAGTCTCAAAAGAGAAGGACATTTAAGATATTTTTTTAGAAAATATGGAACTTCATACATATTTTTATAGTATTCTAAATACATTTTCATTCACCTAAAAAAGAGTATTCACTCTTATTAAAATCTTGATTTTTGTAATATTTTTCCATGTGGATTTATAAAATTTTCTTCTAAGTCTTTTATTTTATATAATTCAATTATATATGAATCATTATTATCACGTTTAATTTCATACATATTTGATATTGCTAGTGGTATTTTGTTTTCTGGCTCTACTAGTTTTGCTTCAATTACTTCATTTTCTTTTTTTAATAATAATTTTTCTTTTGTTATTCTTCCTTCTATTAGTACATCTTTGTTATCTTTTAAGTTTAGACATACTCCTCTAAAATCATTTTGTTCTTTTTCTATTAAACTTCCTCTGTACTCTAAATTATTATTTTTTGATATTAAAATATTATAAATTTTCATAAAAACCTCCCGATTAGGGTTTATTATAACATAGTTTTATTATTTTTTAAATATGTTCTATGTTCTAAAAGAGAAGATTGTTAATTGAAAAGTTAAGTTGGACACTAAATTTATTAATGTTCCACTTAATCTTTCAAACATCACGTGTTATAATATGCTCTGATATATTGTCCACATGAAGGAGGAAATATAAATGACAACTATATCAAATTACAAAA
>JAFUTR010000004.1 GCA_017477845.1 Bacilli bacterium
ATGGATATTATTTTACAATACGAATAGATTAAAGTCAAAAGTTAAGAAAAAGAGAAAAAATTACACAAAAAGAGAAAAATGACTTTTCTCTTTTTAATTTACGGTTTTTTTATTGATGTCTACCAAACAGGGTTCACATCACATTACTATTTGCCTTGATAATGTGCTAGATAATCCTTATATTAAAGAAGATAAGAGAAATGAGTTTTTAATTGATATAAAAAAGGAAATAAATAATATTAACTTTCTTATTAAAAATCTTTTAGAACTTTCTAAATTTGATGCTAATACAATTAGTTTTGATAGAAAAAATATTTCTGTTAATAGTTTATTAGATGAATCAGTTAAAAGAGTTGAATTATTAAGAGAGTTAAAAGCTGTTAATATAAAAATAAATGGTGAAGACTTTATGATAAAAGGGGACTTTAATTGGGAAGTTGAAGCAGTATCTAATATTATTAAGAATGCAATAGAGTACTCTAAAGAAAAAAGTACTATAGAAATAAAAAAAGAAAAATATAGTACTTATTCATCTATAAAAATTATTAATAATGGAATGATATCTAAAAAAGATATGGATAATATTTTTAAAAGATTTTATAAAGGTAAGAATAGTTCTTTCGATAGTGTTGGAATAGGGCTATCTCTTGCTAAAAAAATCATAGAAAATGATTTTGGTAAAATAAGTATTGAATGCAAAAATAATAAAACTATATTTGATATTAAGTATTTTTAATTCTAATAAAAGTAGAGTTTTTTAAGAATTTGTTTTATAATAAGATTGCAAAGTAGGTGTAAGCATGTTTTTAGGTATTATATTTGCGATTTTAGTAGCAATATTATGGTCTATTGGTGAAGTTAGTTATTCGCGTTTATCAAGAAACTTAGATAGAGCAAATGTATATTTATATCAGTACTTAGTAAGATCAATTGTATATTTAACAGTAGTTGTAATATTTAATATTAGTTTATTTACTACTTTTAATTTAAATCATTTTCTTGCTTTTTTACCTATTATACTTTGTGATTTATTTGCATCATATGTAATAAATATAGCGGTATCAAACGGAAAACTATCAGTAGTTAGTCCAATTATGGCAGCATATCCAATTATAGATATATTTTTAGCTATGGTATTGTTGAAAGAAAGAATGACAATATTAGAACTTCTATTAGTTATAATTATTACTATTTCAATAATTGTGCTTGCAAATAATCAAAAAAAGACAAAAAACGCACCCCATCCATTTAAAGGTATTATTTTTTCTTTGGTATATATGTTTTTAATAGCGTTTTCTACTTATTTTGAAAAAAGTATTTATATAGGGGATTTTTCTGTTTATGAACTATATTACTATAAAGGAATAGTATATTTCTTTACAAGTATGATTTTTATGGCTATTATTGGCTTTTCACCTGTAAAATTAAAAAGATTAAATTTAAGCATTTTAAGAGGATCTATAATAACACCTATTGGGAATGTATTTAATTCTTTTGCACTTTCTTTTACTAATATGGCTATAGTTAGTCCAATTAGTTCGATGTACTCAGTATTAACTGCCTATATTAGTAAAAAAGTTTTGAAAGAGAAGCTATCATTAAAGGAAAGTATTTGTATTTTTTTAATACTTAACTGTACTATTTTATTGATAACTATCGGCCTTGCATAATATATAAAATGAAAGTTTTGTGAAATTTTAGATAAAACTATTGACCTTTTTCAATGTTAATTTGTAAAATTATTTTGTATACAAATGAATCAAGGAGGAAAGGTTAATGAGTATTTACGATTACAAAGTTTTAAAACGAGATGGGAAAGAATTTGATTTAAGTAGTTGCAAAGGAAAAGTAATGGTTGTGGTGAACACTGCAACTGGATGTGGATTTACTCCGCAATATGAAGCTCTTGAGAATCTATATGAAAAGTATCATGATAAAGGACTTGAAATATTAGATTTTCCATGTAATCAATTTGGGCATCAGGCTCCAGGGGAAAACGATGAAATTCATGAGTTTTGTACAGCAAAGTATAAAACACAATTTGATCAATTTGCAAAGATTGATGTAAATGGTGAAAATGAAAGTAAGTTATTTACTTATTTAAAAAATGAAATTAAAGATGATGAAATAAAAGGGCTTAAGAATAAAATATCTATGAAAAGTATAGCTGCTATTAGTAAAACTTGTAAAAAAGATGGAGATATTATTTGGAATTTTACAAAGTTTTTAGTTGATAGAGAAGGTAATGTAGTAAATAGATATTCTCCAACTTATGACCCAGCTGATATGGAAGAAGATATTAAAAAGTTGATGTAGGTGTATAGATATGAAAGAAAAATTGGAATCATTAAAATTGAAAAATCAAATTAGTTTCCCAATATATTTATGTTCAAAAGAAATAATTAGGAAATATACCCCATTTCTTGATGAATTAGACTTAACTTATACTCAATATATTGTAATGATGTATTTTTGGGAACAAAAACAATCAAATGTAAAAGATCTAGGTGATGTTATGTTACTTGATTCAAGTACATTAACACCTCTTTTGAAAAAACTCGAAAAAAAAGGATATTTAAAAAGAGTAAGATCAACAGTAGATGAAAGAAATCTTTCTATTACATTAACTAAAGAAGGAGAACGTCTAAAAGAAAAAGCTGTAGATATTCCAGAGAAAATAAAGAAATGTATAAATATTAGTGATGAGGAAATTAAAAAGTTATATGCACTAATTTATAAAATATTAATCAATATTGAAAAGGAGGATTAATATGAGTGTTCTTGTAGCAAATAATGATAACTTTGAAGAGTTGGTATTAAAGTCTAAAAGAAAGGTTTTAGTTGATTTTAATGCTGATTGGTGTGGTCCATGTCAAATGTTAAAACCTATAATAGAAGAAGTAGCAGATGAAAATAGTGATGTGAGTGTTTTGTCTATCAATATAGATGATAATGATGTATTAGCAGAAGATTATAATATTCAATCTATTCCATGCCTTGTAGTTTTTAAAGATGGAAAAGAAATTAAAAGAAGTGTTGGATTAATTTCAAAGGAAGAAATTGAAGGATTGTTAAATGAATAATTTATATGACATTATAATTATTGGAGCAGGACCAAGTGGGTTAACTGCTGCTATATATGCAAGGCGTGCTTTAAAAAGTGTTTTAGTACTTGAAGCTAAATCTTATGGTGGACAAATCATAAATACACTTGATATTGAAAATTATCCGGTTGAAGCTCATATATCTGGAATTGATTTTGCTACAAAACTTTATAATCAAGCTAAAAATTTGGGAACAGAAATAAAGTTTCAAAAAGTTGTTGATATTAATTTAAATAAAGATTTAAAAGAAGTTATAACTACTAAAGAGAAATATATATCAAAAGCAGTTATTATTGCTACAGGAAATGAAAATAGAAAATTAGGGCTTTTAAAAGAGGATACTTTAGTTGGTAAAGGTGTTTCTTACTGTGCTACTTGTGATGGTAATTTTTATAAAAAGAAGAGTGTTGCAGTTGTAGGTGGTGGGAATACTGCTTTAGAGGATGCATTATACTTAAGTGATATTGCAAGTGTTGTTTATCTAATTCATAGAAGAGATGAGTTTAGAGGTGAAGAAAAGACGGTTTCTAAACTTAAAGAAAAAGATAATGTTGAATTCGTTTATAATAGTAATGTTACTAAGTTAAATGGAGAAGAAAAATTAGAAAGTATTGAGGTTACAAATAAAGATGGTACTATTAAAGAAATAGAAGTGGCAGGTTTATTTATAGCAGTTGGAAGAGTACCAGAAAATGAAAACTTTAGAAAAGTAATTGACTTAGATGAAAATGGATATGCAAAATCAAGTGAGGACTGTAAAACAAAAACAAATGGTATTTTTGTTGCAGGTGATAATAGAGTAAAAGAAGTAAGACAGCTTGTTACGGCAGTTAGTGATGGTGCAGTAGCAGCTACAAATGCTATAAAGTATATTAATAATATGTAAAAAAGAGCCTTATTATGTAAGGCTTTTTTAATTTTTAAAAAATATTTTTATTTTTTTAATATGTATGTTATACTAACGTGGGTGTTTTTTATGAGAACTGTTTTAATTACTGGTGGGGCTAGTGGCCTTGGAAAAGAATTATGTAAAATGTTTAAAAATAATAATTATAATGTTTTATTTACTTATAATAGTGCTATTTTAGATAATGAGTTAGATGGATGTATTGGTTTTAAATGTGATTTAAAAGAGGAAGAAGATATTCATAAATTACTTGATGAAATAGATTCTAAATATTCTGTTGATATTTTAGTTAATAATGCTGCAATAGAATTTAATACATCATTTGATGAGAAAACAAAAAGTGATTTTATTAATGTATTAGAAGTTAATTTAATCGCTCCATTTCTATTAAGTCGCTTTTTTGGGACTAAAATGAAAGAAAGAAAATATGGAAAAATAATTAATATTTCTAGTAATAATTCTATCGATAAATTTGATCCTATAACTCTTGAGTATGATGCTTCTAAAGCTGCACTTAATAATTTAACTAAAAACCTAGCAGTAGAGTTTTCTCCATATGTAATGGTGAATGCTATTGCACCAGGATGGATATTAACTGATAAAGTTAAAAGTCTTAATGAATCTTTAAATAATAAATTAGAAGAGGAAGAAGGTAAAAAGATATTATTGAATAGATTTGCAACTTGTAAAGATATAGGGAATCTTGTTTTATTTCTTGCAAGTGATAAATCTAATTATATAAATGGAGAAATAATAAGAATAGATGGTGGAAGTTATGATAGATGAGAGACTTGTAAAATTATTTGAAGAATGTGAAGAAGAAGTTAGTGAAGAGTTTAAAAAAGTAGATTTATTATGTGATAAAAATAGTTTAAAAGTATTAAATGCATTTAGAAATAATAAAATATCAGAGATTCACTTTAATTCTACTAGTGGATATGGATATAACGATATAGGTCGCGATGCTATTGAAAAAGTATTCAGTGAAGTACTAGGAGGAGAAGATAGCTTAGTAAGGGGACAATTTATTTCTGGAAGTCATGCTCTAACTGTTACTTTATTTGCGCTATTAAGGCCAAATGATACTCTTTTAAGTATTACAGGTAAACCATATGACACTTTAGATGAAGTAATTGGTATTGTTGATAATCCTAGTTCATTAAAGTCATTTAATATTAATTATGAGCAAATTGATTTAGTAGATAATGATTTTGATTATGCTAAGATAAAAGATATTTTAAAAAATAAGAAAATTAAGGTAGTAGAAATACAAAGGTCTAAAGGATATTCAACAAGAAAAAGTATTACTATTGATAAGATTGATATGGTTATTAAATTTATAAGAGAAATAGATAAAGATGTAATAATAATGATTGATAATTGTTATTGTGAATTAGTTGAAGAAAAGTCACCTCTAGAAATAGATAATTCTGCTGATATAATTGTGGGATCTTTGATTAAGAATTTAGGTGGAGGAATATCTCCAAATGGGGCATATGTATCTGGAAGAAAAAAATTAATTGATTTAGTAGCAGATAGACTTACTGTTCCAGGTGAAGGAAGAGAAGTTGGACCAACTCTTGGTATTAATAAAATGTTTTTACAAGGTATTTTCTTTGCTCCAAGTGTTGTTTCATCAAGTGTAAAAGTAGCTATTTTAACAAGTAAAGTTATGGAAAAATTAGGATTCGATGTTGAACCAAAGTATAATGATAATAGAGCAGATATTGTTCAAAATATTATTTTCCATGATGAAAATAAATTAATAAAGTATTGTCAAGGAATACAAGCGGGATCTCCAATTGACTCTAATGCAGTTGCACTTCCTTCTGATATGCCAGGTTATATTGATCAAGTTATTATGGCCTCTGGAGCATTCACGCAAGGTTCTTCAATTGAGATATCTTGTGATGGACCAATTAGAGAGCCATATATCGCATATCAACAAGGTGGCCTTACTTATAACTATGGTAAACTTGCCGTTATGGAAGCAGTAAAAAAACTCTTAGATAAATAATTTACATGTTATTATAAAGAAACAATTTTAATATTGTAATTGTTTCTTTTTTGATGTATTTTTATAGTAAGGAGAGAATGTATGGAAGAGAATAATGAATTAAATGAAATAAAATCAAAGAAAGATAAAAAAAATATTATTATTATTTGTTTAATTGTGATAATAATATTATTAATTTCTTTACTTGTATTTGTTTTTTTAAATAATGATAAAAAAGAAAGCAATTCAGGTAAAACTGATAAAACTGATAAACATGTTGTAGAAGAAAAAAAAGATAACAATAATAATATAGAAGAAACTGAAGAGTTAATTAAAGATGCAACATATATTGATTTAAATGTGAAAAACTTAGATGCTAGCAAAGACTATAAAATTCAACTTGTAAGAAAAAATACAGAATCAAGTTATGAAAATCAAGATGGTACTGTATATGCTTATTATAATAAAACAGATAAAAAAATGATAACAGGTTTTGATTACATTAATGTAACTTGTGGAGGAAAATGTAGTGATGATGCTACAACATATGGTTGTATTGAAAAAAATAATAATTCATATTTATTTAATATGAATAATAAAGATTATCTATATGCTTATGTTTCAGATCTTAATTTATGTGGTGGTATAGAAGGGAAAGCTTTTTTATATAATTTAACTGATAGAAAAATAGAATTTGAAAAAAATAATGCTACAAAAGATGTGTTTATAACTAAGGATAGTATTATTTTAAGACTTAGAAATGCTGGCGATGATATAGTTGGTGGATCATGGGCAGATGAATACTCTGAACTTTTTAATGGTGTAACTTCTGGATTCTTATTTGGAACAGGTGATACTTTTACTGAAATAATGGGAAATAGTACAATGTATTATGATTCAAAGTATTATGTTGTACGTTTAGTAAATAAAAAAAATAAAGAATTAGCAATTGATGTTTATAATCAGAAAGGAGTTAAAACAGAAACAATTGATAAAGTTGTTGCAGTTAATGAAGAATATTATGTATTACGTGATGATAATAAACTTAATATTTTCGATTTATCTAAAAAACTAGTAGGAACAATAAGCTTTGATAGTAGCACTTATTCTTCAGTAATTTTTAATCCATCTTTAAAAAAAGAAGATAACAAACTACAATTAGAGTATGTAAAAGTTGAAGATAAAAATAATTCTTTATATTTATATTGCAATTTAAAATAAAAAATTGATAAAGATTATTCTTTATCTTTTTTGTTCTATTTTTTCTCTTTTGAAATAATATTTAATGAAAGAGAGATTAATATGATAAATAAAGAACATTTGTGGTTTTTAACACTTTTTTCATTAATACTTGTATTATCAGTTTATTATATTACAATGCCTAATGACTTACTTTTAAGTAATCAAGTATTTAAAGAAAATGATAAAAGTGAAAGTGATAATGTTGCAGTAGAAGTAGTAGAAGATGATATATTAGTATCATTAAGACTAGATAAAGATGAAGAACGTGAAAATGAAAAAAAGACGCTTCAATCAGTTTTGACAAATACTGCTGCAAGTATTGATGAAAAAAATGAGGCATATGAAAAACTAACATATTTAAATAATGTTTATGGTGAAGAAGAAAAACTTGAGAAAAAAGTTAAAGAATGCTGTGATATAAGTTCTTTTATTGAAGTTAATAATAACGAAATAAACGTGGTTGGAATATCTAAAAATCACAGTGTTAATCTTGCTAATAAAATAATGAGAGCTATACAAGAAGAATATCCTCAAAAAGTAAATGTAACAGTAAGTTTTAAATAGTACTATTAGCCCTCAACTAAAGATAAAATTCTCATAAAATAATATGAGAATTTTATTATGAGGAGGGATAGTATCAAAAGTATATTAACAAAAAGAGAAAAAGAAATATTTAATCTATTAATAGATAACATGACAACTAAAGAAATAGCAGATAAACTTTTAATAAGTGAAAAAACAGTTAGAAATCATATTTCTAATACTATGCAAAAACTTGGTGTTAAATCAAGAAGTGGTGCTGTAGTAGAATTAATAAAATTAAGAGAATTATCTTTATAAATTTACATATTATTTATTAGGTGATAAAAATGTTAAGAAGAAAAGCATTAAAAAAGATTATAATTACTACTTTTGTATTGTTTGTAGTATTAACATTTTATATGATTCCATCAAAGAAAAAAGATGATGATATAAGTTATCATTATGTGGATGTTAAAGATGTTAGTGTTTATTTATTAAATAATAATGATCAATTAACTAAAGTTGATTTTAAAGTTAATGATGGCACATTAAAAGATATTTTAACATTAGTTATTTGTAAATTAATAAAATCTAATGATGATACAATTCCACATAATTTTAAACAAGTTATTCCCCATGATGTTAAAATACTTGATTTAAATATTGATGAAGGGATAGTAAGTATTAACTTTTCAGAGGAATTTTTAAATATTAAAAATGATGATATTGAAAAAGTTGTAGAAGCTATATCATATTCTTTGTTTGATTTTAAAGAAGTTAGTGGAGTATCACTTTATATTGAAGGAGAAAATATATCTAAATATTTTTCTAGAAAAATACCTGATATAATTAAAAAAGATTATGGAATAAATAAAAGATTCGAACTTAAGAATTTAAATGATGTATCTAAAGTAGTTATTTATTATATAGATAATGTTGATGATAAAGATTATTATGTTCCAATAACAAAATATGTAAATGATGATAGAGATAAAATTAAAATTATTATAGATGAATTATCTAGTAATTATGTTTATGAATCTAATTTAATAAGTTTATTGGATAAAAATATTGAGTTATTAGATTACGAGATTAAAAATGATGTTATGACTCTTAACTTTAATAATAGTATTTTCATGACAAATGATGATATTTTAGAAGAGGTTGTATATTCAATTAGTTATTCAGTTTTTGCTAATTATGATGTAAATGAAGTTATATTTAAGGTAGATGGGGCTGATTTTACCAAAAAAAATACAAAAAGTTATTGAATTATCAAAGAGTTTTTGATATAATCATAAATGTATTTGAGTTATGTTCCGGTAGCTCAGCTGGATAGAGCAACGCCCTTCTAAGGCGTCGGTCAAGAGTTCGAATCCCTTCCGGGACACCATTTATGATAAAGACTAGCATAAGCTAGTTTTTTTGTTTATATATATTAAGTGCAATTTCAAAGTGCAAATTTTGCACTTTGAAATATAAATAATAACTACAAAATATATAGCAGGAGTTTCAAGTTATTTTTTTAATATTTATAATTTATGTTATAATTTTATTTGGTGATGTTATGCTTGATACCTTATATTGGATATATATCATTGTAGGAATACTGACCATAATATTATTGAGCATTTATAGTTCAAAAATAATAGGTTGGTTTGGAGAATTATGGACAAAAAGAGAAATAAAAAAACTACCAAAGGAAGAATATAAAATTATCAATGATGTTTTAATTTTTGTTAATAATACAACACATCAAATAGACCATGTGATAGTATCAAAGTATGGCATTTTTTCTATAGAGACAAAACAATATAATGGATTTATTACTGGTAACAAATATGATAAAAAATGGATAAGACATGTTGGAAAAAAGAAATATTATTACACAAATCCAATTAGACAAAATTATGGGCATATAAAATCTTTATCTGAATTACTAAATATAGATGAATCACACATATATAATATAGTATGTATTCCAAGTAAAGCTAAATTGAAAATTCAACACGATGGAGAATTAGTAAATCTTGATACAATAATAGACAAAATTAAATCTTATAATAGTATTGTAATTAACGATGTAGATAAAATCATTGAGTTAATAAATAATAGCAATATAAAAGATAAAAAAATAAAAAAAGAACATATAAAAAATATTAAAGAAAAAATAATTGATGATAATCAAAATAAATGCCCTAAGTGCGGTGGAATGTTATTAGAAAGAAAAGGTAAGTATGGATATTTTATTGGATGTAGTAACTATCCAAAGTGTAAATATACAGAAAATGAATAAACAATAGTTTGCATAAATAATGATATATAACAAAAAATGGATATGTGTTATATATCTTTTTATATTATAATAAACCTTAATTCTATGATATAATATGTATTGTTAGAGATTGCAAAGGATATAATCTTTATACAAGTAAATAAAAAATCATTAATCAAAAGGAGTTTATTATGAAAAAGAATTTATTAAGTATTTTATTAATTATTGTAATAGTTATTTCTTTAACTGGATGTGGAAGTAGTAAAAAGGAACAAAATCAAAACGAAAAAGAAGAAAAAATTGATGTAATGCCTCTTTATGAAGAGTACTTAAAAGGTGAAAAATATAAAGAATTGTTTAAAGATGGTGAAGCTAAAAACTACACATTTAAAGATTTAAATAAAGATGATATAATTGAATTAATAATTGAAGGAACTTATTTAAAAGACTATATTAGAACTATTATAGTGGCATATAATACAGAAACTAAACAAGCTTATGTTGTAACTAATACATATACTACTTCTGGACTATTATATAACGAAGAAGAAAATAACATATTATTTATAACTCGTGATAGGGCTAATACAATTAGATATGGATATAGTAAGTTAATTAAAAACAAAGAAAATTTAGAAACAGTTAAGGGCTATAGCTATAGTTTAGAAAAAAATACACTTGATACATATGATTATCTAAAAAATGAAAAAGGTACAATTGATGCAATGGATGCAAGAAAAGAAGCAGATACATATACATATGTTGGTATGAAATATTTAATTGATGGAACTCTAATAGAAGAAACTACAAGAAATATTTTTGAAGAATATGATATTAATGGGTTTAAAATTAATAATGTAGTATTAAATTATGGACTGTATAAAACTAATAATGGTAACTTATCTATAAATTTATTCCCAGATGGTACATGTCGTTATATAGGTGTATCTAATAGATATAAAGGTGGAGATTTCAATGTTACATGTTTCTACCATGCAAAAGCTAACATAATAGAATTATGGACAGATAGCCTATCTAAAGAAGAATTAACTGTATCAAAAAACGATAATATGTATAGTAGTTGGCTAGATTTAAATATAGTAAAATAAAGAATTAAAGTCTCTTTTAAAAGAGGCTTTTTATCTTGTTTAAAAGTATGATATTATATTATCAAGAGGAAATTAATTATGGAAAATATTGAATTATTTAATGAGTATTATAAAAAGATAAAAAATGAGCTAGAGAAAAATATTAATGAATTTAATAATGCTTTAAAAAATAATAAAAATGGTTATTTAAAAGAAAACTTAGAACTATTTACTAATTTAAATAGTGATGGAAAACTAGTAAGAGCTTTTTTAATTACTTTAGGATATAAGGTTGCTAAAAATAAAAAAGTAGAATATAGTTATCCTTTGGCAGTAGCATATGAACTTTTTCAAACATCAGTACTTATTCATGATGATATTATTGATAATGATAATTTAAGACGAGGAAAAGAAACTATACATTATCATCATTTTAAAAAAAATAAAAAATATAATTTAGAGGATTCAATTAATCTTGGTAAATCGCTAGCTATTTGTATGGGAGATTATGGATTTTTTGAAGCTAATAAATTAATAATTAATAATTATTCTAAAGATGAAAATTTCTCTCGTGTATTTGATTACTATAACGATATAGTATTAAGAACAATAGAAGGAGAATTAATTGATGTTCATCTTTCTTTTGATGGAAGATATAAACTAAATAAAACAAATATAAAAGATAATGTAATGTTAGTTTATAAACTTAAAACGGCATATTATACAATTATTGGACCACTTAGTCTTGGACTTATTTTAGGTGGTGTTAATAATACAAATCTAGAAAGCGTAAAGTCTTTTGGTGAAAAGATTGGTATAGCTTTTCAAATACAAGATGATATTTTAGGTATCTATAATGATATGGGAAAAGTTATTGGATCTGATATAAAAGAATATAAACAAACTATATTATTCTCATATGTTATAGAAAATAAAAAATATAAAGATGAACTCTTAAAATATTACGGGAAAAAGAATTTAACTAAGAAAGATTTATTAGCAGTAAGAAAAATATTTAATGAAAGTGGAGCATATACTTATGCATGTGATTTGATGAATAAACTATATGATGATGCAACAGAAGAAATAGATAATGTTAATTGGATTAATGATAATGAAAAGAATATTTTAAAAGGATTCATCGAGTATTTAAGAAATAGAAATAAATAGGAGATTATATGGAACTATTAGATGGAAAAAGAGTAAAAAAGGAATTTTTTGAAAAATTAAAAGAAGAAATATCTAAACTAGATAGAGCGCCAGGACTTGCAGTTATTCAAGTTGGAAACGATCCAGCAAGTGAAGTTTATGTAAGACAAAAAGAAAAAATGGCTAATGGCTTAGGATATTTGTTTAAACATATTAAATTAAATGAAGATGTTAAAGAAGAAGAGTTACTTAATATTATTGATGAATTAAATAATGATGATAATATCGATGGTTTTTTAGTTCAAATGCCAATTCCTAAACATATTAATCCATATGTAGTTCAAAATAGAATTAATTATTTAAAAGATGTTGATGGATTAACTGATATTAATATGGGAGCATTAGTTCATAATAAAGAGTTTCTAGTAGCATGTACTCCTCAAGGAATAATGGATTTACTTGAATATTATAATATTGATATAAGTGGAAAAAATGTAGTAATTGTTGGAAGAAGTGATTTAGTTGGTAAACCACTTGCTAGTTTAATGACTAATAGTAATGCAACAGTATCATTATGTCATTCAAAAACAAATAATTTGAAGTCATTTACTAAGAGAGCTGATATATTAGTAGTAGCTGTTGGAAAGCCTAATTTTATTAAAAAAGAAGATGTTAAAAATAATGCTGTTATAATAGATGTTGGTATTAATAGACTTTCAGATGGAAGTTTATGTGGGGATGTTGATTTTGAAAGTGTTAAAGAAAAAGCATCTTTTATAACACCAGTACCAGGTGGAGTTGGACAAATGACGGTCATGGAACTTGCAAAAAATACTTATAAAGCTTATAAATTATTGAAAACTAATGTAAAGCATTAGTTTTTTTTAAAATTATTTTTTAAATTTTTGTTATAATTGTTTTGGGGATAAATATGATTACAAAAATTAATAAAAATAAAAAAATAATTATTCTTACATTTTCTATTTTAATATTTATATTTATCTTAATGGATGTTTATAAGTATGAAGTAACATCATATGATAACTGGGCATATTTAACATTTGTTGAAAATGGAAGAAGTGATATGATGACTAATATTATGAAATTTATAACTTCTTTTGGAAGTGCATTATTTCTAATAACTGGATTATTTTTAATTCTTTTATTTGCAGAAGAAAAGAAGTATTTTTTATATGGTTCAATTAATTTACTATTAGTAACTATTATTAACAATGCTGTTAAAATAATTGTTAGAAGACCAAGACCTAGTGGATATAATTTAATTGTAGAATCTAATTTCAGTTTTCCATCAGGTCATTCAATGGCTTCTACTGCTTTTTATGGTTTTTTAATTTATTTAGTTTATAAAAAAATTAAGGATAAAAGATTAAAATATTTCTTAATATCAGTTTTATTTATTTTAATAGTGTCAATATGTATAAGTAGAATTTATTTAGGAGTACATTATTTAAGTGATACTTTGGCAGGTTTTTTCTTTTCTTTAGCATATCTAATGGTCTTTGTTACAGTTATTTCAAAATATGAATTAAAAAGAGGCAAAATGTATGAAAAAAAGAAAATTAAAGATTAAAAGAAGAAATATTATCATTTTAGTTTTAATACTATTATTAGTTGTTTTTTATAAACCGGTTTCAAGTGTTATAAGTATTAAAGGAAAAGGTTATAGCCTTTCTTCATCAAGAAAGATTTATAAATATGGTATTAAAGATATTGTTTTAAATAAGGATTATTCTATTATACTTGATGATATTATTACCACGGACTTATATAATGAAGCTTATTTAGATGATTATTTTAAAATTGATTATTATGAAAAAGAAAATTTCTTAAGTACTATTACTAATTTACTAAATGTTGGATATAAGAATGATTCGATAAATGTTATTTTAAAAAAAGATGATAATGTAATAAAAGTATTAGAGAATAGGTATATTGATGATATCAATAATTATTTAAGTTACGATTATTTTAGAATAGATAATTTAGATAGATATTTAAACTATTTTAATGGTGATTATAAAGATACAATTATAAGAGTAAATATTGGGCTTGATAAAGAATACTATACTGATCCAGTAGTTATTTCAGAGTACTCAAAAGAAATGGTTGTTAATAAGTATAATAAGTTAGATGAAAATGTTAAACTAGATTTAGTTCTGTTAACAAAATGTGCAGAGAATGGTGAGTATTTAGTTCGTGAAGCAAAAGAAGCATATGACCTTTTGTGCGATGCTAGTAAAAAGGATGGCTTATCTCTTAGTACAACATCCTCTTATAGAAGTTATAAAGAACAAGAAAGTACTTATAATTATTATTTAAAAAATAATGGCGAAGAGTATGCTAAAAACTATGTGGCAAGAGCAGGGTTTTCAGAACATCAGACAGGACTTGCTGTCGATGTAAAATCACTTAATGCAAGTCCATTTAAGTCATCACGTGAATATAAATGGATGATTGATAATTCTTATAAATATGGTTTTATTTTAAGATATCCACAAGGTATGGAAGAATTTACTGGATATAGTCCAGAATCATGGCATTTTAGATATGTTGGAATAGATATAGCTAAATATATTCACGATAATAATATTACTTATGAAGAATATTGTGCTACGCATTAAAGAAATAATGTAAATAATTGAAATGTTGACCTGTCTTAAGTTAATTTAGGACAGGTTTTTATTATATTATTTAAAAAAAGTTTAAAATAATTTTAGATTTTTCTTTTACTATTGAAAAAAAAGTAAAAAAAAGTTATATTATATATGTGTTTATTGCCCATTAGCCAAGCGGTAAGGCGGAAGACTCTGAATCTTTTATGCACTAGTTCGAATCTAGTATGGGCAGCCAAATTGAATTTTTAGTAGGAGATGGTAAAGTGACAGATAAAGAATTAGCGGAATTATTATTCCCAAACGTAGATAAAACACCAGAGGATTATGAAAAAATATATCCTAAAAGAAACCTAAAAGAAGGTGCTGTAGTATCTCGTTTTGCACCAAGCCCAACAGGATTTGTACATATGGGAAGCCTTCTTACTACTTTAATAGCTAGAAAAATACCTGATGAAACTGATGGAGTATTTATATTAAGAATTGAAGATACTGACCAAAAAAGAAGTGTAGAAAATGGAATTGGTGGTATAGTAGATGATTTAAATAACTTCGATATCAAAATTGATGAAGGTGCTCTTGGAGAAGACTCTTTTGTAGGAGATTATGGACCATATATTCAAAGTCAAAGAAAAGAAATATATGAGTGTTATGCTAAAAGTTTAGTAGAAAGAGGTCTTGCATATCCTTGCTTCTGTAGTGAAGAAGAACTTGACGAAACAAGAAAACTTCAAGAACTAAATAAAGAAAGAATAGGGTATTATGGATCCTTTGCTAAATGTAGAGATTTATCAAATGAAGAAAGAAAAGAAAGAATACTAAGAGGAGATCCTTATGTAATTAGACTTAAATCTCCTGGAGTATATGAGAAAAAAGTTATATTTAATGATTTAGTAAGAGGGAAAATTGTTTTTCCTGAAAATGACCTTGATGTCGTATTGATTAAAAGCGATGGACTTCCAATATATCATTTCGCACATGTAGTAGATGATCACTTAATGAGAACAACTCATGTTCTTCGTGGAGAAGAATGGTTATCAAGTGTTCCAGTTCATATACAATTATTCGACTTATTAGGTTTTGAACTTCCTAAATTTGCTCATTTAGGTTTAGTTATGAAAATAGATGAAGAAACTGGTCAAAAAAGAAAACTATCTAAAAGGAAAGATAAAGAAGCTGCTGTTAGCTATTATCATGAACAAGGAATACCTGTTATGGCAGTTAAACTTTATTTAATGACTATTGGTAACTCTAATTTTGAAGAGTGGTTAAATCAAAATCCTGGACGTGATTATAATGAATTTAAGTTTGATTTCAAAAAGATGAGTGCATCAGGAAGTTTATTTGATTTAGAAAAACTTATTAATATATCAAGAAACTATATAAGTAGACTAACAGCACAAGAAGTATACGATAATGCTTTAAAGTATTATCAAGAATATGATGAAGAATTCTATAATTTATTAGTTAAATATAAAGATTATGCAATTAATATGTTTAATATTGAAAGAAATCAAAAGAAACCTAGAAAAGATTATGCTAAATATAGTGATATAAAAGGTTACACTTGGTATATGTTTGATGAATTATTTGCTAAAGAAGAAAATAAAAAATATGAATATCAGGGAATAACTGATAAAGAAGAAATTAAAAAGATTCTTAAATTATATCTTGAAAAGTATTATCATGAAGATGATGATGAACAAACTTGGTTTGAACGATTAAAAGATTTATCTGAAGAGATGGGATACTCAAGAGAAGTAAAAGATTATAAAGAAAATCCTGATAAATACAAAGGACATGTTGGTGATATAAGTATGGTATTAAGAGTAGCTGTTACAACGAAAGCTCAAACACCTAATTTATATCAGATAATTAAGTTATTTGGAAAAGATAGATTAGAGAAGAGATTAAATGAAGTAATTTTAAAATAATTACTTCTTTTTTTCGTTTTTTAATGTAAATATGATAGAATTAAAATGGTGATAATATGAGTAAGAAAAAAATAATTTGTGTGGTAGTTATATTTGCTTTTATTATGATTATCGGATTAATATATTTTTTTAATAAAAATAATGCCCAAATAGAAAAGAGCTTGGTTGATTTAGGAGAAGCAAACTTAATAAAAGATAATATTGAAGTATATGATGAAGTATTACTTAGTGATATTGTTGATTTAAATGGTAAAAAACTTATTAATGATTATAAAATAGATACATCTAAAGTTGGAAATATTAAACTTGATATAAATTATTATGACTCTGATAATAATGAAAGAAGTGGATTTATTGATGTGGAAATTAAAGATTTAGTTCCACCTGTTATTAATATCGGTAAAAGTTATAATCATATAATAGATACAGATTTTACATTTGAAGGAGACATTTTATGTGCAGATAATTATGATAAAAATGTAAGATGTGGGATACTTGGTGATTATGATTTAGATAAACTTGGTTCAAACAATGTTAAAGTGTTTGCAACTGATTCAAGTGGTAATAGGACAGAAAAAGATATAGTAATAAATGTTATTGAGAAACCATCATCAGCAAATAAAAAAAGGGAATATATAAACCTTGAAAATGTAATTAGTAATCTTGATGATGAAGAAATAATGATAGATGTTTCAAAGTGGCAAGGTGAAATAGATTGGGAAAAAGTACATGAAGCAGGTATTAATTATGCAATGATGAGGCTTGGAACTCAAAAAGCAATTGATGAAGAATCAGTTGTTGACCAATATTTTGAAAGAAATATAAAAGAAGCAAGAAAAAATGGTATCAAAGTAGGGGTATATTATTTCTCTTATGCTAATGATGTTGATGACGCAAAAATTCAAGCAGAATGGGTTGTTGATATTTTAAAAGATTATAAAATTGATTTACCTGTTACTTTTGACTGGGAATGTTTTGGATACTTTAATCAGTTTAATTTAAACATTCATGAATTAAATCAAATATCTAAAACTTTTTATGAAATTATAAAAGATAATGGCTATGACGTTATGCAGTATGGAAGTAAAAATACGCTTTTAAATTTTTGGGATACTACTAATATAAAAGTGTGGCTTGCTCATTATACAGAAAAAACTGATTATGATAAGGCTTATGTAATGTGGCAGTTTAGTGATAGTGGTAAAGTTCCTGGAATAAAAGATCCAGTTGATTTAAATTATATTTATTTAAAAAACTTTTAAAATGTGATATAGTTTATTAGGAGGATAGGATGGAAGAAGTAAAAGAAATAAACGATAAAAAAAATAATAAATTATTGATAAGAATTATCGCTATCTTATTAATAATAGCAATTTTTGTATGTTCTTGGTTTTTGTTTGGAAGAAGTACTACTGAAGAGAAAAGTGATAAAGAAGATAATCAAAAATTTGAAATAAAAAAGGAAAATATTACACCTTTGATGTATAAAATTACTAAAGATGGAAGTGATAATGTAATTTATCTATTTGGAAGTATGCACCTTGTAAATTTAAATGAATTTGATTTTCCAGAATATGTAATGAATGCTTATAATGATAGTAATTATTTGGCATGCGAATTTGACTTAATTGAATATGAAAGAAATCTTGATACATCTAAGTATATTGAAGAATTAATGTATAAAGATGGTACTACTATTAAAGATCATATAAGTGGAGAAACTTATACAAAATTAGTTAAGTTTTTACAAGAACATTATACTTATAATGAAAGGCTAGATTATTTTACTGCATATTATTTTGAAAGTTTAATATCTAATATGATTTATAAAGATTCTGGAATAAAATCATCTGGAGTGGACACATATTTTTTGAAAAAAGCTAAAGAAGATAATAAAATAATTTTAGAAGTTGAAACACCAGAATTTCAACAAAGTATTTTAACTGGATTCCCAGATAGACTTTATGAAATGTCTATACTTGATATGATTGACAATTATGAAGAATCTATTGCTGATGCAAAAACACTTTATAAAGCATGGAAAGATGGAGATGTCGATAAGTTAATTGAACTTGAAAAAGATATTGATGATGATAGAGAATATACAGAAGAAGATTTAAAGTTAATTGAAGAATATAATAAAAAACTATTAACTGATAGAAATATTTTAATGACTGATAAGTTAGTTGAATACTTTACAAAAGAAGAAGATGTCTTTTATATGGTAGGTGCTGCCCATTTAGTAGGGGATGATGGTATTGCTAAATTATTAGAACAAAGAGGATTTAATGTTACTCTTGTAAATTAAAAATGAAAAAATAAAGTTGTCTAGATATTAATTTTGTGTTAAAATACTTCTAGAAACTTTTTTATGGCTCGTTGGTGAAGTGGCTTAACACATTGCCCTCTCAAGGCAACATTCATGGATTCGAATTCCATACGAGTCACCATTTAGAAATTAACCCTTATTTATTAAGGGTTTTAATTTGCCTATCTTTACAAATTCAAGATTTTGTAGTATAATAGCCAACTAGTTTGAGGGTGGTTAGAATGAATATAAAGGATAATGAAGAACAAATATATTTAGATAAAACAATGGATATAATAAAAAAAGAAATAAGTAAGCAAGAAGATACTTGTGAAAGTGGAATTGAATATATTCAAGAATTAAGTAAATATCATTGGGAAAATAAAGAAACTATGGATGATATTGAATTTGCAAATAGTGTTCATTTTATTAATCATAGTGCACTTTTAACTAATAATCAGATTGATAGGTTGAGAAAACTTAGAAGATCTTTGAAAAATCCATTTTTTGGAAAAATAGAAGTTGACTTTGATGATGATGAAGTTGAAAGTATATACATTGGGTTTACCGATATAATGGATAGTTATGATCAAGTTGTAAGTGATTGGAGAAGTCCAATAGCAACTTTGTTTTATAACTCTAAACTAGGAAACACCCATTATGATGCACCTATGGGAAGAATAGATTGTAAACTTTTAAATAGAAAACAAATTAAGATTTCTAATGGAAAGATAGAAAGAGTTGTAGAAAGTGATATTCATTTAGGTGACGATGAGTTACAAGAAGTTTTAAGTAAATCTAGTGATGGAAAAATGAAAAATATTGTTACTACTATACAAGAAGAGCAAAATAATGTTATAAGAAATGTTAAAGACAAAAAACTAATTGTTCAAGGTTGTGCTGGCAGTGGAAAAACTAGTGTTGCACTTCATAGGCTTGCTTTTTTATTGTTTAACGATAAAAAATCAAATTCTTCAAATATGCTTATCTTATCTCCTAGTGATACATTTTCAAAATATATATCTAATGTCTTACCTGATTTAGGAGAAAGTAATGTTATGGAAACTACTTTTTCTGACTTTGCAAATGCTTTTATTAATAGATTTGATAAAATAGAGTCTTATACTGAATTTGTATCAAAGTATTATGATGAATTAAATAGTGAAGGGGAAAATAAACTAAATAAATTTAAATTCTCTAGCTTATACAAAGATGCTATACAAAAATTTATAGTAAAAGAAACTGATACTTATAGATTTAATAATAATGTAATAATTGGAGATGTAATTATTCCATATGGAGTTTTAAATACCTTATTAGCATCATCAGCATATAAGAATTTTGGGTTGCAAGAAAGACTTGATTTATTAGCAGATGATGTTAAAACTTTGTCTAAAAAATATGCTAATTTTAATAGTAATAGTATTAGAAAAGTTTTAGAAAAAGAATTAATAAATAAAAGAGTTGATCCAAGAATTTTATATAATAGATTTTTAGAGTCAGATGAATTTAGAGAAGCATATGGTAAAAAAGGAAATAAACTTAATAAGAAATTACTAAGTTATGCTGACTTATCTGGAATGCTTTACTTATATTTTGAAATAGTTGGATATCCAGATAATAATATTATTCATCATTTAGTAATTGATGAAGCTCAAGACTATTCACCAATACAAGTAGAAATGATTTCTAAAATGTTTAAAGGAGCATCAATAACTTTACTTGGTGATTGTAATCAAACAATTAATCCTTATCATAAATATAAATCTTTAAAAGAAATGCAAGATATAATTAAGGACTCTAAATATGTTGAACTTAATAAAGCATATAGATCAAGCCCTGAAATTATGAATTATGTAAGTAAAATAATTGATGATGATAAAATAATACCTGTTAGAAATAGTAACAATAAAGAGATTAAAGTTAAAGAAGTTTCAAAAGATGAGTTATATAAGAAATTAGTAAGTGACTTGTTAACACTTAAAGAAAATGGTGCAAAAAGAATATGTATTATTACTAAGAGTACTAAAGAGTCTAAAGCAATATTTGACACTTTAAAAGATACTGTAGATGATTTAACTGTTATAAACGAGAATAATGATTTAACTGATACATGTATTTCCCCATCATATTTAGCTAAAGGGCTAGAATTTGATGCTGTAATATTGTATAATGATATTGAAAACACATATAATAGTGAAGATAAATATTTATATTATGTGGCATGTACTAGAGCTCAACATGATTTAATTATTTATAATGAGCCAGATGATATTAAGAAGAAAGTTTTGAGGTAATTAAATGATTAAGAATTTAAAAATTAATGAAGGTGTTAATGATTTAAGAAATCTAGGTCAAATGTTTTTAGACCTTGGAGTTGTTAATTTAGTTCTTTCTAAAAGTGGAGTTTTATTAGGTGCCGTAAGTGGTTTTATGATTGGTAATTACTATGTAAGAAAGAATAATGCTAAGAAATTAGAAAAAACTTTGAAGTAAGTAATAAAAGTGCTGTAGAAATATAGCATTTTTATTTTTTTATTAATTAGCAATCTATGTTGACAAGTGCTAAAAATAGTGTTAACATTGTTTTTGTAGGTATAAAAGGAAAGGTGATTAATAAATGAAAAAGAAACAATTTAAAGCAGAATCAAAGAGACTTCTTGATTTAATGATTAATTCAATTTATACAAATAAAGAAATATTTTTAAGGGAACTAATATCTAATGCAAGTGATGCGATTGATAAACTTTATTATAAGTCTTTAACAGATCGTAAAGTAAAATTAGAAAAAGAAGATTTTTATATTAAAATTGACTTGGATAAAGATAAGAATACACTTACTATTAGAGATAATGGTATAGGAATGAATGAAGAAGAGTTGGAGGAAAACTTAGGTACAATTGCACAGTCTGGAACTCTTTTATTTAAAGAAGAAAATAAAAATAAGGAAACAGAGTGTATTGGACAATTTGGAGTAGGTTTTTATTCAGCTTTCATGGTAAGTGATGAAATAGAAGTTAAAAGTAAAAAGTTTGGTGAAGATAAAGCCTATATTTGGAAATCTAGTGGAGTAGATGGCTATACAATTGATGAATGTAAAAAAGATGAATATGGTACAGAAATTACTCTTCATTTAAAAGATGATACTGATGATGATAAATATTCTAAATATAGTGATGAGTTTACTATTGAAGGACTTGTTAAAAAGTATTCTGATTATATTAAATATCCAATTAAAATGGATTTAACTCATGAGCATCAAGATAAAGATGGAAAGAGTGAAAAACATACTGAAGAACAGGTATTGAATAGTATGATTCCATTATGGAAAAAGAACAAAAATGAAGTAAGTGAAGATGACTATAATGCTTTTTATATGGATAAATTTTATGATTATGAGAAGCCATTAAGTATAATACATAGCAGTGTAGAGGGAAAAATCTCATATAATGCTTTGATGTATATTCCTTCAAAAGCACCATTTGATTTTTATAATAAAGATTATGAAAAGGGACTTGAGCTATATTCTAATGGAGTTCTAATAATGGAGAAATGTGGAGATTTGCTTCCAGATTATTTCAGTTTTGTTAAAGGACTAGTTGATACACCTGACGTTTCACTTAATATTTCACGTGAGATTTTGCAGCAAGATACACAAGTTAAAAATATTGCTAAAAGTATTGAAACTAAGATTAAAAAAGAACTTGAAAGTATGCTTTCAGAAAGACGTGAAGATTATGAAAAATTCTTTAAAGTATTTGGTATTAATTTAAAATTTGGTATATATAATGGATTTGGGCAAAATAAAGATGTTTTAAAAGACTTGTTGATGTTTTATTCATCAAAAGATAAAAAGTTAACTACTTTAAAAGAATATGTTGAAAGAATGAAGGAAGGGCAAGATAAAATTTATTATGCTTGTGGAGAAACAATTGATAAAATTGACTTACTTCCTCAAACAGAAAAATTAAAAGAAAAAAATTATGAAATATTATATTTTACTGAATATGTAGATGAGTTTGCTATCCAAATGCTTATGGATTATGATGGTAAAAAATTTGTTAATATTTCTTCTGAAAATTTGGATCTTGATTCAAAAGAGGAAAAAGAAGAATTAGAAAAAGCCAATAAAGAATGCAAAGATATGTTTGATTTGATGAAAGGTGAAATAGATGTTAAGAGTGTAAGATTTACTAAGAAATTAAAAAATCACCCAGTATGCTTGACAACTGAGGGTAATGTTTCTGTTGAGATGGAGAAGGTAATTAATGCAATGCCTACTAATGAAACAGTTAAAGCAGAGAAGGTTCTTGAAATAAATGAAGATCATCCAATTGTAAATAAATTAAAGAAGTTATATGAAACTGATAAAGAAGAGTTGAAAAAATATACAAAAGTATTATATGCTGGTGCACGACTTATTGAAGGGCTTCCTGTTGATAATCCAACTGAAATTACAAATTTGATTTGTGATATAATTACTGAATAAGATTCTGTTAATATCAGAATCTTTTTTTGTAAAGGTATGTAAATGAATGTAGAAAAGTGTCGAATAATTGTCACAAAAATGTAAATATATTATATACTTTACTTATAGTGAGGTGACAATTATGAACAAACAAAAAAGAATGGCTGCAGTGTTTATGGGGATTTCGTTTATTTTTTTCTCATTGTCACTTTACATTATTTATGGGATAAATATTAGAATTAATGCTAGTAAAGATAAAGTTGAGATTAATAGTTTTGTTGGAGAATATGAAATATCTAATACGGATTTTAATAAATTCAAAGAAAAAATGGATAGTATTGAAAAAGATTTAAGAAGTAAGATGATTACTCTTGTTATAAATAATGATGAGTATAAATATACTTTAGGAGATTTAGGAATTAGATTAAATCAAGATGAATTATTAAAAGAAATAAGTGAGTATCAGGATAGTTTAGATTATTGGACGCTTTATAATAACTATAGTAAAAATAATTTTGAAAAAATAATATATGACTATGATTTTGTTATTGATGAAGATGAACTTCGTGAAACACTTGTTAATGCAAAAAAAAATGTAGATGTTAAAGCTGTAGCTGGAAAGCTTTCAATGGGAAATGATAGAGTATTAAGATATATAAATGAAAAAGTAGGTTTTAGCCTTAATGTTGATGAAAATATTCAATTAATTAAAGAAAACTTTAAAACTATGAACTATAATGAAAATTTAACTTTAGTAGGAGATCCAGTTTATACAACAGATAAAATGAAAAATATGACTACTAAAATATCAAGTTTTACTACTACTTTTGATGATACTGTATCAAGAAAATTTAACTTAATTGCTGGTGCAAAATATATCGATGGTGTTATTTTATTACCTGGAGAAGTATTCTCATTCTATAATCATGCTGGGCCTTTCAATAAAGAAGGATATACTTATTATCTTGGTGTAATAGGAAATGGTGTTTGTCAAGTAGCGTCTACACTATATAATGCACAACTTCTTGCAGGACTTGAAACTGTCTTAAGGTATAATCATGGAGTTAAATCAGTTTATGTACCTGGTGGGTTTGATGCAACAGTTGCATCAACTAAAGGTGTTATAACTGATTATAAATTTAGAAATAATCTTAAATATCCTGTTTATATTTCTGCATTTGTTGATGGTGGAAAGTTAACGGTTGAGATGTGGTCAAGTGATAATGCTCTTGATGGTAAAACATATGAAACTGAATCTGTTAAGTTAGGGTATGGTAGTTATAGAGCATTAAGACATGTATATAAGGATGGTAAGAAAATAGAAACACAAGATTTAGGAATATCATATTATTTTAGTGAATAAAAAAAGAGTATTTCTCTCTTTTTTAATATGTTTTTTTATTTAGGTCATATCCTTTTAACTGAAGTTTAATAATTATTTGATTTATTTCACTATCAGAAAGATTATAACTTTTCAAATCTTTTCTTTTTAAACTCCATACGTCTTTTATTGTTATTATATTATTTTCCTTTAGTTTTTTTGTAATTGATTCTTTTAAATTTAATTCTTCTATTTGATTATTTAGAAATTTCATATTTTTTAACACATTCCTCTACATATTTTTTAGTATCTTCAAAACTTTTGTTAAGAACAATTGAGAACTCTGTATATAAATATTTTTCTGCTAAGATAAAGTAATCTTTATCTTTTTCACTTAGTTTTTTCTTTTCATTGATTCTTTTTTGATTTCTTAAATATGTTGTTTTTATTATTGATATTAGACTTTCGAAACTTCCATCTTTTAAAAGTTCTTTATACTGATTTTCAATTAATTTGTCATTTTCATTTATAATTTTAATATTTGGGATATTATTAATTATTTTATTAATTTCTTTTATAGATATTAATGACCTTATTAGTTTACTGTTTTTTAATGCTTTTATTGTAAGTGTTTCATCATTAATTGGTTTTAGAACATAATAATCGTCATTTGTATCAATTACTTTGCATACATCTTTTTTATACACTATTATATCATTTTCTTTATACATAATATCCTCCGAATAAAAAATAGCTAATCAACTGGACTTATGCCAATTAATTAGCTACACGTTGCAATTAAATTATAACAAATTTTAAAAAAATTCGTAAGTAAAAAAACAAAAAATAAATTATGTGATATGCTATATATGTGATAGATTGGAGATTAGTTATGAATTTTTATTTAATTAATGATAATTATAATGAAGTTGTTAAACTTATAAGAAATGCTTTTGAAATAGATAATAATTCTTTTTGTGAATTACTTTCTAATCAGCGCTTTTTAACTTTAAAAGTAAATGGTAATTTGATAGGAGCACTTTTAATTAGTTTAGAAAATGATCCTATTAAGGATGTTAAAGGCTTTTATATTGATTATGTTTGTATTGATGATAAATATAGAAATAAAGGTTATGGAAGAATGATGCTGGAAGAAGTTATTAGAATTGCAAAAGAAGAAAATGTTAATTATATGAGGTTAACTTCTAGTAGTAAGAGAGTTTTTGCAAGAAAGATGTATAATTCAATAGGTATGAAATCTCTTGATACTGATCTTTTCTATATTGAAGTGAGGTAGTATGAAAATATATAAATGTGATAGAAAAAGTGTTAAATGGTATAAAAAAATAAATTATCTAGTTGTTTTTTTGATTATTGCTATTAGTATTCCTATTTTTATGTTGATATTTAATATTTTTGATAATGGAGATAATATTAATTCTGTAATAAGACATTCAATTATTGTTACATTTTTAATTTTGCTTGATTATATATCTAGGCAATTACTTGAAAATAGGGATAAAGTATTTTTAGTAAAAGGAAATAAAGTATCATATATTGGAATTCATGATAGTCGTGATGGAAAGTTTCTGAGTGATAAAGAATATTACGATATGTTAAATGAAACAAGCCCTAGTGAAATATATAAGAATTTAGAAAAGTATTCTGGTATTGATAGAACTGATATAATAGAAGTGTTAAAGGCTAGAAAAAAATGTAATGGTGTTAAACTTGTAGTTAAAATATGTAGTAAAGAGTGGAAAGCACGTAGTTTCTTTTCATCGGATATTTACCTTGTTGATAAAGAATATAATAAAAAAATATTCATACCAAAGGACTATGAAAAATATGATGAATTATGTAATA
The DNA here is from genome assembly GCA_017477845.1 of Bacilli bacterium. GTDB lineage: Bacteria > Bacillota_I > Bacilli_A > RF39 > UBA660 > RUG13868. The sequence goes on from JAFUTR010000004.1 coordinate 26,814, forward strand.
TTCTTTTGAAAAATATGCCTAAAATTGACAAATAATGTAAAATATGATATAATTTGCGTACAAATTGGGGGAATTATAATTAATGAAAAATGATAATGGAAACGATAGATCACTTAATAATGTGCACCTATCGTTAAAAAGAGATTATTCTAAATTAATATCTCTTGGAATAAAAAATAAGAACTTTAAAGCAGTTATGAAAGATGATAATAGCGAGATTAGAAATCTTGTAGCTACATCTTGTATACCATTTGCTATAACTTTTGGTGGAACTGTTGTTGGAGTTTTAACTCTTGGAACAGCATTTGCTTTTTCTCTTTTTAATCCAAGACTTGGAACGGATAGTAGGGTCTTTTGTGATATAGTAAATGCATCAAGTGCGACTATTAAAAATATGGGAGCATTATCAATTACATCACTTACTTTACCAGTTGTAATGTCTACTTTAACAAAAAAATCAATTATTAATAAGACAGAGAAGTATAAAAATGGTAAATATTATACAAAAGATTCAATTAAAAAAATTGATGAAAAAGAAGCAACTCTAAGATTTGTTAATGATTTAATTAAAGATAAAGATGATAAAACACTTTCGTTTGCAAAAGATTTTTTATCTAATGTTGATATATCTAATAACCAAAAAAGGTATAATAAAAAGTTGTTTGAATATATGGCTTCTTATAGAGAATCACTTAAAGTTGGTACTACTGTTGAAGAAGTAGCAAATCAACTAGAAAAAATGAAAGAATTAAAAACTTTTATTAGAGAATCTAAAGAAAGTGATGGAGCTTCTTTAGAATTCTTAGATAGTGATTATATTAAAGAATTTATAAAAGATAAGAAAAATAAAAGAAAAAATAAAACAATTAAGCGTAGAAACTAGAAATAGTTTCTTTTTCTTTTGAAATTATGTTATAATCAATTTGTTATAGGAGATGATAAAATGTTTGATACAAAAATACTTACAGATAATGGTGTCAATCTAGAAAAGAGTTTGGAATTATTTGGAGATATTGCAACATACAACGATAATCTAGATGAATTTATTGATGGAGTAGAAAGTCGTCTTGGTGATCTTGATAGATATAAAAAAAATGCAGATATGGCAAATTATGCTATAATAGTGCATTCTATAAAGAGTGATGCTAAATATTTTGGATTTGAACATTTAGCTGAATTATCTTTAAACCATGAATTAAAAAGTAAAGAGAATGACTTGAATTACGTTTATGCTAATTACGATGAATTAATTAATGAAATAAATAGAATTATTACACTTGTTAAAGAGTATATGGGATGGGACTATGAGAAAAAAGAAAGAGATAGAACTTTAGAACTTATTCCTAATAGTGCTATTTTAGTTGTCGATGATTCTAATGTCATATCTAATTTTATAACTAAAATATTTAATAACTCATATAATGTTATAGTAGCAAAAGATGGTCAAGAAGCAATTGATAAACTTTCTAATATGACTCAGGAGATTGCTGCTATGTTGCTTGATCTTAATATGCCTAATGTTGATGGGTATGAAGTTTTAAAATTTATGAAAACTAATGATATATTTAAATATATAAATGTTGCAATAATAACAGGTACTGAATCTAATAAAGTTCTAGAACTTACAAAAGATTATCCAATTAAGGCAATTTTAGAAAAGCCATTCAATGAACAAAATATTAGAAAAGTAGTAGAAATGGTTGTAAAAAAATAAAATAACATTTGTGTATAATCGCAAATGTTTTTCTTAGGAGATTTTTATGAAAAAAAATAATATAGCTTTTAAGGTATCAGTTGTCACTATAATAATAAATACACTTCTTTCAATTATAAAATTAATTGCAGGTATTGTATCTAATAGTGATGCTATGATATCTGATGGCATTCATACAATTTCAGATGTTTTTACAACTATAATTGCAATTATTGGTATTCTAATATCAAGTAAAAAAGCAGATGATGGACATAGATATGGACATGAAAGACTTGAGTGTATTGCTTCTTTAATACTTTCGTTTTCTCTATTTTTAACAGGTGTAGGAATAGGTTATAGTGGCATTTTATCTATTATTAATAAAGAATATGTTGATACTATCTCACCTGGAGTTTTTGCACTTATTGTAGCAATTATTTCAATTGTAGTTAAAGAGTTAATGTATCAATATACAATAAAAGCTGCAAAAGTGATTAATTCAGATGTTTTAAAGGCAGATGCATGGCATCATAGAACGGATTCTATTTCTTCAGTGGGAGCATTACTTGGAATTATTCTATCACGTATTGGGTATAAGTATTTTGATCCTCTTGCAAGTGTCTTTATTTCAATCTTTATTTGTAAAGTTGCAGTAGAAATATTTATGGATGCTACAGACAAATTAGTTGATAAATCTTGTGATATAGATAAAGTTAATGCAATTAAAAAGGTAGTTTTACATGAAAAAGGTGTTTTAGGTATAGACGATATAAAAACAAGAATGTTTGGAAATAAGGTATATGTAGATATTGAGATTTCTTTAGATGGAAATAAAACTCTCTTTGAAACACACAGTGTAGCAGAAAGAGTTCATGACAAAGTAGAAAAAAATTTCCCTGAAGTTAAACATTGCATGGTTCATGTTAACCCATATTTGGATGTGTTAAAAAAATGAAAAAAATATTAGAATTTTTGCTTTTATTTTTACTTATTGGATGTTCTATAAATAAAAAAGAACCTGTAAATAACGAAACATATCATAGTAAAGATATGAAAGCAATAGAAGATAAAGTAGAAAAAATTATGGATGATATGACTATTGAAGAAAAGATAGGTCAAATGATTTTTGCGTTTTATAATAAAGATGTAGTAGATGATGAATTAAAAGATATTATAACAAATACTAAAATTGGTGGTTTTGTTCTATTTGCTAAAAATTTTTCTACGTATGAAAAAACACTTAGTTTTATAAAAGAGGTTAAGAAATATAATTCCATTCCACTGTTTATTTCCATCGATCAAGAAGGTGGAAAAATACAGAGACTAAATGAACTTAGAGATGTATCTGTCTCAGATATTCCTTATATGTATGATTTAGGAAGTATGAATGATAAAGAATTATCTTATAATGTCGGTAAAGTTATTGCTGAAGAACTACGTGTTTTTTGTATTAATATGGATTTTGCACCTGTTCTTGATATTTACTCGAATAGTTTAAATACTGTTATTGGCAAAAGAGCATTTGGGAGTGATTATAAAACAGTAACAGATAATGCCCTTTCTCTTGCTAAGGGATTAGAAGATAACGGAATAATACCTGTTTATAAACATTTTCCAGGGCATGGTGATACTATTATTGATTCACATGAAGATTTACCAATTATTACAAAATCACGTGAGGAATTATTAAATTTTGAATTAATACCATTTAAGAGGGCAATAGAAAGTGGAGCAAATATTATAATGGTTGGGCATCTTGCTGTACCATCAATTACAAAAGATAATATCCCAGCTTCTTTATCAAAGAAATTGATCAGTGATTTCTTAAAAGATGAACTTGGCTATCGTGGACTTGTTATAACAGATGCTTTGAACATGAAAGCATTAACAAATTATTACAGTGAGGATGAATTATGTCCTATTGCAGTTAAGGCAGGAGTTGATTTACTTCTTATGCCACCATCTCCTAAAGTTTGTTTAACATCAGTTATTAATGAAATACAAAAAGGAAATATATCTATTGATAGAATTAATGAGTCTGTAAGAAAAATACTTAAACTTAAGTATCTAAAAATAGATGAAAACTATAATAATTATTTACCAAAAGAATTCTTAAATAGTAATAGTCATAAAAAAATATTGAATGGAGTAAAACAATGAAAAAAAAAGAAGATTATTTATTAGAAAAACTATCTGATTTTTATATTTTTATAATACTACTGATATTCCCAATTGCAGTAAACCATACAGGATTTTTTCATATCTTAGAATTTAAATGGAGCCTATATTTTGTTATTACTATTTCTTACATTTTATTATGCACATTTATATTTTTATATTTTCTAATTGCTAAAAAAAATAACTACTTTAAAAATAGAAAAATAAGTAAAGTAGAATGGTTAATGCTTTTGCTCTTGGCAATAAATATTCTTTCATATCTATTATCACCATATAGAAAAAGCCATAATTTATTTTTAGGAGCAGGACGTGGAGAAGGACTTTTGATGAGTTCTTTATATATCATTTCATTTTTGTTTCTATCATTTTTTACTAAGTTTAAGAAAAGACACATAAATTATTTTTCAATATCATCGATTATTTTTAGTTTTATTGCTATTTTACAATATATTGGATTTAATCCATTTAATATTTATCTAAATGGAATAGGAACATTTAATACAAGTTTTATTGGAACAATTGGAAATGTTGACTTTGTATCTGCTTACTACACAATGTTTCTTTCAATTTCTTTTTCTTCTTTTGTCTTTTTAAAAGAAGAAAAATGGGAAAAAATTATTCACTTTTTATCATTTTTAATGGGATTTTTTGTCTTTGGTGTTATAAGTGTTAAAAGTGGTGTAGTAGCATTTGCTCTTTCTTTTGTTATATTAGTCCCATTCTTATTTTCAAATAATGAAAGATTATCAAGGACGATTTTATTATCAAGTTCTTTACTATTTGCTTATGCATTTAATATATTTTTAAATCCAGTTTATTATTATGGAAAAAATAGAATACTATTAGAATGGAATTTTAGTTTAAAATTTTTAATATTTATTATAATTATAGTTTTTATGGTTTTATTGTCTTTCTATGTAAAAGGAATAAAATTTGATTTATCTAAAAAGAAGGAACTTTTAAAAAAATATTATTTATTTTTAGTTTGTATGGTTGGTTTTGTAATAGTTTTTTTATTTCTTTTTGATTTTAAGAGTGGTTTTTTCCATGAGATTCATTGTTTGCTTCATGGTGATTTTAATGATAATTATGGTACATATAGAATTTTTTTGTGGAAAAGAACTTTAAATATGATTGAACGTCCATTATTTGGTATAGGTCCTGATGCTTTTGCAATTCCATTTATGCAGAGATATACATTGGATATTATTAAAATTGGACCATATTCAATAAATGATACAGCTGCCAATATTTATTTAACTATGCTTATAAATATTGGTATAGTAGGGCTAATGACTTATATTTTGTTTATTATTGAGCAAGTAAAAGTTGGAATTAGAAAAATGAACAAATATAATTATGTCTTTTTAATAGCGATTATTTGCTATTCTATTCAAGCATTTTTTAATCTATCAGTAGTTTTAATAACTCCATTTATCTATTTGATTTTTGCACTAAGTCATGTCTCTATTATTGACAAAAATAAAAGTGGGTTATAGAATAAAAATATATGATAATAAGGAGTAGTTTATGAAGTATTTTAAATCTTTGAGGAATAATATGACAGTTACTTTTTTAGCTGCATTCATATTTGTTATAGGGGTGATTTTTGGTAATAATTTAAATAGAAGTTTAACTTTTATTGGTGACTTTTTCTTTGCAAGAGGTTCAAGTGAAAGTGCAACTAATGCTAATTATGCAACTGGAACTGACTATGCAACAGGAGCTAACTATATTTTTGCAACAGGAGCAAATTATGCAACTGGAACTAACTATGCAACAGGAACTAATTACGCAACGGATGCTAATTATGGAGCTTTAGATTATGTAATGGATTTATTACATTTCTCGTTTGATTCAAATAATGTAATGCCATCTCAAAACTTAATCGTTAATTTAATCACTTATGGAGCTAATTTAAGTTATGGGGAAGTAACTCTTGTTTCCGAAAACTTAATGGAATATATTACTATGCCTATTGAAGAATTAACTACATATAATACTAAATATGTAACAATCCCATCAAGTGCTTTACCTGGTAAGTATATGCTATTAAATGTTTATTTATCAGGAGTAAATAGTGATGGTTCAACTTTCTATAAATTATTTAGAAATAGTAATATAAAGAGTATTTCCTATTATGATGAAGTACTAATTGATTACGATGATAAATTAACTATTGGATCTCAAAAGAATAGTTCAGACTTTTTAGTTTCTAATTTTAAAATAGGTAGAGATAGTGTTGTTCAAGGTGAAAAACTTACACTTTTATATGATTCAAATCAACCTTTAACATCTTTGAATGTCTTATTTAAAAATACTAAAACTAACGAATACTATAATGTTAATGCAAGAGACTTAGATTACTCTCCATATATTAAGATTGGCTCTAATTTAGAAAAAGGTGAATACGAATTATATGGAATTCTTGCAGTAAGTGGTGATAATAGATATTTCGATAATAATATGTCACTTCAATTTAATGTAGAAAGTACAAATAATAAAAATGAGTATTATATTGTTAATAATTATTTAATTGGTGATAGTCTAGTTGAGAAATATGACAAATTAATTTTAGATGCTACTAACAATCCACTTGTTAGCTCAGCTATATTTAACTACATTAAAGATTATAAAACATCATTAGTAATAAATTATAATGATAATGAAATGATTTTTGATGGAAATGATATTGAGAATACTGATAGTATAAAAGATATTAATTCTCTTATAAATGTTTATAAAATAGATTCTGATTATAATTTGTATGACAAGGTTAAAAAGGGTGTAGCTGTAGAATTTGCTTCAAATGGTAAACTTCCTGCAAAAGCAACTGTAAAAATAAAAAATAACTCTGAACTTGGTCTTTCTGATTCAGTTTATGTTTACTATTACAATGAAGAAAATGGATTGTTTAGAGAAGAAACAATGGCAACTTTAAATGGTGATTATTATGAGTTTGAAATTGATCATAACTCAACATTTGTTCTTGTAAATAATAAATTATCAAACAAGTTAATAGATTCTGGAAGTATAGTAAAATTCCAAGAAAGTAATACAGTTCATTTATTACTAATTGGTATGGGAATCTTATTATTAATAATTTTCTTCCTATTCATATTATTAGTTAAAAAGAATAAGAAAAAAGAAGAATTTAATATGTAAAAAAGAGTGTTTAATTAGCACTCTTTATTATTGAAATAAAGTAATTGTTTATAATTTTTGTTTTAATTTTAATATTTTCTTTTGTTATTATTTCTCTATTATTTAATATAAACTCTATACTTTTTAGATTAAATAAATCTTCTCCCAGCATTTTAAAGTATGCTTCTTTTAAAGTATATAATTTATAATAATCTATGTTATTATTTATATATCTTTTTTCATTTTCACTAGATATATATTTTAAAATATCTTTATTAAACTCTTTAATTTCTTCAATATCTATACCAACTTCTTTCGTCGATACTATAATACATGAATAAATTCCTTTGTGACTAATGTTATAAAAAATATTATTATTTTCTATGTAAGGTTTATTATTTTTATTATATTTTATATTTATTTTATCGTAATCTATTTTTAATTCTTTTAAACTTTCAATTAATAAATATTCTCCTAGAATACTTCTTTTTTTATCATCTTGATTTACTAATTTTTTAATTTTTTCTTGTTTTTCTTTTTTTATTATTTTTAAAACTCTTTCATAAAAATCATTGTTATAATTATTTATATTATCTATTTTGAAAATATCTCTCATATAAACACCTAATCTCTTTTAGTTATTATATCAGTTTTTTCTATTTTTAAATATAATAATGTTATGATATACTAATTATTGAGGTAAAAAAATATGAGGAAGTTATTTTGTGAAATCAATCCTTTTTGTTATCAAATTTCTTTAAAGAAAGAGAGATTTAAAAGACGAATTAAAAATGTTGTTAATAATAATAAAATAGCAAAAGAAAAAACTAGTAAAGAATTTCCTTATGTAATAAAGGGACACTCATCTATAATTTTAAGAAAACTCTATGGAGTAGACTTTAAATTGCAAGAGAATAAAGTTACTAATATTGAGTTAGCATGTAAGAAAATAAATGGATTAGTAATACATCCAAATGAAATATTTTCTTTTTGGAAAACAATTGGTTATCCATCTAAAAGGCATGGATATAAAGAAGGATTAGTTATAAAGAAAAATAGAGTCTTAGCTAAAGGTTATGGTGGGGGACTTTGTCAAATGGCAAATCTAGTTCATTATCTTGTATTAAATAGTCCCCTAGAAGTTGTGGAATTACATCATCATAGTGATGCACTATTTCCAGATGAAAGAAGAAGAGTACCATTTGGTACGGGGACTTCTGTATTATTTAATCATGTTGATTATCGTTTTAAAAATAATTTGAAATTTGATATCCAACTATTAACATGGGTTGATGATGGAGTAGTTTATGGTGAACTAAGAGCAGTTAATGATATTCCCAATAGATATAAATTAGTTGAAGAAGATCATCATTTTAAAAAGGAAGATGATAAATATTATAGAATTTCAAAAGTATATAAAATTACTATTAACAAAAAAAATAACAAAGAAATAAAAAAAGAATTAATATTGGATAATCATTCTTTAGTTATGTACGATTATAATTTAATTCCAGAAAAGGAAATAAGAAATGATTGATGTAATAAGTAGAATATTAAAATATAAAGATAGTGAGGCTAAATGCTATGTTAATGAATCTACAAGTATTACTTATAAAGAATTAATTAGTTTATCTTTAAAATATAGTAAATTATTAAATAGGGAAGGAACCTCTCCAGTTATTATTTATGGCCATAAGAGTATTGATATGATAGTTTCAATAATATCTTGTATTATGGCAAACAGATGTTATGTTCCAGTTGATGTTTTTACTCCAATTAATAGGTTAAAGAAAATTATTTTAGATACTAAATCTACTTTAATAATTAATAATAGTGATATTGAAATAGAAAATTCATATAGATTGAAAGAACTTGAAAAATTTAGTAATAATAGTGAAGAAAAAAATAATAATGATTTATGCTATATTATTTTTACATCTGGTAGTACAGGAGATGCTAAAGGAGTTTTAATTACTAGAAATAATTTAAATAATTTTGTTAATTATATGTTAAAGTTTAATAGTAAGTATAAAGGTAAGAATGTATTAAACACTGCTAGTTTTAGCTTTGATTTATCCGTTGCTGATATTTTCTTTTCATTATGTAGTGGGGGATGTCTTTATTCAATCGATAACTTTGATAATCTTATATATATGTATCAGTTTATTAAAAATAATAATATTAATTATATTGTTTCAACTCCAACATTTTCAAAGTTGTTGTTATTAGATAAGTCTTTTAATAGTAAAAATTTTCCATCTATAGAATGTTTTTATTTTTGTGGAGAAACATTTGATAGAAGTATATATTTAAAACTATCGGAGAGATTTCCTTATATTGATATCATTAATGCTTATGGCCCAAGTGAAGCATGTTCTGCTATATCTATGATAAAAATTGATAAAGACTATAACGATTTGTTTCCAGTTGGTAAAATTGATGATTTAGCAGTTGATGTTAAAATAATAAATAATGAGATTTTTTTATCTGGAAAGAGTGTCTTTAAAGGATATTTAAATAGTAATTCATCTAATGGAGTTTATTACACTGGAGATTTAGGTTATTTTAAAGATGGCTTACTTTATTGCGTTGGAAGAAAAGATAATCAAATAAAATATAAAGGTTATAGGATAGAATTATCAGATATAGAAATAAATTTAAAAAAATGTAATGGAATTAAAGATGCTATAGTAGTTGCTAAAAAAGATAATGGCACTGTTAAATATATTAAGGCATTTGTTATAGCAGATAATTTTGATTATGATTTAGTGATAAAAGAATTAAAAGAGAATATTCCATTCTATATGATTCCTAAAACTATAAAAGTTTTAGATAATTTTCCAATTACAAATAATAATAAAATAGATAGGAAAGTGTTAGAAAATGATTGATGCAAAAAAAATATTGATGGAAATTTGTGAAGATGAAAGGGTGCTTGACGATAATCAAGAATTAATAGAGTCTGGTATTTTAGATTCATACGCTTATATCATGCTTTTTTCAAAACTTGAAGATTTAGGTATTGCAATTGTTCCAACAAGAGTAGATAAGAATTATTTGAAAACTCCTATGGGAATACAAAAAATGATAGATGAAGCACAAAAAAAGTAATTACGAAATTTGTAATTACTTTTTTATATATAATTCATTGCCATTTATATCAATAGTTATTGTAGAATTGTATTTAATTTCTTCATTAATTATTGCTTTAGCAATTAATGTTTCAATATTTCTTGAGACAAATCTTTTTATTGGTCTTGCGCCATATTTTTCATCATAAGAATTATCAATTATATACTTTTTAGCTTCTTCAGTTAAAACAATTCTTATTTTTTTATCATCTAATCGATTATTAACATCATTTATAATTTTGTCTAATATTTGATAAATAACATCTTTATTTAATGAATCAAATATTATTATTTCATCAATTCTATTTAAGAATTCTGGTTTAAATGTTTGCCTTAATTCTTTTAAAACTAGATTGTTTGCATCATTTACTTTTTCAAGTATATATTCACTTCCAAGATTAGATGTCATTATTATAATTGTATTTTTAAAATCAACAACTCTTCCTTGTGAGTCTGTGATTCTTCCATCATCTAGTATTTGAAGTAAAATATTGAAGATATCTTTATGAGCTTTTTCTATTTCATCGAATAGTACAATACTATATGGATTTCTTCTTACTGCTTCAGTTAACTGCCCACCATCATCATATCCAACATAACCTGGAGGTGATCCAATTAATCTTGCTACTGAATGACTTTCCATATATTCAGACATATCAATTCTTATCATATGACGTTCATCATCAAATAATTCATAGGCAAGAGTTCTTGCAATTTCTGTTTTACCAACTCCTGTAGGACCAAGAAATATAAATGATCCAATAGGGCGGTTAGGGTCTTTAATACCACTTCTTGCACGAAGGATGGCATCGCTTACAAGGCTTATGGCATTATCTTGTCCCATAACACGTTTTTTCATATTTTTTTCAAGATTTAATAATTTATCTTTTTCTTCATTTACTAATTTACTTACTGGAATATTAGTCCATTTTGAAATAATCTTTGCGATTGATTCTTCGTCTATCGTGTCACTTAATATTTCATTTTTATTTTGTGCTTGCAATTCTTTTAATTCTTTTTCAAGTTGTGGAATTACACCATGTTTTAGAATAGCGGCATTTTCAAGATCATAATTATCTTCTGCATATTCTAACTCACGTTTTTTCTTTTCAATTTCCTCTTTCTTTTTACTTATTTTATTGTTAATATCTTTCTCACTTTCCCAATCATTTCTTAATTTTGTTTCTTTATCTTTTAAATTTTTGATTTCATTATCAAGTTCATCTATTCTATGTTTAGAAAAATCATCTTTTTCTTTTGTTAGAGCATGTTTTTCAACTTCTAATTGCATTATTTTTCTAGTTAGTGAATCAAGCTCTGTTGGAACTGATTCCATTTGAACTTTTACTGTAGCACAAGCTTCATCTACTAAATCGATGGCTTTATCAGGTAAAAATCTATTTGTAATGTATCTATTTGATAAAGTAGCTGCTGCAATTAATGCTTTATCTTTTATATTTACTCCATGATATACTTCAAATCTATCCTTTAATCCACGTAATATAGTTATAGTGTCTAAAACAGTTGGTTCACTTACTAAAACTCTTTGAAAACGTCTTTCTAGAGCTGAATCTTTCTCTATATATTTTCTATATTCATTTAAAGTAGTTGCACCAATACAGTGAATTTCTCCACGAGCAAGCATTGGTTTTAACATATTTGATGCATCAGCACTTTCTCCACCTGTACCTACTATCATATGAATCTCATCGATGAACATAATTATTTCACCATCAGAATCTTTAACTTCTTTTAAAACAGCTTTAAGTCTTTCTTCAAATTCACCACGATACTTGGCACCTGCTATTAAAGCGCCCATGTCAAGTTCCCAAATAGTTTTATTTTTTAGGCTATTTGGGACATCCCCTTTAACAATTCTTTGGGCAAGCCCTTCAACAATAGCAGTTTTTCCAACTCCAGCTTCACCAATTAATACGGGATTATTTTTTGTTTTTCTTGATAGAATTCTAGTGATACTTCTTATTTCATCATCACGCCCAATTACCGGATCAATTTTTCCATCTTTAACGGCTTTAACTATATCACGCCCGTATTTTTCTAAAACATTTTCTAGATTATCTTGATATGGATTTTGATTATTCATAAAATCACTCCTTTTCTGTAATCATTATATCACTAAATTAGCACTTGTCAAGCAAGAGTGCTAAAATTGACAAAATTTGAGAAATATGTTATAATAGCAAACAACAAATAGGGGTTATGACGTTTATAGAAAAAGGGGGTTTTCTAAATGTCAGAAAAAGAAATACAAGAATTAATGGTAACTATTTTTTTAGGTTATAAATATCGTAAACAACATGATATGTTATATTCACAAGATGCAAAAGTTCCTATGTCTTTGATTAAGCTTTATTATTCAGATAAAATGAATAGACTTGATGTTAATAGTGTTAGTCAAAACTTTATTGGTCGATACATAAAAAATGAAAGCTTCGTTGAAGAAGTTCATGATGCAGATGAAATAAAAGGCCTTGGAGTTATGTATGATACTATGCAAAATATGACTGAAGATGAATTTGAACTTTTCTCACTTCCAACACTTCATAGGGCACTTTATTCTAAATGTGAATTTAATGATTTTGGTGGAAAACTTAGAACTTCTTCAGCTTATTTAAAAGGTTGTCAAGTTGATTTATCAGAACCTGGCGATATCTTAATGGATTTAATAAATGTAGAAGACGTGTTCAACAATTTAAAAAGTTTTGCAATAGCAATGAGAGAATCTAATGACTATAGTCAAATAAGACCATTTATAAGGGAATGTATAAAATTAAAATGTAGATTAATAAAAATTCACCCATTTCAAGATGGTAATGGTAGAACTATTAGATGTTTCATTAACAAGTTGTTTGAGCTTGCATCAATTCCACCAGTATATATTAGTAAAAATGAAAAAGATGAATATAAAGATGCAATGAATGAAGCTTTAAGATATAGATCTTGCGGTGAAATTGATGATGATTCAAAATACGATAAAATCGCAAATTTTTACCTTTATAAAATATGTGATTCTATAATTGAACTTGATATTAATAAAAGAATACAGAAGGAAAAAGGAGAAGGAGTTTACGAAAAACGTAAAGTTTCTTCAAAAAAGTAGTTAAAATTTAGGAAATTTATAAAGAAGTGTTTAATAATATTATTATGAACACTTTTTTTATGCATAAAACAATTGAATTTAATGGTATTAAACTCGATAAGTATCAGTCTAAAGTAGTGATGTGTAATCATAAAAGTTATCTTGTAGTTGCAGGAGCTGGAAGTGGTAAAAGTCTAACTATTGCTGCTAAAATTGATTATTTAATAAAAAATAATATAAGTCCAAACAAAATATTGTGTATTTCTTTTACAAATGAGTCTGTTAATTCTTTGAAGAATGTTTTAGAAAAAAATAATATAGAGGTTGATGTAAAAACGTTTCATAGACTTGCTTTGGATATTATTGGAAAAGAATATTCTATTTCTAGTAGTGATTATCTATTATATATTACAGAAGAATATTTTAATTCTTACGTTTATTTAGATAAAACATATCTTTTATTAGAAGATTATTTATCTAATAATAAGAAACTAAAATTTCTTATAAATACAATTGTGACTTTTATTCATTATATGAAATCCTTACTTATAGATTTAGAATACTTGTTAAAACTAATTAAAAATAAAGATATTGATATCAACAATCGTGTAATTCTTTTAGTTATTTTAAAAATTTATATTCTTTATTATCAAGAACTTAAAAGTGTAAATAGAATAGATTTCGATGATATGATTAATAAAGCACAAGACAAAGTTTTATCTTTAAAATATTTTAAATATAGCCATATAATCATAGACGAATATCAAGATACATCTTATGGAAAGTATAAATTAATTAAAAATATTAAGGATAAATTTGATATAAACTTGATGGCAGTTGGTGATGATTATCAATCAATTTATTCTTTTACAGGATGTGATTTATCACTTTTTACAAAATTTAAAAAGTTTTTTCCTAAGTCAAAAATTATAAAACTTAAATATACTTATAGAAATCCTAGTGATATTGTGGAAATATCTAAAAGATTTGTAATTAAAAATAGGAATCAGATAAATAAAAAACTCATCTCTAAAAAATATATTGCTAAATCAATAAATGTTGTTTATATAGATAATTATGTTGAATCATTTATAAGCATTATAAAAGAGCTAAATAATGTTTTAGTATTGGGTAGGAATAATAATGATATTGATAAAATAATTGATAATGATAAGTTAGTTATTTATGATTACAAGATTATATATAAAGATGATGAATCACTTAATATTAAGTTTTTGACAGTTCATTCATCTAAAGGCCTTGAAGAAGATAATGTTGTAATACTTAATAACGTTGATGATGTTTTAGGTTTTCCAAATAAAATTATAGAAAATGAAGTCTTGGATTATATTTTTATTAATAAGCAAAAAGAAGAAGAAAGAAGACTATTTTATGTAGCACTTACAAGAGCTCGAAAAAAGGTATTTCTTTTTACAATAAAAAACAAAGAATCAATTTTTGTAAAAGAATTATTAAGAGATTTTAAATATAAAATAAATATTATTGATTTATCAAAAAAACTTTAAATAAATTGTGAGATATACTATAATTATTGTATGAGGTGTCATATGAAGAATAAAAAGTTAATAATATATGTAGGGTTAGTTATTTTAGTTCTAGGTGTCTTATTGTTTGTTTTACAAAAGCCAAAGAATGAAAAAGTATATATTAATGATAATAATACTTTATCAAAAGAAGAGGCAAATTCAATTATTAGTGAAGTAGTCAGAACTGTAATAAATGTTTATGAAGATCCAGGTAAAGTTTTTGAAGTAGAGGAATTACCTGAAATAGTTGCTGATACTATTAATGGAGAAGTTTTAAGTCAAGAAGATCTTGCAAAAAATATTAAGAGTTATACTTATTTAAAGATAAATAATTACGAGGAAAAAATAAATGATATCTTTACTTTAAATGGGCAAAATGAATTAGAAAATACTCTTTTTGGTGAAGAGAAATTCTTTATTAATGATCAAGATGATGGTTATTTATTTTATAGAAATATTCCTGAATCTAATAAATATATTAATAGTACTATTAGTGTTGATAATATAGAAGTAAAAGATGATGAGATAAATGCAGAAGTTAGACTTACTACTTATAGTTTGGATACAGAAGATGATGATATATTGTCCTTTTATGTGGTAAAGAAAAATATTAAACTTATAAAAGAAAATGAAGTATGGTTAGTAGATACATTCTTATATAATAATTAAAGGAGATAAATTATGCAAAATATGGGAATTAGAGAAAGAATTTTAAAATTTGTAGATACACTTCCAGAAGTTGTTTCAGTAAAAGCTTATGGCTCTAGTATTGCGTATCAAGCAGGATATAAAGAAAATGAGAAAAAACAAGTTGACTTAATAGTAGTTGTTGATGATATAAAAAAATTCTATGAAGAAAATCTTAAAAGAAATAAATATATGTATAAGTTTACTCCTAAAATGTATTTTAAACATGCTTCAAGTAAATTACTTAAAAAAGCTGCTGGTATTTGTTATACAACAGATATTAATTATGGTATAGATACATTTAAAATGGGTGTAATTGAGAAAGTTGATGTCTTAGATGATTTATTAAATTGGAAAACATTTTATATAGCTGGAAGATTTCAAAAAGAAATGTATACAGCGATTGCGGATAAAGAAATAGAAAGTGCTAATGAAGTTAATAAGAAAAATGCATTAACAATTGCATTACTATTACTAGATAAAGAAAACCCTTCTTTGCAAGATTTATATGAAAAAATTTGTTCATTATCATATACTGGAGACTCTAGAAAAAATTTTAAAGCAGAGGATCCTAATAAAATAAAAAAATTAGCTAGTGGTAGCAAAGACCATTTTGATAAAGAATATAAGGATAAAACAGATTTATTTAAAGTTGATAAATTTAATAATATTAAAATTGATTATAAAAAAGTATATGATTCTATTGATTATTTGCCAACAAATTTAAAGAATAAAATAAAAGAAATAAAAGTAAAAGATAAAGAAGCAAAAATAATAGAAATTAGAAAAGTAATTATTGACTATTTAACTGTTATTATTAAGGGTTCAAGTCTTGGTCAAACTAAAAAAGGAATATTAACAACAGGACCTAAAAACTCTTTTAATTATGCGATTTCTAAATTAAAAAAAGGAAGAAAAAAAGAGTAATAATTTCTAGAAGAAGGTGAAGTATGAAAACTGTTGACCATAAATGTCCTAGTTGTAATGCTAGTATTAGTTATAATCCAAAAGAAAAAAACTGGGTTTGTGAATATTGTGGTAGTAAATTTACTTTAAAAGAATTGAAAGAAAATGAGAAGAATTTTCAAGGCACAAATACTAATAATTCAAAAGAGTTAAAAAAGAATAAAAATGAGAATAAAAATATTATTTTGATGGATGAATACTACTGCGAAGATTGTGGTGCTAAAATAGTTGCAGATATAAATACAGCGGCTACTTTTTGTGTATATTGTAAGAATACAGCTATATTAAAAACGAGATTAGTTGATAAATTTTCACCATCAAAAATTATTCCTTTTTCTAAAACAAAGGAAGATGCTATTAATGCGTTCAAAAGTATAGGAAAAGGTAAGTTTCTTATGCCTAAAGCTTTTTCTGATACTAAAAATATAGAAGAACTTAAAGGTATTTATATTCCTTTTTGGCTATATTCTTGTGTAATGAAAGGTCATGTTAAAGGAAAAGGAACACGTGTTATGAGTTGGTCTGATTCTAACTATATTTATACAAAGACTGACACTTATAATGTGGAGAGAGATTGTACTTATAATTTTGATAACATACCAGTTGATGGTTCAATAAGATTTAATGATGCAATAATGAATTCAATTGAGCCTTTTGATTATAGTGAATTAACTGATTTTAGTTACTCTTATTTGTCTGGCTTTCTAGCTGAAAAGTATGATTTAGAGAAGGAAGATGCTAAGAAGATAACTATTGATAGAGCTATGCAAACAGTTTATTCTGATATTCAAAGAAAAGCTTCGAGTGGGGGATACTCTTCATTCATTCCAGAAGAAAAGGATACTAATATTGAAAGTGAAACAATTGATTATGTATTACTTCCTGTTTGGATGGTTAATATAAAATATGAAGGAAAGTTTTATACTTTTGCAATGAACGGACAAACAGGTAAAATGATTGGAGATATTCCATATTCTAGAAAGAAAGCATTATTAATGTGGATATTAATATTTATTGTTATATTTGCTATTATTGCACTTATATCATATATTGTTTAGCAAAGGCGGAGGGGAAAATGAAGAAATTATTTATATTAATTATTACTTTATTATTTTTTATTCCGTATTATGTAAATGCAGAGGTGCTTGTGCCTTCTGTTGATAGTAGTGAAAAAATATATGATTATGCTGATCTATTAACTAGTGAGGAAGAAGAAAAATTACGTAATGATATTTTAGATGTTATTGAAAAATATAATATTGATATAGTTTTTGTAACTTTGGAAACTAATCCTTATGGATTTGATGAAGAAGATACTAAAGAGTATGCATCAGACTTTTATGATTATAATAGATTCGGTGTTGGAGAAGAAAGAAGTGGTGTTATCGTTGTAGTAGATATGGGAAATAGATATCAATTTTTTGAAACATCTGGATCTTCTATCTTAGTATTTGATGATAGTATAATTTCTTTAATGAGAGATAGTGCAGCATATTATTTGACTGATGAAAAGTATTATGAAGCATTTAATTCATATTTAGATGATATTAAGGATTATACTTCAAATGGTAATAGTCTTTCTAATGTTAATTTTTGTATTGATGAAAATGGAGAATATTATAAATGCAGGGAAGATGAGGAAAAACCAAAAGAAGTTAATTGGTTTGTTTCATTGTTAACCGGTGCTGTTGGTAGTTTCATTTCAATATTTGCACATACAAAAAAATATAAAGGTGTTCATTTGGCTACTAATGCAAATTCATATTTAAAAGATTCAACAATTGATAATAAAGTTGATCAATTTATGACAACATTTACTTCGAGAGTACGAATAACTGATACTTCAAATAATAATGGTGGTGGACCATCACTTGGTGGAGGAAGTTCTGTATTTAAAGGAAGTAGTGGAAGAACTCATGGCGGTGGAGGAGGCCATTTCTAAGGAGGATATATGAAGAAATTTAATAAAAAAATAATTTTAAATATTTTAATAACATTAGTAATTAGTTTTATTCTATTCTATTTATTTTTACCACCACTTAATGTACATGTTATACAGTTTTGGATATTTATTATATTTATATTTGGAATATTTATGACTCTTAACTTTTTTACTTTTATTGGATATGTATCACTTAAAGGTAATTTGTCTACCATAAAACTATCTAAAGGATTTAAAATTTCTTTAGGGATTATTCCTTTAATAATTGTATTAATAATACTTACTAATATTGTTTTTTCACCAATATTTTCTTCTAGAAGTTATGCTAATAGAATTGAAATAACTGAGGGTAAAGTATTTGAAGAAGAAGTAAAAGAAGTTGATTTAAATAAAGTTCCATTACTAGATAGAGATTCTACTGCTAAAATTGGTGATAGAGTTATGGGTGAAATGACAGATTTAGTTTCTCAATTTACTGTATCTAATTTATATACTCAGATAAACTATAATGATAAAATTGTTAGAGTTACTCCTTTAGAGTATGATGGAATGATTAAGTATTTTACTAATAGGGGTAAAGGAATAACTGGATATATTATTGTTGATTCTGTTACTGGTAAGGCAGAACTTGTAAGACTAAAAAAAGGTATGAAGTATATGCCTAGTGCAATGTTTAATGAAAATTTATTTAGAAAACTTAGATTTAGTTATCCAACGGAGGTTTTTGGAGAAGAAAACTTTGAACTTGATAATGAAGGTAATCCTTATTGGATTGTTCCAACACTTAGATATACAGGAGTTGGATTAAAAGAAGAAGTGTCTGGTGTAGTTATTTTAGATCCAATTACTGGTAAATCAAAAAAATATGATGTTGATAAAGTTCCTTCTTGGGTTGATCATGTTTATAGTGCTAACCTTATTATGGAACAAGTTAATGATTGGGGACTATATAATGGAGGATTTTTAAATAGCATTTTTGGTCAAAAGAATGTTGTTGCAACTACTGAAGGATATAATTATTTGATACAAGATGATGATGTTTATTTGTATACTGGAATTACTAGTGTAGCAAGTGATGAGTCTAATCTTGGATTTATTCTTACAAATATGAGAACAAAAGATACTAATTACTATTTGATTCCTGGTGCTGAAGAGTTTTCGGCAATGGCTAGTGCTGAGGGTCAAGTTCAACAAATGAAATATAATTCTACTTTCCCATTACTTATTAATTTAAATGGAAAAGCTACATATTTAGTATCACTTAAAGATAATGCTGGACTTGTAAAAATGTATGCATTTGTCGACGTACAAGATTATCAGAAAGTCGTGGTGACAGATGCACAAGAAGGAATATTAAAAGCTAAAGAAAACTATTTAAAAAATAGTGGAATTAAGAAAGATGCTCAGTTAATAGAAGGAAGTATAGGTATTAAAAATATTTCAAGTGCATATATAGATGGAAATACATATTATTATATTGAAGCATTTGATGGAAATAAATATAAAGTATCTATAAAAGTTAATGAAGATTTACTACCATTTTTCAAAAATGGTGATGAGTTTACAGCTATGTATATAGATAGTGAATCAGTTAAAGAAATAACATTAATTAAATAATATAAGCCATAATCAAGTTTGTAAAACTACATTTGATTGTGGCTTCTTTTTTTTATTGATAAAATGTGATAGTATTATTATAGGTGATAAAATGATAAAATGTCCAAATTGTAGTGCTGAATTATATTTTAGTCCAAGTGAAAAAATAATTAAATGTGATTATTGTGGTTCTTCTTTTAGTCCTGAAGAATTGAATGAATCTGTTAAATATTCAGAGGAAAATATAGTTTTGGATGAGGCAAAAGAAAAAACTGAAGGTAAAAGTTATTGTTGTTCTTCTTGTGGTGCAACATTATTAACATTTGATGAAACTGCTATTACTTTTTGCAGTTATTGTGGTTCTCAGGCAATGATTGAATCAAAAATGATGAAAATAAATAATCCTGATTATATAATTCCTTTTTCTAAGACGAAGGAAGAATGTGTTAATAATTATAAGAAAAAAATAAAAAAACATTTTTTTGCTCCAACATATATGAAAAATGACATTGTAGTTAGTAAGTTTAGAGGTATTTTTATGCCTTATAGTATTTATAATTTATCTTATCATGATACATGTATTAATAAGGGAAGTGTGTATAGTCATAGATCAGGTGATTATAAGATATATAATGATTACAGCATTTCTTCCAAAGTTGATGCTGATTATGATGGATTGTCTTATGACTTATCTTCTAGGTTTTTTGACAAATATAGTCATTCTATTCCTTTTGATTTTAATGAATGCAAAGAATTTAATCCTAATTATTTGCTTGGATTTTATGCAGATGTAAAAGATGTTAATGATAAAGTATATAATCCTTTTGTTGAGGCAATTGCATCAAGTGATTGTTCTTATAAATTAAGTAAAGATAGACAATTTAGACATTATGGTTGTTATAGCCCTATTGTTCCTATAAAAGTTAAGGATAGTAAAATTGGTATGTTTCCTGTGTATTTTCTTGCTATAAGGAATGAGAAAAAAGGAACTATTAATTATGCTGTTGTAAACGGTCAAACAGGTAAAGTTGCTTTTGAAACACCGATTGATTTTAAAAAGTATATTGGTATATCATTTGTTTTAGCAATTATAGTATTTTTATTGATTAACAATTATATATTAATACTTCCTAAAAACGTTTTAATTTTTTCTTTAATTATGTCGATTATTAGTTTCTTTATTTCAAATAATCAATTAAATAAAATATTTGTAAATAGACATCATTATGATGATTTAGGAGTTAACGATGCTTCAAATAATAGTGAAAATGATTCTAATGATAAAAGTGAAGAACAAAAGAAAGTTGAAGTTAAAACTGAAATTAAGAATGAAGCAGGTTTAAACTTATTTGCCACATTTTTTAAATTTATTTTTGCAATATTTTTTATTCCATTTTATTTATCTATTTCCATATCCTTTTCCATATTCCTTTCTAAGATGTTTGAAGGAAAGAATGAAATTGGGTCTTCTTTTTCTGTAATTTGGATTGTTATGACAATTATTACAGTTGTAATTGCTTTGCTTATTAAAAAGTCTTTGGATAATAGGGGTGTTCATCAAAATATAAAAGTAAATGTAATTAAGAAAAAACCACCATTTAAAGAGAAATTTAAGAAATATTTATATAAGCAGTTAATTGCTATTATCATTAGCATTGTAATTATCATATTAAATCCATTTGAAGACAGTTACTATTATGGAACTGCTATATTATCATTTTTGTTAACAATTATATCTTTTTATGATTTAGTAAATGAACATAATGAGTTAGTAAGTAGTAAATTACCTCAACTTGAAAAAAGAGGAGGGGATGAAAATGCTTAAAAAATATATAAAACTATTAATTATATTACTAGTTATTCCTTTTATTATTGAAAATGTAAATGCTATTACTATGGAAAATGATAATGGTTATAAATTAGTTATAGAAGATGATGCTAGTTTATTAAGTGATGAAGAAATTAATAAATTAACAGATGAAATGTATTCATTAACAGAATATGGTAATATTGCTTTTAAAAGTATTTCTAATAATTATACATCTACAGATTCTTATGCTAGAAATTATTATCATGAATTGTTTTCAAATCAAAGTGGTACTTTATTTTTAATAGATATGGATAGAAGAAATATTTATATATTTTCTGACGGTGCTAATTATAGAATAATAAATAATGATAAGGCATACATTATTACTGATAATATTTATAGGTATGCTTCTAGTGAAGAATATTATGAATGTGCAAGTGAAGCATTTAAAGAGATTGGAATTTTACTTAATGGTGGTAAAATTCTTGAACCAATGCGCTATATTAGTAATGCTGTTATTTCTATAACAATAGCTGCTTTTGTAACATTTATAATTGCTATTATTAATTCACGAGTTAAAAAGGCTAAAGATAGTGATGTATTATCATTTTCAAAGTCAAGTTTTTCAAACAGTGATTTTTATGCGAGAAAAACTGGTACACATATGGTTTATAGTCCTGTTTCTGATAGTTCTTCTAGCAGCGGAGGAGGAGGCGGCTCTTCTGGTGGTGGCGGAGGCGGTGGCTCTTCTGGCGGTGGAGGAGGACATGGCTTTTAAAAACTATTTCTTTTTAGATAGTCTTATGATATTATAATTAAATAGTAAGTAAAAAATTGTTTATATATTATTAAACAATTTTTCTTTTGTCGAGGTGGAAATATGATACAAGTTAATAATGTAACATTGAGATTTGGTAAAAGAACTCTTTTTGAAGATGTTAATATAAAGTTTACGAAAGGTAATTGCTATGGGTTAATAGGAGCAAATGGAGCTGGGAAATCAACTTTTTTAAAACTACTATCTGGAGAAATTGAAACAACTCATGGTGAAATTGTTATTTCAAAAGATGAGCGAGTAGCAGTTTTAAAACAGAATCATTATGAGTATGATCAATACACTCCAGTTGATACAGTTATAATGGGGAATTCTAAACTTTATCAAATAATGAAGGAAAAGGATGCAATGTATTCTAAAACTAGTTTTACTGATGAAGATGGAATTCGTCTTGGAGAACTTGAAGCTGCATTTGCAGAACTTGATGGATGGAGTGCAGAAAGTGATGCAAAGGAGTTACTTAATAATTTAGGAATACCAGAAGAAAGCCATTACATGTTGATGAAAGATCTTCCAAATAATGAGAAAATTAAAGTGTTGCTTGCTCAAGCTCTTTTTGGTAATCCTGATATTTTATTACTTGATGAACCTACTAATAATCTCGATATTGATGCAATTAATTGGCTTGAAGAATTTTTAATTAATTGTGATAATATTATAATTGTTGTATCACATGATAGACACTTTTTAAATAAAGTGTGTACTCATATTGCTGATATAGATTATGGTAAAATTAAGTTATATATTGGTAATTATGATTTCTGGTATGAGTCTAGTCAACTAGCTTTAAAACAAATGAAAGAGTCAAATAGAAAAAAGGAAGAAAAAATAAAAGAATTACAGGCATTTATTGCAAGATTTTCTGCTAATGCTTCTAAAAGTAAACAGGCAACATCAAGAAAGAAGATGCTTGAAAAAATAGAACTTGATGAAATAGTTCCATCTTCTAGAAAATATCCTTTTATTGAGTTTAAGCCTCAAAAAGAATCTGGAAAGCAAATACTGGAAGTTAAGAAATTATCAAAAACTATTGATGGTAAAAAAGTTTTAGATAACGTATCTTTTATAGTTGAAAAAGGGGATAAGATTGCTTTTGTTGGTACTAATAATATCGCTAAAACAACTTTATTTAAAATTTTGATGGGAGAAGAAAAATTTGATTCTGGAACATTTAGTTTTGGAAATACTATTACAAAATCTTATTTTCCACAGGATAATAATAAGTATTTTGAAAAAGAAGAAAGTATAGTTAAATGGATAGGGGAATTTTATAACATTGATGATGAGACATTACTCCGCGGATTTCTTGGAAGAATGTTATTTAGTGGTGAAGAAGTATTCAAGAATGTTAATGTATTGTCTGGTGGCGAAAGAGCAAGATGTATGCTTTCAAAATGTATGTTAGAAGCATCTAATTTTTTAATACTTGATGAACCTACTAACCATTTAGACCTTGAAAGTATAACATCACTTAATAATGGGCTTATTAAGTATAGTGGTGAATTATTATTTGCTTCTCACGATCATCAATTTATTGAAACTATAGCAAATAGAATTATTGAATTTGATGAATATGGTAAAATTATAGATAAAAAATGTTCATATGATGAATATTTAGAATTAAAAAAAGCAAAGTAGGTTTACCTTGCTTTTTTCTTTTTAGTTATTTCTTTTTCTTTTTCTTCTTTAAATTCATTAATATTATTATAATTAGAAATGCTATTAAATAATTTGTCAATATCAAGACTTCCCATATAATTGTATAATTTTTCATATTCTTCGTAAATGGCTCTATTTTTTAAATTTAAACTATTATAAAGTTTATAAATAAAAAGTTTTCCATAAAGTTGTGAAAGCCTTTTTTCATTGTGCTTGTAATAGTCATGTTTGTATATTGCTCTTTCTTTTTATATTTCCATACAATTATCTGTTATATCTCTATCATGATCTATTAATAGTAATTTATTATCATTTGATATTATAATATTTTGAGGATTTGTGTCCATAATAGCAATTTTATTATTTGTTAATAGTTTGTGAGTTTCTTCTCTTAAAGATGATAATTCTTGTATTAGTAAATTTCTATCCATACTTTCAATTTCTTTTTTTACTAGGAAATATCTTTGTGTGTAGCCAAAAAGTGGAGTAACTTTCATTTTTTTGATTTTTTCTTTTGGATTAAAAACAATTTTTTCAGGGATAATGATTCTAGATTTTAAGAAATCTTCTTCATTATTGAAAGATTTTTCTTTTGCTTTTCTGAAATCTTCTAATTTTTCTAATGTCATTTCACCAGATAATGATATTTTTATTATTATATTTTCATATAAATATAATATACCATCTTTTCCATTTGCAATTTTTTTTAAATTATAAGTATCTATTAAATCTTTTTTATCTTCTATTCTTATTAGCATAAAACCCCTCCATCCTCATTTGTTCTGTGTATTATACCACATTTTTAATAAAGGTGAAATGAAAAATTAAGTGCAACATGCATTTAATCTTTTCATATTATTTAAAATTGAAGGACTAAATGAAACAAAAAGAAGTAATTTTTCTAAAAAAAATACAATATATGTGTTCAAGTTAGTATTTCAGGGCA
>JAFUTR010000005.1 GCA_017477845.1 Bacilli bacterium
TAAATATAATTGATATTCGTGATAATTATTTATTTAATATCAGTAAAATACCGAATGCTAAAAATATACCTATGAATTTATTACTTATTAAACCTAATTTTTATTTGAATAAAAAAGAAACATATTATATTTATTGTAATTTTGGAGTTAATAGTAAAAAAGTTTGTGAAGTACTAAGTTGTAAGGGTTTTGATGTAGTTAGTATTTCTGGTGGTTTTAATCAATATAAAAAGTTTATTAAATAATCCTTTTATTGACACATTTTCTGATATTTGTTATTATTCATTTTGAGGTAAATAATATGGATAATAAAAAATTTACTATGGTAGATGAAGAGTTTATTTGTGATGTTTGTGGACAAGTTGTTACTAAATTAAAATACTCTGCACGAGATCATTGTAATAATTGTCTTTCTTCGAGACATTTAGATATAATGCCTGGAGATAGGAAATCTAATTGTAAAGGTATACTTGTTCCTATTTCTATAGAAAAAGGAAGTAAAGATAAATATAAGATAGTGTATAAATGTTCAAAGTGTGGAGAAATAAAAAGGAATGTATTAGCTAATGATGATAACTTTGATAAAGTTTTAGAGATTATGACAAGTAACTCAATTAAGTGATAATTGTATTGACAAAAACAACTTCAAATTCTAAAATTTATTTATAAATAAAGAGGGCGATAAAATGAGAAATAATAGAAGAAAAAATGGATTTACATTAGTTGAAATTTTAGCAGTTATTATAATACTTGGAATTTTAATGATTATTGCAGTTCCTGCTGTTTCAAGGTATATTAATGATTCAAGGAAATCAACTTATATTTTAACTGCAAAAGAATATATTGATATGGCAAAATTAAAACTTAGTGGGTTTGAGTATAGTTTTTATGATAAAGATATGGCTTATTTTATTCCAATAAGTGAAATTCCACTTGAAGAGGAAGGAAATAGTCCTTTTGGTGAATGGCAAGAAGCATATGTTATTGTTACTTATACAAAAGGCGAAGGATGGAAGTATTATTGGACAAGTGTTGACACAGCAGGTATGAAAGTTGATGCTACTTTAGAATCTAATTTGAATGAGTCAAGTATTTATTCGGATAATGATTTGGACATTGAAGAACTTCCATCTTCTGTTGGAAGAGTTAAAATATGTATTGTCGGACAAGATAGTTGTTAAGAAAATAGTTGATTTTATTTCAACTATTTTTTAGTTATGATATAATTTTCTTATAGGAGATATGATTATGGAATATGTTATTTTAGTATTAATTATTGTAATAATTATTTTGATGATTTATTTGATTATGACAAATAAAAAGAATAAAATGAATGAGGCAGATATAACTGAACGTCTTGGTAGATTTGAAGTTAATATAAATAAAGAAATTAGTGATTTTAATAATAATTTGATTAAAGATATTAATATTAATTTTGATAATCTTTCAAAAAATATTGAAGATAGATTATATAAAATAAATGAAAAAGTAAATGAAAGATTGGATCAAAATTTTGAAAAGACAAATAAAACATTTACAAATATATTAGAAAGATTAAGCAAAATTGATGAGGCTCAAAAGAAGATAGATTCTTTGTCTACTGACATTGTATCGTTACAAAGTATTTTAACTGATAAAAAGTCTAGAGGTATATTTGGCGAAGTAAATTTGAATCATATTTTGAAAAGTGTTTTTGGGGAAGGCAATGATAAAATTTATCAGATACAATATTCTCTTCCAAATGGTTCAATAGTAGATTCTATTTTATTTGCTCCTGATCCGCTTGGTACAATTGCTATTGATTCTAAATTTCCACTTGAAAATTATAGAATGATGGTTGATAAAAAATTACCTCAAGATGTTAGAGATAGATATGAAAAACAATTTAAACTTGATGTAAAAAAACATATTGATGCGATAAGTGAAAAGTATATTATTAAAGATGTAACTAGTAACCAAGCTATTATGTTTTTACCTGCAGAAGCTATTTTTGCTGAGTTAAATGCATATCATAGTGATTTGATTGAATATGCTTATAAGAAAAGAGTATGGATTACATCTCCAACAACTTTGATGTCTACATTAACTGTTATTCAAATGATAATAAAAAATATTGAAAGAGATAAATATACATCTGTTATTCACGATGAGTTAAATAAACTTGGTGTAGAATTTGGAAGATATAGAGAAAGATGGGATAGGCTTGCTAAGAGTATTCAAAGTGTTAATAAAGAAGTAGAAGATGTACATATTACTAGTGAAAAAATATCTAAAAAGTTTGATATGATTAGTGGTGTTGAGATTGATAAGTTGCAAAATAAAGATAATTAATGTGATAATTTAATGAAATTTTCAAATATAATTGTAAAATTAAAAAAAGAATGATAGAATTATTTTTAGAGGGTAGGAGGAAAAAATGAAAAAATTTAAAAGTTTATTATTTGTTTTATTTGCTGCTTTTATGATGTTTGTTCCAAATGTTAATGCAGCTGAAAAGGTTAAGGTTTATTTATTTGAAGCAGGTGGATGTCCATGGTGTGAAAAAGAAACAGAATATTTAGAAGGACTTGCAGGATATAATGAAACGTTTGAAATTGTTAAAAAGGAATTATATGTTGATCATGTTAATTGGGAACCTGGAGTAGATTATGAACTAGGGTATAAAGTTGCTACATTATTTCAGAGCGCTGGATTTGAAGATGCTTCATATCAAGGAACACCATTTGTTGTAATAAGTGATTTATATGCAGCAGCAGCCTATAGCACTGATCTTGAAGCAATTATTAATCAAGCATATGAGGAAGGCGATAAAGATGTTGTATCATGTGTTGATAATGGTGGAGAAAACTGTTTAGAAGGTGGAACATTACCTGTAGATGACACTGAAGAGAAAAAAGAAGATGATGGAACAGTAGGTGCAGTTATTTTATTAGTATTAGTTGCTGGATTTGTAGGATTAATGATTTATGCTAGAAAAACTAATGATACCGAAGAAGTAAAATCTTCTAACGATAGAAACTATGATGACAATAAAGAAGAATATACTGAGAAAGAAATTACAAAGAAAGCCGAAAATAAATCTAGAGAAACTGAAAAAACAGTAAAGCAAACAACTAAAAAAAATAATAATATAAATAAAAATACCAAAAGAAAATAAAAAAACTGTTGACATTTTTAATTACTTTGGTATAATTAAAAATGTCTACTTTGATGCGGATGTAGTTCAATGGTAGAACCCCAGCCTTCCAAGCTGACTACGTGGGTCCGATTCCCATCATCCGCTCCATAGTGAATTTGAGGATCTGATGGATCCTTTTTTTATTGTTATTTCTTCCGGACCCACGTAGTCAGAACTTGGAAGTTTGAATTTATTTCAAAAAAAAATAATATAGTCCATTAATAATTGTATACAATTTTGTAAACAAGATAAAAAAAATATTTTTATCTTGTTTTTTTGGGTTTTTTTATCTTAAATGTTTAATAATCTTATTAGATAGGAGGTGAAAAAATGAAAACAGTACCTGATGGATTTCAAAATGAATTTCTTTTTGTTTTAGAATTCAATAATAAAATGATTAAAGAACTTAATCCTTTATTAAGAGAAGTAATTGATGATTTGTTTCCTTTTTGTAATAATAATTCTATTGTAAAAGCATGGAGAAATCATAATCCTGATGAAAAAGGGGATATTATTTTAAAAGTAAATAATTTTATTAGAAGCATAAGTATTAAAAAAGGAAGTAGAAATTCTGTCCATGTTGAAAGTTTAAAATCATTTGAATATTTTTTACAAAGTTATGGAATTAATAATAAAATAATCAAAGAGTATAAATTATTCCATTATGGCATTGAAAGTGAAGAAAATACTAAAATTCTCAACTCTTTTGAATATTGTAGAAAAAATGTGGATAAAATAAATAACATAAATAATAATTTAATAAAAATACCACCTTATGTTATGGTAGATAGGTTTATTCTTAAAGGAAGAGTGTCTAAATATGAAGTTGATGGTTTAATATATGGAACTGTTGATGATTTTCTTTGGATTAACAAAAATCAAGTAAAGGAAATAATAAAAGACAATCTTACTAAAAAATCTAGTAGTGTTCATTATAGTTCTTTATTTATTCAACCTTTTAATAGATGTATTAATAAAAATGATAAATATTCATGGAGAAAAGACTACGTTCAAGTAAAGTGGTATTCTTTATTTGATGATATTATTAAGTATAAAGGAAATATTAACATGTTTACATATTTTGCAAAAAAAATATAAATAACTATTGAAAATATTTTCGGAAATTGATAATATTTATTTATAGAACATAGGAGGTAATTATGGAAAAGAAAAAGAATGGGCAATTATTTATTATTGGAGTTTTAGCTGTTGCAATTTTATTTATGTCAATAGGTTTCGCTGCTTATGCTCAAACTCTAAATATTAGTGGAGAGGTAACTGTTAAACCAGTTAAATGGAGTGTACACTGGGATACTGATTCATTTGTTAAAGATGCTAGTAGTGTAAATATTACTCAAACACAATTTAGTGAAACATCTTATCAATTTACTGCTACATTAACTAAACCTGGTGATGTTGCTAAATTTACAATAGATGCTGTTAATGATGGTAATTTTGATGCAAATTTGACAGGAATTACTTTATCAAGCATTGAAAGTTATTCTGATTATTTAACTTATGAGGTTAAGTATGGTTCTACTACTTATACTGCTACTCAAACTGGATTATCAACTTTACTTGCTAAAGAAACTGGAAGAGAAACTGTAACTGTAACTGTTACTTATGTTGCTCCTGAAGATAGCACTAAATTGCCATCTAATGATGTTACAGTAAATTTAACTGCTGCATTTAATTACACACAAGTTGAATAATAAAATCAAAAAAGTAAGTAACTTTTATAAATATGCTAGTTAAATTAGATAGGAGCATAATATGAAAAAGAATATTAGGATGATTTATATCACAGAATTTCTTTTGTTATTTTTGATTATTATATTCTATTTGCTAACAAATGTGATTTCTAGTAATCTAAAAAGTTATCTAGCAATCACTTTTTTATTAGTTATACTTATTCCAAATGCTATATTTTTTGGAATAAAAAACACCAAAAACTATTATAGTGGTTATATATTGAGAATAGTACTTACTGTTTTAATGATTTCAGGAATAGTACTATATCTTTTAGGTATTGTTCTAGGATTCAATCATGGTTATTTAATTAATGCTAATAATATTATTTACTCAATTATTCCTATAATAGTGATTGTAGTTATTTCAGAGTATTTAAGGTATATTATTGTTAAACATTCATATACTAACATTAAAGCAGTCGTTGTATTTACTTTATTGTTATCATGTTTTCAAATTTTATTGGAATTAAATCCTGGAGTTTTAACTACATCATATGATAGATTTGTCTTTATTTGTACTATTGTTATGCCAATAGTGGCAGAAAACTTTTTGTGCTCATATTTGGTTTATCATTCTGATGTTTCTTCTAGTATTTTATTTAAATTAATAGTTGAACTATATATGTATGTTATTCCAATAGTACCAGATCTTGGACATTATATTTATGCAGCTTCTAAAGTTATAATTCCTTATATTATTTTTTATATTGTAAATAAGAATTTACTTCAACAAGAAGAAAGTAAAAGAACATTTGCAGATAATAATAAAAGAATACTTATTATACCAGTTGTGATTTTTGCGATTGTATTGGTTATACTGGTATCTGGGATTTTCAAATATAAACTTATAGCTGTTGCATCAAACTCTATGGCTGATATTTTCTATAGAGGGGATGCTGTTATACTTGAATATACTGAACCGGATGAGATAGAAATAGGCGATATTCTTGTTTTTACCTATGAAGGTAAAGTTATAACTCATAGAGTTATTGGAATAGAAAAAGTAAATTCAAAGTTGATGTTTAATACTAAAGGTGATGCAAATGATTCTCCAGATGGGTTTATAACTTCTGAAGATGAAGTCATTGGAAAAGTTGATTATGTGATAAAATATATAGGTTTTCCTACATTGTGGGCTAATGAATTATTTAGGAAGGGGTAGTAATTATGAATAAAAAGCATTTTAAAATGGCTATTAAAATATTTTTTGTTATGCTTTTACTAGTTTTAGGATTAGTATTCCTTTCTTATGGCATTTTGAATAAAAAATATATTGATATAACATATAAAGAAAATAAATCAATAAATTATAAAGTTTATTTAAAAGAAAATAAATATTTTGAAAAAGAATATTTAGAAGAGAATAGAACTTATATAGCAAGTTTAATAAACTATTTGGATATTAATTTTAGATATATAATAGATTTTGATGAACCTGTAAATGGAGAGTATAGTTATTATATTAAAGCTTCTTTATATGCAAATAAATCTAATAACGAAGGTGGTTATTATTGGTATAAAGATTATGATTTGACTAATAAAGAAGTAGTTAATTTGAATAATAGTAAGTCATTTATTATTGACAGAAATATCAATATTGATTATTCTAAATATAATAGAATTTTAAATGAGTTCAAAAAAGAGTATTCGATGCAAACTGATGGAGAATTAAAGGTTAGTTTGATTGTTGAAAGTAATGTTTCTGGAAAAGAATATAAAAAGGAAATTGATCTTTCTTCTGAAGAAAGTATATCTATACCTTTGCTTTTACATACAGTTGATATTTCTATTGAAAAAAGTGTAGATAGTGAGACTAAAACATTGTCATATGAAGATGATTCTTCAAAAACAGTTAATAATACTTTTATAGCTATTGGATCTATTGTTTCTTTAATAAGTGTATTTTTGTTATTATTCTTGGTTATACAAGTTATTATAAAAAATAAGAAAAATGCATATAGAACATTGTTAAGAAAAATATTAAATAATCATGATAGTATTATTGTAAATGCTGATTTTGCATCACTTCCTAATACTGATGATTATGACGTAATCAAAGTAACAAGTTTTGATGAATTGTTAGATGTATATAATGAAGTTAGAATGCCTATAAATTATTATCAAAATAAATCAATTGAAAGTATTTTTATGATAATTAATGATGGTGTTATTTGGGAATATAGATTAAAAAAAGAAGAAGTTGAAAAAAATAGAAAGTAATAAGGTAATTTTATGAAAAGTAATACTAAATATAAAAAGAAAAATAATGATAAATCTTTAATTAGTTTGGGTATTATTGCAGTAGTTTCAATTGCTTTAATACTTTCTTTTTTAACTGTAGGATTTGCATTATATTCTAGAGTTTTGAATATACATGGTGAAGTAGGTTTAAAGAATCAAGGGACATTTAGAATTACAAGTGTAACTAAAACAACATCTACAAATACGGATAATCAAGTACCTTCTTTTACTGATGATAGTGTTAATTTTAATTTAAATTTTGTTAAGAGTAATGAAGAAAATCCTGTTTATGAAGCAGTTTATGATATTGTATTTACGAATGATACTTTTTATGATCGTACTATTTCAGATTTAGCTCTTTCTTTTACTGCTAATGATGGAAATGGTGTTTCTCTTGGTGATATTACAGTTAATGTTACTGGGCTTGAAAGTGGAGATGTAGTTCCTAAATTAAGTTCAAAGACTGCAACAGTTAGTATTTCTTTC
Organism: Bacilli bacterium; assembly: GCA_017477845.1. GTDB lineage: Bacteria > Bacillota_I > Bacilli_A > RF39 > UBA660 > RUG13868. The sequence continues at coordinate 7,657 of JAFUTR010000005.1, forward strand.
GTTCCAACTGTTGAACAAGATAATTATCAAATTGAGGGTGGCGCTAATGTTGAATCTAATGAAAAACCTGATGGTAATATTTTAGCAACTTTGAATAATCCTACTACAGGAAACATTAAAAATGGAAGAATTGCTTCATTCAGTGCTAATGTTGTTAGTACTTATGCAAATGATGTACAGTTTGAATTATATCCAGTATCTAATAAAATTGAAATATGTGATCAAAATGGTAATCCATTATCTCCATTTACTATTAGTGCAAATAATCCTGGAGAAAATTATACATTTTATGTTAAGGCTAAAGATGATGCTGAATTTCCTAATGATACATTTACTACAAGTATTGTTTTAAAGTCAACGGGTCTTCCAAATGTTAATTTAGGTTCGATTACACTTGATGTTGATAAGCAAGAAGAGTTTGTTGATACATCTGCACCTATTATTAGTAATGTTGTTGCGACTATTTCTGATACAATAGGAGAAGTAAATCTAAGTTGGAATGGAGAAGATGAAAGTGGTATCGCATCATATACAATAGTAGTTTGTGACGGAAATGGAACTGCTATTAGAACTATTAATACAAATAGTGATAGTACTAGTTATACAGTAACAGGACTAAGTAATGGTGCAGAAGCAAGTAACTATATTTTTAAAGTATATGGAACAGATGTAGCAGATCCAAGTAATACTGCAAGTAGTACTGATATAGAAAATGCAACAACTGATGCTGGAACTTGTTCTAGAACAGATAGTGCACCATTTCAGTGGGTGTTTAATATAACTGTTAATATTAATAATGGATCTTCTAATGGACCTACTACAGTTAATATCAACAATAGTTATTCAGGTACTCTTAGAGCAAATAATAATTATAGTCTTCCAAATTCTATAACTGTAACTATGGGAGGAAGAACTCTTTCAGCTAGTGAATATACTTATACTCAATCAAATGGTAATGTTTCAATTTCTAAAGTTACTGGAGATGTTGTTGTTACTGCTAGATGTACTTGGAATGGATGTTTAATTGAAGGAACTAAAATAATGCTTGCTGATGGAACTTATAAAAATATTGAGGATATTAATTATACAGACTTACTTGCAGTATGGAGTTATGATACTGGTTCAATAGATTATGAATACCCTATATGGATTGAAAATGAAGATGTAACTTATAATTATCAAATTACAACATTTAATGATGGATCAATATTAAAAACTGCTGGATATCATGGAGTATTTGATGTTAAAAATAATCAATTTATTTCCGTAGATGATAAAGATAAATTTAAAGTTGGTACAGAAATCTATAAAATTGAAAATGGAAAATTAAAGTCAATAACAGTTACAAAAATAGAAGAAAAATATGAAGATATTAAATTTTATCATGTGGTATCATCAAGATATTATAATATTATAGCAAATGATATATTGACAACAGATGGAACTGTAGTGCTTTCTAACCTATATGGATTTGATGATAATATTAAGTGGCCAAATTTAAGAAAAATTCTTATATCTGATAAGAATAATCTATATAGTTATAAAGAATTAGAAGATGTTCTTCCTTATTATATGTTTGTTGGATTAAGGGCAGAAGAGGGTAAAATATTATCAAATTATGGACTTGATTTGAATTTATTTAAGGGATACTTATCTGAAAATCAAAGTAAAAAAGGAAAGTATTTGGAAGTTAATAGAAATAGAAAAGGTAATAGATTATTTATGGTTACTACTTCACAAGATATTATAAATAATTTAAATAAAAATAATTATTTAAAAGAAGAGGGAAGTATATATACTATTCCATATAATAGTAATGCTAAATGCTATTTAAATAGTGTTGATAAGAAATGCTATAAGAGTGGAGAAAAGATAGTTATAACAAGTCCAATATATTTCAAAGTAATATACTAATTATAAAAAAATGAAGAATTGAATCTTCGTTTTTTTATATGAGAAATAAACTATTTAATATATTATAGTAATTGTTATAAATTATTCTTTTACTTTTTCTATATCTTAAAATGTACAATTTTTATCTTTTAAAAAATAATCATTTACTCTTGAATTTGATTAAACCAAGAATTATAATTTATTATGTGAAGAAGGGAAAGGAAGGTAAAAATGGAAGAAAAAACAAAAGAAAAAAGTGGAAAAGGGAGAATATTTTTAGCAATATTATTAATAATTATTGTTATAGTACTTACAATTTTACTTTTAATATTTTTATTAAATAAAAGTGATAAAAAAGAGAGTATAAAAGGAAAAGATAAAGATAAAGAAGAAATTACTGATCCTGTAACACCAGTTACGTCAAAATATGAATTAAATGGTGGACAAGTAGAAGATTTCGATTTATATTTTTTACAATTAGAAAATAAAAAAGAGAATAAGATTTATAGTCCGCTTTCAATTAAATACGCATTATTAATGCTTAATGAAGGAGCAAATGGAAATAGTAAAGCACAAATATCTAGTGTTGTTGGAAAATATAATGCTAAAAAGTATACTAATAATAGTAATATGTCATTTGCTAATGCTATCTTTATAAGAGATTCATATAGACAATCAATTAAACCAGAGTTTACAAATAAATTATATGAAAAGTATAATGCTGAAATAATATATGATTCATTTGAAACTCCAAATGCAGTTAATACTTGGGTAAGCGATAAGACATTAGGATTAATAAAAAATTTATTAGATGATATTGATGATAGTGAAGTATTTATGCTTGTAAATGCACTAGGAATAGATATGGATTGGGAAAGCAAATTCGTATTTGGTGGAGATACTTATGTATCCTATGCACACGAGAAATTTGGTCTTTATGGAGCTGACCATGTAACACATGGAAAATTTGAAAATAATAATTCTGAAATTGCCACAATGGAAATTTTTGCTGCTTTCAATAATTACGATATAATAAAAGAACTAGGCGAAGATAATATTAGAAAAACTGTTGGAGATGAATACAGAAAATATCTAAAAGAAAATCCTTATTACCTAAGTGATACAACAGATGCTGGAATAAATAATGAAATAAATAGATATCTTGATGAATATATTAATGAAATAAAAATGAATTATGGAAGAGAAAACAAATCTACTGGATTCTATCTATATACAAATGATAATATAAAAACATTTGCTAAAGATTTAAAAACTTACGGTGATACTACATTACAATATGTTGCAATTATGCCAAATGGTAATTTAGACGAATATATAAAAGGACTAAATGCTCAAACTGTTAACGATATTATTAAAAACCTAAAAGAATTAAAGAAAGAAAACTTTAAAGATGGAGTAGTAACAAAGATTACAGGATCTATTCCTAAGTTTAAATTTGAGTATAATCTAGATTTAATGAATGACTTAAAAGCACTTGGAATTGAAGATATTTTTGATCAAAACAAAGCTGATTTATCTTCCTTAACTAATGAAAAGAACGTTTTTATTGGGGACGCTGTTCATAAAGCTAATATAGAATTTACTCAAGATGGAATTAAGGCTTCAGCTGCTACTATGATGGGTGGACTAGGTGCTGCAGATTTCTTTGATTATTTATATGATGTTCCAGTTGAAGAAATTGATTTAACTTTTAATAGACCTTATATGTTTATTATTAGAGATAAAGCTACAAATGAAGTTTGGTTTGCTGGAACTGTTTATAATCCACAAGAATGGTCACAAGACCCTGACTATCAATACTACAATTATTAAAAATAAAGAAGAACTATTTTTCTAGTTCTTCTTTTTCTAATTCTCGATAATTAACTTTTCCAATCATTGTTTTTGGTAATGTTTCCCGAAATTCAATTTTTTTAGGTATCATATATTTAGCAAGATTTTTTTCACAATATTCTAGTATTTCTTTTTCTGTTTCATTATTAGGTTTAATTCCTTCTTTTAACACAATGAAAGCTTTTGCGACCTGTACTTTATAAGGATGTGGTATTCCAATTACTCCACATAATTCAACTTTCGGATGCTTAATAAGTATATCTTCTATATGTGATGGATAAACATTATAACCAGATGAAATAATTATTCTTTTTAATCTTTGAACAAAGAATATAACTCCATCTTCATCCATATATGCAAGATCACCTGTTCTTACCCAACGTGTACGATTTTCATCTATTTTAATTATGTCATCCGTTTCTTTTTTATTATTTAAATAACGAGACATTACATTAGGTCCACTTATACACATTTCCCCAATTTCTTTTGTAGGCATTTCTTCCATTGTATCATGATCCATTATTTTTATAACAACACTAGGAAGTGGAATACCAATTGATCCTAGTTTATTTGAATTATATGAACCTATACAACATGGACCACTGGTTTCAGTCAATCCATATCCTTGTATTACTTTTACTTTGCAGTTATGTTCCATTAAAAAATTATCTAGTCTTTGATTTCTTTCAGATGATAGTGAGTCTCCGCCACTTATAACATATTTTACTTTTGATAAGTCAATATTAATCATATATGGATTTGTTATTAATGCTTCAAATAATGTAGGAACTCCTATTAAAATAGTTGGATCATACTTTCTTATTAGTTTGTCAAATCTTTTTGCATCAAACTGTGGAATCATTACTATTGTTGCACCCATGCAAAGTGGGGCAGCGATACTTACTAAAAGACCAAAGCTATGAAACATTGGAAGAATTGCAAGAATTCTATCTCCAACTCCAATTTTAGGAAATACATATTGAGCTTGATCCATTATCGCATTAACTGAACTGTTTGTTATAACTATATCTTTTGGAGTACCAGTTGTTCCACCACTATGTAAGTAAATGGCATCATCATTCATTGAACGTTTAACATATGTATTTCTTTTATAGTTGTTTCCTCTTACTAAAAATTCATTCCAGTAAATAAATCTTTCATTTGATTTTGGTATTTTATTTTTTAAGTCTTTTGTAATTGTATATAAAAGATTCATAATTTTTGGCATTGAATCTTTAGGTGATACTAGAATAGTTTTATATATTTTTGTATCATCTATTATATTATTTATTTTTGAATAGGCTATATTTACTGCAATTAATATAACTGATTTAGTTCTTGTTAATGTTTCTTTTAATTCTACTTCACTTGATAATGGATGAATCATATTAGCAATTGCACCAATTTTATTAACTGCATAAAAGGCTATTACTGCTTCAGGAGTATTTGGCATCATAATTGATACTACATCATTTTCTCTTACTCCATAGCACTCAAGTGCTCTTGAACATAGATCTATTTTATCAAGCAAATCTTTGAATTTAATTTCTTCTCCAAAATAGTTTATTGCTGTTTCATTTTTATGCGCAAAACAGCTTTTTTCAAAATAGTCATAAATAGAAATGTCATCGATTTTTACCTCTCTTATATCTTTATCATAATACTTATACCAAGGGTATTTAAGTTCTTCTTTCTTCTTTTTAAATAAATTAATTTTCATATTTTGCCATCCTTTTTAAACAATTGTTGAATAAAATACAATTGTATTATATAATTTTTTTTGAAAACATATCAATCATCAATTTTTGTGATATTGTTAGTTATTAAACATTATTTAAAAAAATGTTTAAAAGAGGTAGTTATGGATAGAAGAGTTAAATATACAAAGAATATTATAAAAAATACTTTTATTGAACTTCTTAAGGAAAAAGAAATCAGCAAAATATCAGTAAGTGAATTATGTAATAAGGCAGATATAAATAGAGCAACTTTTTATAGATACTATATAGATATATATGATTTACTTGAAAAAATAGAACAAGATTTGATATTACAATTAAAAGAAATGTTATATGATAAATCTAATCAATCTATGAAAGAAGTGATTGAAGATTATTTAAAACTTTTTTTAGATAATAAAGATTTAATTAGACTTATTTTTATTAATAGGAAAAGTATTATTTTTTTAAATGATTTTTTTGAATTTATATATGAAAAATGTAAGATTAAATGGTTTGAGAAAGTAGATAATATTAATGAGAAAGATATGGCTTTAGTTTCTATTTTTATTTTTAATGGAACGCTTGGAATTATTAATTATTGGGTACAAAATAATTTTAAGGAAAGTATTAATGAGATTTCTTCGATTATAGAAAAAATTAGTTATAATGGAATATTAAGTTTTAAAAATAATTAATTATTGTATGTTATTTTTATATTAATTACGATATAATAGAACATGAGGTAAAGAGAATGAAAGATGTAACTAAATTAATGATTAATGATTACAAAATATTAGAGGTTGGAATGGATTTTATGGGATATAGAGTTACAAAAGAGAAAGGGCTTAGCTTTCATCATCTGATAATACCAAAAAGAAAAAATGGTAAATATGAAAAAGAAAATGGTGCAATATTGATTAGATATTCATCACATGATTATTTGCATGCTATAGAAAGAGTAGATATAGAAGTATTTAATTATATTACATCTGAAATGATAGATGAAAATATTAAAGGATTTATTGATATGGCTAATATTAAAAGAATTGATGATTTATTATGTTACTTTGAAGATAGGCATGATAGTGATACAACTAAGAAAGGACATATACTAATTAAAGATGTCTATAGAAGAAGAGTTTTAGAAGAGGAGAGAAATTCATGAAAAATATTTTATTAGTAATTAAGGGATTCTTTATGGGAATTGCTAATGTTATTCCAGGAGTTAGTGGAGGAACTATTGCTATAATACTTGGTATTTATGAAGAATTTATTAGTTCAATTAGCAATCTTTTTAAAAATTTCAAAAATAATTTAAAGTTTTTAATACCTGTTGTATTGGGAATGGGTATTGCTATTATTACTACAAGTAAGATAGTAGGATACTCTTATGATCATTTTCCACTTCCAACACTTATGTTTTTTGTAGGATTAGTTTTTGGTGGAATTCCACTTATTATGAAAAATGTTATTGGTAAAAAGGAATCAAAAGAACTTAGTAGTTATATTATTGCGATACTTACATTTTTGCTTGTAATATTTATGGCTTGTTATAAAATATTATTTAGTATTAATGGTGAAGTAAGTTTTGTTTCAATGAATATAATTGATTACTTAATACTATTTGTAGTGGGCGTTGTAGCAGCTGCTACTATGGTCGTTCCTGGTATTAGTGGATCTCTTGTATTAATGATTCTTGGATATTATTATCCAATTATTAATACGATTAGTGGAGTATTAAAAAATGATGTAATGCATAATTTAGTTGTCCTTTTAATATTTGGAATAGGTGTATTAATAGGTATTTTATTAATATCAAAACTATTAGAGTTATTATTTAAAAACTATAGTACAAAAACATATTTTGGAGTATTAGGATTTGTATATGCCTCTATATTTGCTATTCCAATATCAGCATGTATTGAGTTAAATTCAATAACAATAAATATTACTCAAGGACTAGTAAGTATTGTATTCTTAGTTTTAGGAACAATTATTAGTTATAAAGGTGAAATGAAAAATTAAGTGCAACATGCATTTAATCTTTTCATATTATTTAAAATTGAAGGACTAAATGAAACAAAAAGAAGTAATTTTTCTAAAAAAAATACAATATATGTGTTCAAGTTAGTATTTCAGGGCA
>JAFUTR010000006.1 GCA_017477845.1 Bacilli bacterium
CATGCCCTGAAATACTAACTTGAACACATATATTGTATTTTTTTTAGAAAAATTACTTCTTTTTGTTTCATTTAGTCCTTCAATTTTAAATAATATGAAAAGATTAAATGCATGTTGCACTTAATTTTTCATTTCACCATTTATTTTTTTTTTATAGAATAATTAAAAAAGAGAAAGATTTTGTTGCTTTCCCTATTTTTTATTAATCTTCGTAGATTGGTTCTCCAGTTTCAGGATTATATCTTTTTGGTTTTTTTTCTTTTGTTTCTTTTTCATAAATTGGTTTTCCTGTTTCTGGATCATATCCAACTATCTTTTTGTCATTTTTTTCTTTTTCATAAATTGGTTTTCCTGTTTCCGGATCATATCCAACTATCTTTTTATCATTATTTTCTTTTTCGTAAATTGGTTTTCCTGTTTCTGGATCATATCCAACTATCTTTTTATCATTTTTTTCTTTTTCGTAAATTGGTTTTCCTGTTTTTGGATCAAAACCTAATGGTTCTTTATATGATGTTAATTTTGGCTTTTCATTTTTTTCATTTTTTAGGAATCCTCCTATAAATATTACTAGGAATAGTAAAGCTGATACAATAAGGCCTAACCATAATCCTATTTGAGCATTATCTAATACATCATGATCAAGATATTCTATAAAAATGTATAGATGATATGAAAAATAAAAACCATTTCCAAAATGAACAAAATCTGCTTTTTGAGTTAATCCGAATAATTGCATTATAAGAGCAATAATTCCTAAAACTAATTCAATTAACATAATAATTCCAACTATATGGTCATATCCTATTAATCCTAATTCCCATAATGGTTCATCTTGAACAAATGGAACAAATAACATGTTTATAATTAGGTAAACTGAAAGAACTAAACCAATTAAACTAAAAACCTTTCTTTTTGTCACAATAACACCTCTTTCCTTATAAGAAAAATATATCATATTTTGTCAAAAACAAAAAGATTAAAATGAAAAAAACTTGAATTTAATATCCAAGTCTTAACACTTCACATGTAACATTTCGATTAATCCCAAATCTATTAGCTTCATTTTCAGTTTCAAAAAGTAAATCAAATAACACCCTTCTTCCATGTCCGATTGCTCCACCTCTATCAAGTACTATCGCATAAATATCTTTCCCAAAATAATTCATATTCTTGAAACGAACTATCGTTCCAAATGGAAGAGATGGATCTGCTGCTACAATTCTAACCGTTCCATATTCTTTATCATCATAATAAATGTTATTTCCTACGAATCTTCCTGACGCTGTATATCCATGGCATCCATCACTGCAATATGGAGTATATGCTGAAATATTTCCGTTAAAAACTTCTACTATATCTTTACTTGCATTATTTATTTCATTCTTTCTTGCTTCTTCCTCTTTTTTTCTTTTTTCCTCTTCTATTCTTTCTTCTTCTAAAATTATTTTGTTTTCTATCTCTTCTTTTCTATTTAACAGGCTTTCTTTAATATCTTCATATTCTATTTTTTCTATCTCTTTAAAAAGATTTTCAAATTCTTCTCTTTTTAAAGATTTTAATAATTTTTCAATTTTATTATCATATTCTTCCTTTGTTCTATTCTTATTAATAACAGTATTTGTCTTTTCAATATATGCTTCCAGTTTTTCTACAGATGTTATTATTTCGGTTTTTATAAATCTTTGTTTTTCTTCATTATCTATATATAATTTTAGTCCTATTATTATATTTACTATACCAATAATTATAATTAAAAATCTAATTTTTTTCATATGTTCTCCTGACTTTTTTAGCATTATTGTAACATATAATTATTATTTTTCAATTATTTTATACTTTGGTCTTAAAATATCATATATTTTATTATGTTTTTCTTTGTAATTTTTTAAATTTTTTATTAATTCTTCATACATACATTTATAATCTTCTTTTTCTTTATCAAATAATTCATAATAACAATACTTTAATTTATTATAGTTTTTACTTTTATAAATTTTTCTAATTTCTTTAATTAAATATTCTTGTTTTGTTAATTCTTCTCTTGTTATAAATAATTTACTTTTTTGATTTTTATATTTTATATATTTGATATTTATTGCATCTTGTTTTGATGCTATTTTGTTTGCATCCGTTTCCTCATCTAAAAGTAATGAACTCTTATATTTTATTAATCCATTTTCATCAATTGAGACAGCTATACTTTTTTCACAGTTTGAAAAAATACAAATATTATCTAAATTAAATTTATCTTTTTTATAATAAGTTGTTTTATTTTTTATAATATTTATTATTTTTTTATTTAGTTTTATTTTGTAGTTGATTATATCATCTAAAATAGATTTTTTTACTCTTAATACTACTGTCTTTTTTATATTTACAAAAGAGTCATTTTCTTTCCATTCATAAAAATCAAAATAATTATCATCAATAAAATTAAGTAAAATGTCATATATATAGTTCATATTTTTTTCCTTCCATAAATTAAAATAATTATAATAAAATGTCCAGCAAAAAAAAGAATACATTCAATTTTTGTAAATATATATTTTAAGTAATCAAAAAATGTGTATCCCATTATCAATAAATTTAAATCAATTATTATGTAAGTTAACCCAATTGTTGATAATATTATTCCAATTATTAATAATAATTTTTTCATACATTAAATATTATGTCATTTGATTATTGAAATATTCTTAATAAAATAAAAAAAGAAAAGAATATTATCTTTTCTTTAGTTCGAAATAAAAAGTTGTTTTATCATTCAATTTAGAAGTTACTCCATATTTTGAGTTATGTAAATCAAGTATATTTTTAACTATAGAAAGTCCTATACCAGTTCCAACTTGAACTCTTGAGTATGTTTTATCTACTTTATAATACTTATCCCAAATAAGTTGAATTTCCTCTTCTTTTATTCCTTCTCCTTTATTTGTAATTTTAACTTCAATATTTTCATTATCTTTATCAATTACCTCTATATCAATTATTTTTTCCTCATTTGAATAATTAATTGCATTATTTAATAAGTTGTATATGACTTGAGATATTCTTTTTCTATCTGCATATACCATAATTACTTTTTTATTTTTAAATAATATTTTATATCCTTCTTTATCTATATATATAGAATATCGCTTTAATATTTCTTTTATTAAATCATTAATGTCAAATTCAGAATATTCAAGTTTAATAGTATTAGATTGATATTTTGATAATTCTAAAATATCATTTACAAGAAGATTTAATCTATCAGATTCTTCTATTATTACGTTTAGATTTGCTTCTCTTTTCTTCTTGTTGTTGTATGTTAAATCTCTTACCATCTCAGCATATGCTTTTATCATTGTTAATGGTGTTTTCAAGTCATGTGAGACATTTGATAATAATTCTCTTCTTAGATTTTCTGTTTTGGCAAGTTCCTCACTTGTATATTTTAAAGTTTCATTTAAATCTTTAATTTCACTAACTGTAGTTTTATAGTCTATTTCTACATCATATTCACCATTAGCTACTTTTTTAGCATTTTCCGTAATTTTTTCGATTGGTTTTGCTATTTTTCTAGATATAAAAAATGCCATTATTATTGATAATAAACCTACAAAAATAGAAACTATCAATAATTGATTTTTTAATATATGAACAGTTGAATTAACTGGTTCTAACATTACTTGTACAAATGCAAATTTTTGATTCTCTAATTTAAATCCATACATCAGTATTTTACTATTTACTTTCTTGTCTACTAATTCATAACCTTGATGTTCTCTATTATTAAATATAAAATCTCTTTTTTCTTTTGTTAGTTTTATTGATTCTTTATAACAACTAATTGATGAATATAAAGCACTTACATTATCATAAATTTCTATACACATATTATTCTTAAATGATATTTCATTTAAATAGTCTTCATAATTATTTTCTTTATATCTTTCTTTTATTTCATTTACAACATTATCAATTTCATTTTTTACTGAAAGTTCATAAAATTTAGAAAGTGATACTACTTGTAAAAACCATAGGACAGCTAAAAGAGTTAAGGAAAAAATAATTAAATATTTTAATACTTTTAGGTTAAGACTATTCATTATCTGTTTCAAATTTATAGCCTACTGATCTAACTGTAATAATTAAATCTCTATACTTTCCTAAACTATTTCTTAACATTTTAATATGTGTATCTACTGTTCTATCATCTCCAAAGAAATCATATCCCCAAATGCTTGATAACAATTGCTCTCGTGATAGAGCCATTCCTTCATTCTTTATAAAAAATATTAATAATTCATATTCTTTGGGAGTTAATTTAATCTCTTTTCCTTTTATCTTGACACTATGAGCATTGTAATTGACTTCTAAATCTTCATATTTATAATTTTTTTCTTTTTGATTATTTACTCTAGCTATAATTGCTTTCACTCTAGCCATTAACTCTTTTGGACTAAATGGTTTGGTTACATAGTCATCTATTCCAAGTTCAAATCCCAAAAGTTTATCATACTCTTCTTTTCTTGCAGATAACATGATAGTTGGATATTTTTTTATTTTATATATTTCTTTGCAAGAACTATATCCATCAAGTCTAGGCATCATTATATCCATAATTATAATGTCTATATTAGGATTTTTTTCAACTTTCGATATTGCATCAAGCCCATCTTCTGCTTCATAAACTATATATCCCTCATTTTCTGCATATTCTTTAATTACATCCCTTATTAATTTTTCATCATCAACCACTAAAAGTTTCATTAAAACACCTCTTTTAGATATTATTATTTATGAATGTGTATTTTTTGTGAAAAAAGATTATTTTTTTATACTTTCGCCTTTTTCTTCTAGTTTTGCTTTTTCTATAAGTGAATTTAGATATTCATTATTTCTAAATGAAGCAGAGACATATTTAGTTTCTTTGTATGTTTCAAGTAAATCAATAAAATTATTATATGCATTTTTTGAGTCTTCTTCCGTTATGTTATATTCACCAACATTCATTTTATAATATCTATAAACGGCTAATTGTTTTAGGAGTATTAAATTATAATCTTTTGAATTATCTTTTAAATCTACCCTACTTAAAAATTCTCTCGGGAAATCTAACGAATCATCTTTCTTTTTAAAAATGATGTCACTAATCATATTAACAGTCTCTCTTTTTATAATTTGAGGATTTCTAGTTTTATCATCTATTTTTGTTACTAACTCTCTAAAAGCCCACCTTGGAATTGAAATTGCTGTTATTCCAAGTGGAAGTGATGCCAGTAGTTTTGTTATGTTAAATGCACCAGATGAAATAGATGTCATATTCGTAACAAATTGATTTAAAGAATTAATTACTTCAATTTCTGCTTGTGATTGTGGTCCACCTAAAGTAGATATCCCTGCTACAAGCCCAGCTGTTGCTGTGACTGCCCCTATAGAAAGTGTTATTGCAGGTAATAATGATGCAGATATTATTGCTCTTATGTTTTCACTAGTTCCTAGAGTTACCATTTCTAATGGCTTACTATCAGTTGCATCTTTGTCTTCAAGCCATTCTACCAATTTATCTGTTTTTTTATACTCTCTTTTTAATTTCCATTTTATTTTTTCCATTAATTCAATATTTTCATTACTTATATTTTTCATACTTACCTCTATAATTAAATTATAACTTCTAAATTATAAAAAATAAACATTTTAATTATATATTTACACATGGTATTAATATTTTTACTTCAGTTCCTTTTAGTTCTTGTGAATAATAATTAATTGTTCCATTGTGTAACTCTATTATATTTTTGGAAAAACTTATTCCTAGACCATTTCCTTTTTCTTTTGATGTATATTTATTTTTTCCTAAATAAGAAATGTTTTTAATACCTGTACCATTATCATTTATTTCTATTAATACTTTATCTTTTATTATTCTATAATCTATATCTATGTCTAGTCTTTTATCATTTTTTGATTCAATACTATTCTTGATAATATTTAGTAATACTTGCTTTAATTTTAGATAATCACCATAAACTATTATTTCTTCTTCATCGTAATAATAATTAATATTAAAATTTAATGAATTTTGAAGTGGCTTTAAATCATTTGTTATTTCCCTTAGTAATAGATTGATATCAAGGTATTCTTTTTTTAAGTTCTTTTTACCAAGCAATAAATAACTATCGATTATATCTATAGAATCTTTTATTTCTTTGTTAATCATTATAATATTTTTGTCTTTAATATTTTTCTTTTTCTCTATTATTTCAGTATATCCAAGTGCTACTGATAATGGATTTTTTACTTCATGAATAAACTTTAAAAAATAGTCTTTATATTCATCTTCAAGTTGTTTATAATTACTATTTATATATATTTTAAATATGTAAGACTCTATAATTATGTACATGAATAAAATAATTATTATGTCAACTAGGTATTCAATCTCTTTTATCGAAATTAAATAAAAGAGTATTGTAGTAGTGATGAATAATAAGAAATTTTTGTTCTTTATAAATGGTAATAGTAATAAATATTCAAATAATGGAATTATAATAATTACATTGTATATTTTAAATAAAAATATGCTTAACACTGAAATAATAATATACTTTTTTTTGTTTCTTTTGAAATACAAAATACTTAATGGAATATTAATAAAAATAGTAAAAAGATAATTAATTTGTGAAAAGCATATTATTAACGATGCAATAATTGATAGTAATTCTATTTTATTATTCTGCCCTTGGCTATTTTCAATAGTTTTATAAAAAGTTAATGGAAATAAAATAATTATTAATGTTTTTATCAAAATTAAAAAGTTCATACACTTACCTTCTTTCAAAATAAGTATATGAACTTTATTTGTCGAATTTTGTCGAATTATGTTTTTTGTTGTAATTATTTGTTATTTTTTTCTTGTAGCCCATTAATATATTTTTTTAATTGTTTAGATTCAGGCCCAAGAATTATTTTCAATTCATTATCAATTTCTACTATTCCCTTTGCACCAAGCTTGGTTATAGCCTCTTTATTTGCTTTTGTAACATCTTTTAGAGTTACTTTAAATCTAGATAAGTTACTTTCAGTTTCAATAATATTATCTTTGCCACCTAAATATTCAACTAATTTATTAAGTTCTAAATGAACATCTTTTTTACCAGCTTTAAGAACTGCTAAAAGTATTATTGCTAATACCACTACTATAATAATTGTTTCCCACATTTTAATCACCAATATAATTATACTAAAATAATATTAGAAAGTAAACTACTTAAAGATTTTAGAATTTTAAAAAAAATAGGTACTAATCATCACGATTATATTTTTTATGAATATTCTATATTAGATAATAAAAGGAGTGATTTGTTTGAATTGTGGAAATAATCATTTATTGGAAGTTCTTAATTTAATAAATAATTTACAAGAAAATGCTATAAGTGTTGATAATGATACTTGTTCAAGACCTATTTTAGGTAATAATGCTACTGTTTATAATACACGTCCTGTATCATTTTACTTATGTAATAATGATTTGCTAACTGTTAGCTATGGAGTATTAGAAAGTAGTGTTTTTAGGGTTGAAGATGTATGTAGAGATTCTGTAACAGTAAGATTATTAAGTCAATCTGATGATGGAACAATTACTGCAACAAATGAGATGGCAACAATAAATATTAAGTGTATTGCTGCTATTAGATGTTTAAATGATGTTAGTTTGTCTTTATTATAGAAAGGAGTATTTATGAATAATAATGATAATTGTTTAGCAAATCTGTTAGAAAAAATTCTTCTTTTGCAGCACATCGGATCAAATGATTCTAGTGGTTGTGATAGACCTATTTTAGGCAATATAAATCAAATAAATGCAAATACTAGGCCTATTAATTTATATTGCTGTTGTACTAATGCTTTATGGACTATGCCATATGATTTTAATGGCACAACAGGAACTAGTTCAGTTTTTAGAATAGAAAGTTTAAATGATAACTGTGCAACTTTTAGAATTCTTATAGATAATGATGGAAACTATACTGCAACTGATAACTTTTTTATAATAGATCTTGATTATGTTTCTTGTATAAAATGTTTAGAAGATAGTCTAGTTTCAAACATTTAAAAATTGCTTAAAGCAATTTTTTTATTTCTTGTATTTCATCTATATTAATTCTTCTTCCATCTA
The DNA here is from genome assembly GCA_017477845.1 of Bacilli bacterium. Lineage (GTDB taxonomy): Bacteria > Bacillota_I > Bacilli_A > RF39 > UBA660 > RUG13868. The sequence goes on from JAFUTR010000006.1 coordinate 8,168, forward strand.
TTAATAAAATATTATTATTATATTTTGATATTATAGAAGAATGTAAAATTGATCCGTTATTTAGTGTTATTTCTACATTTTTATTAAATAATGTTAAATAATTGATTTCAGTTTTTTCTTCTTTATTTTTATTAGTAACATTATTTATCTTTTTTTCATATGAAATATAAGAATATTTATTATTGGATACAATCTTTTCATTCTTATGGTATATTTTTGGTAATTTACTCATCTTATCACTCCTAAATTATCTTATGTAAAAATCTAATATAATTTACAAATAATCACATAATAATAATGGTGATAATATGAAAATAATGTTAAAAAATAAAGAATTGTTTTTCTTTTTATTTATTTTTTTATTAATAAGTTTATTAACTTTATCAAAAAATTCTTTATTTATTTATAAGGATCTTTTTTATAAACAGATTATATGGTATTTAATTGGACTTTTTTTTATATATATAATTAATAAAATTAATATAAAAAAAATATATAATATGTCATTTTTATTCTATTTTGGTTGTTTAATTTTACTTTTATTACTTCTTTTTTTAGGAAATAAAATAAATGGAAGTAAATCTTGGTTTTCTATTGGAAATATAAGTATTCAACCTAGTGAATTTATGAAGATTAGTTTAATTCTTTTTAATTCTTTTATAATTCATCACTTTTTTAAAAATAGAGAAAAAATAGGCACTAAAAAGGAATTTATGTTAATCATAACATTATTATTAATTCTTATTCTTCCAAGTATTTTTACTTTTTTACAGCCTGATACAGGTGCAGTAATTGGTTATTTTGTTATAACTTTTTCAATGCTTTATATCTCTGGTATTAATAGGAAATGGTTTATATTTTTTTTAGTACTATTCTTAATTATTTTGATATTCTTTTTATTTTTATATTTTTTTGAACAAAATTTGTTTATAAATATTTTTGGAACTAATTTTTTCTATAGAATTGAAAGAGTTGTTAATTGGCAAAGTAAAAGTGGTATGCAGCTTAATAATTCTTTGATTTCTATAGGGTCAAGTGGGCTTTTTGGGCATGGTAAAATTCCACTTTACTTTCCTGAGTCAGAAACTGACTTTGTTTTTACTTCTTTTATTTCTATTTATGGGCTTTTAGGAGGTATCTTTTTAATAATTGTTTTTTTACTATTTGATTTATATATCCTTAAATTAATTAAAAAAATAAGAAATAAAGAAGATCAATATACTCTTTTTGGTATTGTAACTCTTTTTGTTTATCATCAAATAGAAGAAATAGGTATGACTTTAGGTTTATTACCTATTATAGGACTTACATTACCATTTATAAGTTATGGTGGCTCAAGTATTATTTCTTCTTTAATACTTATTGGTATTTTAATGAATATAAATAAAAAAAGACCTATAAGTAGGTCTTGACTCTTTCGATAAAATCTTTTTTACAATCCATAAATTTAATTGCATTATCCATATTGTCAATTACTAAATAGTCTGCTTTATCTGGTGGTATATTATCTGTTTTGCTTGCTACTACAACACTGTCAGTTTTAAAAATATCACATAATTCTTTTATTACATTGTCAGTTAATTGATACTCTTCAAAGAATGTATCCATTAGCATATCTTCACTGTCATCTTTTACAGAGTATAATGTGACTCTATATGTGTCTTCATCAACTGGTGAAAAATTAATAAATGAGTGCCTTCCATCTTTTTCATAATAATGACTTGAAATATAAGTATTTCTAATCATTGCTAGCAATTCTATAACTGGTTTAGTTTCAAGCATTTCTTCTTTTTCAATAGGTACAATTTTATTATCTTCATGTACAATATTTTTATGAGTTGTTAAATATGTAATTATTTTTTGTTCTAACATTAGTAATTCTTGCATTATGGTTGGATGATTCACTGCAAAATCTAAATCTTTTACAGATGAAATTGAGTTTAATAAGTTATTTATTTTGTCTATATCTTGAGATTTTACTGGCATGTTATTAACATAATTTCGGAGTGATTCTTCTTCTATTACCTTTTTATCTCTTTCAACCAAGAACTTTGCATTTTCTTCTGCCATTTTCTTTAACTCTTCATTTTCTTTTTGCAATTCTATTATTTTTCTTGCTTGTTCTTCCGCTGATGCTAAAATCAATTTATGTTCTCTTTGATTTTTTATAATAGTTTTTGCAAAATCGTCAGCATCTTTTTTTAATTGATTTCTTTCTTTTTCCAATTCAATTAATCTTTTTGCTTGATCAAGAGCATCATTTTTCATAGTTTCTTCATCTATTATTAATTCTATTTTATCTTCTTTATTATTTTTTACTTCATCTTCTTGATTTTGCATTTCAGAAAACTCTAATTTTTTCTTTTTTATCTTTTTGAATATGGAAAGAATACTTTCTTTTGCAACTGTTTTATCACCATAATCTATTCTATTCTTTATTTCATTTATTTTTTCATTTTCATTTAGGTCATATGAATCGATAAAATCTTTACAAATTGTTTGATGTACTCCATCAAGAATAGAATTATAGTATTTTTCTTTATCTTTCCAATAAACTAAATAGCTATTATTAAAGAAATTTACTGACTTACTACATGCGTCTTCTGCTTCTATGATTAAATTCTCATTGTTATGTAAAAATAAATCATTGTTTTTTTCGAATTCTGCTAAAATGAGAGCTTTTGAATAAATTGATTCATCATTTTTATTATTTTTAAAATCTTCACATATTTTTTTTACATTTTCATTTCCTTTATAGGTGTCAATTATTTCTTGCCATACATCAACGTCAACATTTTCAAATGTAGTGGCATACCTAGCTATATTTAATATAAGAAGTTTTTCTTTTTCTTCTTCATCATTTACCTCTTTGTTATCTATATTATCGTTCTTTTGAAATGGCTTTTTATAAGTCGCATAATCAAAAATAGTATTATATTTCATGTAGTTGTCATATTCTTGATTGTCGTTTGCTTCAAATATAATTCTATCTTTTACAATTTTGATGTCGCTTAATTTGTTCATCGAATCTAATAGTTTTTTTGCAATGTCCATTATATCTTTTGAACAATTTCTTACAACAAGGCTATCTTTCAAATCTTTCCTTTCAATTATTAAGGTACCATGTGTTTCATTTCCCATTATTCTTCTTAGATTAAGACTAGCATTTTTTGACATAAATCTTTGAAATATCTTAGGAAGAATAAACTTTTTAAACTCATCATTAGCATCAAAGTCAAAAGATTCTTTGTTTTCTTCTTTATTAATTAGTGATACTAAAGAAATATATACCTTATTGTCAAGTATATAATTTATATTAAATTTAACTTTTCCACCATTAATAATACTACTATGAAATAAATCATACTTATTAAGTAACTCTTCTAACATCACAATAGACACCACCTTATTATATTCATATTTATTGTAGCACATTTATTCTGATAATAAAACTTTTTTATTATATATTTATAAAAAAACTTATTTCTTTTATTGAAATAAGTTACTTCATTTTGATTACATCTTCATATACTTTCTTTAAATCTTTTCCAACTTTTTTTAGATCTCTATCTAGTGCTACATCATATGCCTTATCTACTAAAGAAGGAAGTTTTCCATTGAAGAAATCTTTTATTTTTACTTCAAACTCATCTACATCTTTTGCTTTATAAACATTTTTACCATCTTCTAGCCATCCTTCAAAAATTGGAATATCTCTTATTATCGCATTTTGTTTACATGCACAAGCTTCTATTATTGGAATTCCTTCTGTTTCTTCAAGTGTTGGAAATAAATATAAATCGGCTCCACTCATAGCACTTTTTATCATGTCTTGTTCTACATATCCTGCCCAAGTCAAGTTAGGTAACTTGGTATTGACAGCTTCTCGTACTGGTTTAGTAGCAGCTTTTAAAGAGCTATATCCGAACCATATAAATTTATATTCTGGAAGACGTTTTGCTAGTTCTACAAAATCTATTATTCCTTTTCTTTTAATATATAACCCTATTCCAATTATTACTTTATCATCTTTAGTATAGCCATATGTTTTTCTAAAATATTCGCCTGCTTTCTTATCTTTTTTAAAGAATTCTATTTCTATTCCATTAGATATAGCATAGATTTTTTTATTTTCTAATCCTTTATATCCTTGTAATAACCTTTTAGAATATGGGGTTGGTGTTACAATGACATCACCTAGTTTATAACATTTTATTAACCACTTTTTAAATAGTTTTGATGTTTGTCTTGCAAAAATAAATCCATCTTTATAATCTTCTTCAGTAGAATGGGCATGGTATACTATCTTTTTCCCTCTTTTTTTTGCTTTTTTTGCTAAAAAATATGATTTAGGAAAATATGTATTTATATGTAGAATATCATAATCATCTTTAGGATTTGTTGTATATTCTATTCCTTCATTAGTAAGTGCTTTCTTTTGATGCTCAATTGCTTTACCTAGCCCACTTTTTCTAACTTTTTTTTCCATTTCTGTATAAAGTAAAACTTTCATAAGATTCCTCCTATTAAAAGTATAACATAAAGAAAGAAAAAATTTAAACTATATTTTTTCTCATTGTCTCAATAGCTTTCTTTTCTATTCTTGATATTTGGGCTTGACTTATTCCTAATTCTTCTGATAATTCTACTTGTGTTTTACCTATAACAAATCTTTCTTCAATTATATATTGTTCTCTTTCTTCAAGTTCTTTTATAGCGATATCTAATGATATTCTTGTATTAATATCTACTTTCTCACTTTTTTTGTCTTCTATTTGATCACATAAATATATTGTATCTCCTCCATCATTATATATTGGTTCAAAAATACTTATTGGATCTTTTCGTGCTTTAAAACATTCGTCAACTTCATATTCTGTTACTTTCAAATAATCTGCTATTTCTTTATTTGTAGGAATTCGACCTAAAGTTATTGAAAGATTTTCTTTAACAATATTACTTTTATATGCTAAATCTTTAATTGATCTACTTATTCTTAACTCTGTATTATCTCTAATATATCTTCTAATCTCACCAAGAATCATCGGAACACAATAAGTTGAGAATTTTACTCCATAACTTAAATCAAAATTATCTATTGCTTTTATAAGCCCAATACACCCTATTTGAAATAGATCATCTTTGTTTTCTTTATTCGAAGAAAATTTTTTTAAAATTGATAATACTAATTTCAGATTTCCATTTATAAGCTCATCTCTTGCAAACTTATCATTATTTTTTAATTTTTTGAAAAGCTCTTCCATTTCACTACTTGATAAAACTTTGATATTTGAAGTATTCACGCCAACAATTTCAACTTTATGACGTGACACAAAAAAATCTCCTTTCAAAATCATTATGATTAGAAAAGAGATTTTTAATTCATATTATCTAAAGAAAGCGATAAAAGCTAGAATTATTAGTATAACTATCATTACTATCAAAACAATTTTTAAATCTTTATTTTCTGAAAAGAAACCGCCTCTTAATGAATCATCAATAAACTTATTTTTTTTAGTGGTTGTTGTACTAACTGAAGAATCATTTCTATTGGATTTATATTTTGTTTCAACATAGTCTGCATTTACAATTGAATATCCACATCTTTGACAAATATCCATCCAATCTTCATTTCTTTCTCCACATCTTGAACAAACTCTCATTTTTACCTCCTATTATCTTTTTTATTTTTTATATAGTTAAAGGAATCTCTACACATATCATCAAGTTCTAATTTTGCTTCCCAATTTAATTTTTTCCTTGCTTTACTAATATCAGCATAACAAGCAGCTATATCACCTTTTCTTCTTTCTACTACTTTGTATGGTACTTTAGTATTATTAACACTTTCAAAAGACTTTATTATCTCTAAAACAGTATATCCTTTTCCAGTTCCAAGATTATATGCATCTATGCCTTTATCTTTTATAACTTTTAAAACTGCTTTTATATGTCCTTTTGCTAAATCTACAACATGTATATAATCTCTTAATCCTGTTCCATCTTTTGTATCATAATCATCTCCAAAAACTTTCAGTTCTTCTAATTCTTTATTAGCAACTTTAACTATATATGGCATTAAATTATTTGGAATTCCATTTGGTTCTTCTCCTATTAAGCCACTTTTGTGTGCTCCTATTGGATTAAAGTATCTAAGTATTGCTATACTCCAATCTTTATCTGACATATAAAGATCATTTAAAATTGTTTCAATCATTAGTTTTGTTGTTCCATATGGATTTGTTGTATGAAGAGGAAAGGATTCTTTGATAGGCAGTTTTATTGGGTTTCCATAAACCGTAGCACTTGAGGAAAAAACTATTTTTTTGCAATTATGTTTATTCATTACTTCTAGAAGTGTTAATGTTGAATCTATATTATTTCTATAATACTTTAAAGGTTTTTCTACACTTTCTAAAACAGCTTTAAATCCAGCAAAATGAATTACCACATCAATTTTTTCTTTTGAAAAAATTTTATCAAGTTCAATTAAATCGCAAATATCATTTTCATAAAACTTTACTTTTTTATTAGTAATTGTTTCTATTTTATTTATTACTTCTTTCTTTGAATTAGATAAATTATCAACAATTATAACATTATAGTTTTCATTTAACAATTCAACGCATGTATGACTTCCAATATAACCACATCCACCTGTTACAAGTATGTTCATATTACCTCCATCCTATTTTATTCATTTTTATTGTCTTATGTATTATTTTTACTAAATACATTAATAATAATACAACTCCAAGAATAAAACAAATAATATATGTAAAATCTAAATCAAGGGAATGCAGTTTTATATATTTTGAATATTCTTGTAAATCAAATATTTTATAAAAATTATTGTTTATGTAATAGATAAAAAATGAGTATAATATGAGCGAAATTGAATCAATAAATATCATTGTATTGTTTTCAAATTTATATATTATTATAGATATTATAATAAATATTATCATATACAATATTAGAAGCTGATTTTGTCCAACTCTTTTCAAAATATTATATAGTGATTTATATTCATTGTTGATTAAGTATGATAATTTATTAGAATATTGTTTTATATCATCTTTAGAGTAGTTATATGAATCTGTTTTATTTTTCTTGTCATATATATTTACTGAATTTATTATTATTTTTTCTATACTTTTTTCATTAATTATTTCACTCTCATTTGTAATTAGAGCATTAATTATCTTGTTTTGTTCTTTTCTTATTTCTTTTTTATCCAAGTTATTAAATATTTCTTTTGGATATTTATAATTAGAAATATTTTTTTCTATCATTTCATTTTCTATAATATTCTTTTTTAAATCAAAGTTCATAACAATACTCGTAATATTTTTTGTATTGGTCAATTTTTTACAAACCAATGAAAAAGAAAAAAAGATTAAGTCAAAAACTAATATAATAATCAATAAAGTTGTAATTACTGGTTTATTCAGTTTCATTAATCTTTTTCTCCATCTTTTTTATAGACTTTTTTCTTCAAATTCATTATTTAAATTTTTATTTAATTCATCATTTATGTCAGTTTCACATAATTCTACAAAATCCATATTTGCATTTGAAACTTGGAAAGTTCTTTCATCTGTTCCTACTACAACTAATCCGCCTTTATCGGTATTTGGTACTTTAAAAGATTTGTTATATGTTACATTATTATTTTTTGCATACATTTTTGTTAATATAGGAAGAATTCTTGTTTTTAAATCTTCATAATTATAATTTTTTTGGAATAAAACAGTTTCATCAGCTCCAATTCCACTTGATATAATTAATTCTGCTTCATTTTTATCTTCTTTTGAGAAGAATATTTTTATGGAAGTTGGTTGATCAGCAGTTGATTGTTCAATAGATACGCCATAAGCATCTTTTATTTCTTTTTCATCTGGTGCTAAGTTTAAGCTAGTTTCTTCTTTTTCATTGTTATTCTCTTCTTTTTTCTCTTCTTGTTCTTTTATTACTTCAAATAAACTATCTCTAAGTTTTATCAATAATTTTGCTTGTTCTAATGCCCCATTTTTTATGTCAGCCATTTCATTATTTTTTTGCAACATTCTTGCTTGTTCTTTAGCTCCATCTTTTATTTCTATCTCTTCATTTTTTCTTTGCAGTAAGTGTGCCTGTTCTAATGCCCCATTTTTTATGTCAGCCATTTCATTATTTTTTTGTAACATTATTGCTTGTTCTTTGGCTCCATTTTTTATTTCTATTTCTTCATTTTCTTTTTGTAGCAAAAGTGGACGTTCATCATTTTTTTCTTTCAATTCTTTATTTTCGTTTTTTTCTTCTATAACTTCAAATAAATTATTTTGATCTCTAATTATTAGTTTTGCTTGTTCTAATGCCCCATCTAAAATATCTTTATTATTCTTTTCATATGTTGAATCTTTTTCTCCAGTTAATAATGTTTCTTTCTTATTATTTTCAATTATTTCCTTTTTGTAAAGTGACTTTTGGTAATATTGTGTTACATAATCAACATAGTATTGATTCTTAAATAGTCTTTCAAATACTATTTCTGCATTTTTTATTCCACTTTCTTTAAATTGACGTTCAAGGGATTCCATATCAACAGGAATATTTCTTTTTACTGATTCTCTAAATTGAACATCCATCAAATTAAATAATATTTTGCTATCATTACTGAAGGCACATTTTTCTCCAACTACTACATCCTCTTTATTATCATCAACGCCTGCACCAACAGTCCAATATATTGCAAATTCTATATTTCTTTTCTCTTCTTCATTCTTAGGGATATATTCTCTTCCTGCATCTCTATAAAATACTTGTAATCCTTTTTGATTTGCTATTTCGTACATTTTTACATATTCATGCATTTGTTCAAAAGAAACTGTTGTATCTATCTGTTCAACTTGTTTGTTTTCAAAAAGATCTTGTTCTTCTGCTATTTTATTGATTTCTAATTCAATTTTTCTTAGTTTTTCTTTATTTTCTTCATCTAGTTCTATCTTTTCATTTTCAAGTTTTAATTCTTCATTTTCAATTTCCTTTGGTTTATTTAAATATGCTAAATTATCTGTAGCATTTTTGATAAGAATTTGATTACCACTTTGAGTTTCATGTAGAACATTTTTTATTGTACCTTTTTCAACAATATCAACAAATGATATATCAGATTGAAAGTTATGATCATCTTTTTCTAAATCTAATAATATGTCACAAAAATCATTATCAAATTTTTCTTTATTTGTAAATTTAAAATTAAACGAATCTGTTCTTGATAGTCCATCCATTATAGAAATTCGTAAAAGTCTTTCATTTTCATTTTGTGGATTATCTTCTAATATTATTTCATAATGTTCGCTGTCTAGTTTTCCATATTTAATAAGTTCAATTGTTTCATATAATTTTTCATATGAATCTATTATAGTTGTTTCTATTTGAATAAATTCTAAATTAATATTTTCTTTTTCAACTTTTCTATTATTATTTGCTTTTTTTTCAAGGAAAGAATATATTTCTTTACAATAATTTTTTTCTTTTTCGTTTTCAACTATTTCTTCTAGTTTTTGTATTGCTTTTGGTTGACTTGAAATAAATTTTCCATTATCAAACTGTCTGTAATTTGCATTTTTTAAGTTGAAGTAATCAACACGGTCCAATTGTTCAATTGCAAACTTAATTTTTTCTTGGATTTCTATATTAGAGAAATCTAATCTTCTTCTTGCCCTTTTTTCAACTCTTGCAAGTTTAGCAAGTTTCTTTTTATCAGAATCATCTATTTTTTCTATTAATTCTTTATTAAGTCCGTATTTTTCTAGTTTTTCATTATCTTTAAAAATTTCTTTCAATAACTCTTCATTTTTTTCTCTATATTTTGGAGTATTACTACTATTTAACTTTTTCTCATTTTGAATGATATTAACGATAAAGCTATATAATTGTTTTCTTTCATCTTTTGTAAACTTACCATCTTTGTAGAAATCTTCTTCAACTCTTCTTTGTTTTACGTAGTAAAAAATTTCTTCCCAAATTTTATCTTCATTCAAAAATGGTATCTTCTTATAGTTTGTATTATTAATAACTTTATCTTTTTCTTCTTCTAATTTTTCAAATATTCCGTCATCTAAAGATTCTAAGTAGAATAAATTCCCACTTTCTGTTTCTATTACTTCTTTGGAAGTTACATTTTCTAGTTCACTATGATTTATTTCAATCTTTTCTATTTTATCGTCGCTAGTATAATACGCTAGGATTCTAGGTAATACTAATCTTTCAAATTCTAATACATTATCTATAATGAAAGAATCTCTATCACGAGAAAATCCTCCTTGTAATCCGATTGTAATAATTCTTTTAGAATCATCCCATTTACCATTTTCTTCATATGGTGAAACAATGATTTCTACCCTTTCTCCCTCTATAGAAGCATATTTATATAAATCAATCAATTCATATATTTTATTAATATCTAAAGTGTTCATACTAGACCTCCACCTATACTAATAATTTTATCAAAAAACAGTACAAAAAAAAAGTATTTACAATAAAATAAATACTTTTTTTAATATTTTTTTCTTATTGCGCTTTTACTTTACGTCAATTTTTTTCTTTCCACCCATATAAGGCTGTAAAACTTTTGGTATTTTAATTGAACCATCTTCTTGATAGTTGTTTTCTAATAATGCTATTAGTCCTCTTGGTGAAGCAACTACTGTATTGTTTAGTGTGTGTAAATAGTATGTTCCCTTGTCACCTTTTACTCTTATTCCAAGTCGTCTTGCTTGAGCATCTCCAAGATTAGAACATGATCCTACTTCAAAATATTTCTTCTGTCTTGGACTCCATGCTTCAATATCACATGATTTTACTTTCAAATCCGCTAAATCACCACTGCAACATTCAAGTTGTCTAACTGGAACATCAAAGTTTCTAAAAATATTAACTGTATACCTCCACATTTTTTCATAATAATTCATTGACTCTTCAGGTTCACAAATAACAATCATTTCTTGTTTTTCAAATTGATGAACACGATATAAACCTCTTTCCTCAAGACCATGTGATCCACCCTCTTTTCTAAAACATGGAGAATAACTTGTCATTCTGATTGGCAAATCTTCTTTCTTTAGAATTTGATCTTTAAATTTTCCAATCATTGAGTGTTCACTTGTTCCAATTAAATATAAGTCTTCACCTTCTATTTTATACATCATTGCTTGCATTTCAGGGAAAGACATAACTCCTGTTACTACATCACTATGAATCATGAATGGTGGAATAGCATAAGTAAATCCTTGTTCAATCATGTAATCACGAGCATAGGAAATCATTGCTTCGTGAAGTCTTGCTATATCTCCTAATAAATAGTAAAATCCTTCTCCACTAGTGCGTCCTGCTGCTTCTTTATCCATCCCACATAATTTATTTATTATATCTGCATGATATGGTATCTCATACTCTGGAACAATAGGTTTTCCAAACTTTTCAACTTCAACATTTTCTGTATCATCTTTTCCAATTGGTACTGTGCTATCAATAATGTTTGGAATAACCATCATTCTGTCTTTTATTTCTTTTTGTAATCTTTCTTGTTCTTCTTCTAAAGACTTAATTTCATCAGCCATTTTAGCAATTTCTTCTTTAACTTTATTAGCTTCATCAGTCTTTTTCTCTTTCATTAGTTTTCCAATTTCGCCACTTTTTTTGTTTTTATCAGCTTTTAAGTTATCACATTTTGTTTGAGTCTCACGAACTTTTTTATCCATATTAAATACTTCATCAACAAGTGGAAGTTTTTCTTCTTGAAATTTCTTTTTAATATTTTCTTTAACTAAATCTTTATTTTCTCTTATTAATTTTATATCAATCATTTTATATAATCTCCTTAAGTCTATTCATTATTTTTTCATGTGTTGGTATATACCTCTTTTTTACTCTTTCAACATCTTTTACAGTTGGATTTTGAATCCTTGATAAATCCATATTATTTTCAACGTCAGCAAGTTTTACATTTAATGCTTCACGTGATCCTTTTTTTAATATGTTTTCTATGTAATCATCATACTCAATTGGCTTTACTCTAGTAAGTATTACAACATCATCTACAATCTTTTTAGGAAATCCAACATCAAGTAAGTCTTTTTCAGTTACTTTTTTATCTTCTATTACATCATGTAGGAGTGCTACTACCTTTTCATCAAGCGAGGAGACATGCCTATAGACGTATTCAATATGTAGCATATAAGGCATTTTACCTTTATCTGTATCATTTTCAAATAAAGTTGTTACAATTTCTAAAGCTTTATAAATTAGATTATCACTATTTTTAATTTCTTCATATTTGTCTTCATCAAAATATTTTTTTAACATCTTACCTCCCAAACAAAATAAAAAGACCAAATATAGGAGTGAATTATCACGGTACCATCCTATTTGATCTTAATTTTAGATAACGGCTATGCCGGAAATACTTTTGATATTTCACTCAGAAGTAGATTCAAATAATATTATTACTAGTTTTCACCAAACACTAGTTCTCTATAAATAATTAATTATTTTACTATTCTTCATCAACGATTTACATATTTTATTCTATCACTTTTCCAAAATATTATCAAACATTTTAGAACTCTTTTAATAAATTATCTAATTCTTCTTGTTCTTCTTTAGATATTTCTTGTTTTTCTATATTTTTTTCAAACCAAATTGGAAGTTCTTCACTTTTATTTTGAGATTTTTGATATGTTGTAGGGGTCTTTACTTTACTTTCCATAAGCTTTTTAATTTTTTTGTGTTCTTTTTCTGCAGCAGCCATCGCATCTTCTACAGTTTCAATGTTTAATCTACACCATTGGGATGCAACAGTTTCTACATAACTTCTTGTAAATTTGTTATTATTCACTTTTAGTACATATGATATTAATACATTCACAACTCCTGGTTTCATTTTTTGTTTAACCATCAAATCTTCAATTATTTGTAGTTCTCTCATTGTAGGTTCACCGGTTTTATATTTACTTCTCAAATAATCAAGAGGTGTAACATTTTCAAATGTATAAATCATTTTTGCACGTTTTGAACTATCTCCTTGTGGATTTTTTAAGTAATCAGGCTGTTTTGAATATATTAATGTTGGAAGTTTACCAGCATTATCAAATTCATAAAAATTTCTACAATTTTTTGATAATTCTGTTTTATCTATCAAACCTTTTTCATTAATACTATTTCTTACCAATCCTTGCATATTCAAATCATCTATATTATAAGTAAATGCCAAAGCATTTATTAAGCTTTTGACTTCATCATTAAAACACTTATCACTAACCATTTTTTTTGGAATACTTGATATTAATAAATCAAAATCTATCTTATCATCAAGATTCAATGTTCCAGTATTTTTCTTTACTACATTGTCATTATTAATAATTATATTCCCACTTGTAATATTAAATACTTGTGAAAAATTTGCTGTAACATCTTTATAGTCTTTCAAATTAATTTTTGGGACTTTGAAATAATTAATTAATTTATCAAATTCTTTTTTACCTAAGTTATTATATAGGACAACACTTAAAATTGGATGTGAAAAAAAGTCATTAGCTGATAGGGGTGAATATAAGACATATACATAATTATTAACATTTTCCTCTTTGACATATGTTTTTAATAATCCAACTGCTTCTAGTTTTTCTCTTGCAATTATAATGTCATTTAGTTTTAATTGCATAGTACTTACCAAGTGATGGTGTGTTTGCTCTTCACTCATAAACTCACTTTTTTCAAGATCATCTATTAAAGTCAAATAAAGTGAAACTGCTGTGTGACCTATTATAGGTTGATATAACATAGTAATTTTCTTTTTATCTTCTATTGAAAGAATTGTTCTATTAACTACTATATAAGTATCTGCAGGTAATAGTTTTCCATTCATTTAGGTCACCTCATTTCTTTACTAATAATATATCACAAAAGTTATTTTTTTCATCTTTATAATGATATTTTTGCTCAAAAAAAGTAATAATAGCTATTACTTTAATTTTTTATCATTATTATTCATATATTTGTCGCATTGTTTAATAAAATCTTTTAAAAACTCACTAGTAATATTATATACTTCATCAATCGGAGTATTTATGTCAAAGACTGTTACGAAATCAACATTATTAATAATATCTGTCATATTTCTTTGCCATACATTAACTGATACTGAATCAATTAATTCTTTTTTATACCATGATAATTGAAATTCGCTTTCAATCATATCTTTATCTTTAAAAACATTATTTATAAAATTTTCTCTTTCTTTTTTTGTATGTAAAAAAGTAGAAATATATCCCATTCGCTCAAATGAAAAATCAAGTTCTTCAAAGTACTCAATAATCTCTATTATAGTATTGTAATTTTTTTCATGATCTTCTTTATTATATACAAACGATATATCTGATATTGTAATAGTTAATTTTATATTTCCTTGATTAAATAATATCAATGGTTGGTTGATATTTTTTGGATTAAACGGAATTACTATAGGATCTTTTAATGAATCAAATTTTTCTTTTAAATGGGATGCTAAATATGCTCCATCTATTTGTGTCCCTTTACTAAAAAATAAAACTAATTGTTTTTCATCTTTCATTTTATCACCAATTAAATAATATCATAAATATAATAAAAATTAAACTATTATAAAATAGAAAAAAAATACTAAATAGTTTTCTTTTATACATCATAAGATATTATTTCTATTTCTTGTTTTGATAATCCAGTATATTGTGATATATCACTAATTGACACTTTCCTTTTCAACATTTCTTTTGCCACTGCTATTACTCCTTCTAGTTTTCCTTCTAATTTACCTTCTTGTAATAATCTATTATTAATCGCTTCTTGTATCATCTTATCTTCTAGTTCTTTATCATATAGCCCTATTACATTTTCTTCTACACTTGCATTTTCCGCATCACGCCTATATTCTTCCATAACCATTTCCTCCTTAGATAAGCTATCAATCTCTTTTGTCTTCTCTTCATTAAAGATTAACATTAGTTTCTCAAGCTTTGTTAATTCACCTTTATTATAATATTTTTTCCTTATTAATGGAAGATAAATATATATAAAAGTTATCTTATCTGTTAACTTATCTAAATCGTTATTTTGTATATAAAAC
>JAFUTR010000007.1 GCA_017477845.1 Bacilli bacterium
ATAAATCAAATAATACTTCTAGCTGTGATTTAATAGTAGTTAAAAATAGAGATTTTGTAGTTAGATATGATGATAATGGAGGAAGCCTTTGCAGTGATAAAACTTTAAAAGTTACATATAAAAGGCCATATAATAAATATGGTAATTTATGTACACCTGAAAAAGTTGGGAATACATTTAATGGATGGTATTTAGAAAGAGCATTTACTACAATAATTAATAATTCAAGTATATTTAATAAAAAAGAAGATATAACTTTATATGCAAAATGGAATCCAAATACATATACAATTAAATTTAATGGAAATGGAAGTAGCAGTGGAACTATGAATACAATAACTTGTACTTATGGAGAAGATTGTACACTAACTGCAAATAATTTTAAAAAACTTGGTTATAAATTTATGGGATGGAGTGAATCTAGCAGTGCAACTTCTAGTACTTATACTGATAAGCAAGTAGTTAATAATTTAACTAGTGAAAACAATAAGACAATCAATCTTTATGCTGTTTGGAAAGCATCTACTGCTAAAATATATCACTCAGGTAATGGCGCTACTAGAATTAATACTCCTGTAACTATTTTAAATACTACTAATAATGCAGATGGAACTCCACATAAATATAGAGGATATACTTATGATTGGAAAATGGAAGATAAATCTATAAATATTAATGGAACTTCAGTTGCTTTTAGAGATATTTCAATGTATAAGATAAACTATCCTGGAATGGAATCATATAGAAATTATGCTATTTCAATTGATTATGGTGCAGAAGTAAATTCTCATAAAAATGGAGTAGGGCATGTTAATAATCCTCAAGGAGAATATTTTATTAGAGATGGGTACACTGTAGAAGCTGGTAAAGAATGGATTTGTTTAAGTGGAAATTGTACTAATACTTATTATTCTCAAAATAAACAGGATTATATATCTACAGATATTTGCGATTCTAGTTATAGTGATTGCACAGTTGTTCTTGGTGTAAACTGGATACCTAATTAATAATTATAAAAAGAGAAATAATTTCTCTTTTTTATTTGTTATGATAGAATAGTATTGGAGGTAAAAATATGATATATGTCTCTATTTTACTAACTATTTTAAATATTATTTTTTTAATAGTATTTTCTAATAAATATAAAAGTGATAATTTATATATAAAAGAGAAAAATGAGTATTATTTATTAAAATATAGATTATTTTCTAATATAATTAATATTTTTTATATTTTTTCTTCAGTAATATATTATTTAGGTCTTTATATTTATAATGATTTTTTTGATGTTGTTACATTTATTTTCTTTTTAATAGCTTTAGCATCTTATATATCTTTTCTGTTAATAAAAAAGAATATTAAAAGAAGTCACTATTTTAATAAGAAACTACTATCTTCTTTTGATTATTTAGTTATTATTTCTTCATTTATTATTATTGTATATGGGATTTCCTTCAATAAGGCCATAAATGCCTTGTTTTTTAGCATTTTGTTTATTGCTAATATATTTATACTTATTTTATCTTTTCAAAAGAATAAAGGCGTTTTTTGTTATAAATCTAGTGTAGAAGATTATATTGAAGATATTAAGTTTATAAAAAAGATAGAATATAATAAATTAATTAATTATATTATTTATATTTTGGCTTATATTTCTTTTGTTTATATTAGAATTATCTATATAGAGATATTTTATCTACTAGTATTATTAATACTTATGTATATAATATTTAAAAAATATAAGAAAATAGTTAGTGAACAGAATAGGTTATATAGATCAATTACAATATTACATGTTGCACCAGGAATTAAATATGCATTTGATTTTACAAGAGATTTATTACTTTTAAAAGAACTATTTATTACTTTATTATTATTTATTATTTCAATTTCATCTTTATATGGGTTAGGGGAGAGAGCATTTATGGCTATATCTGTAATTTTATATGTTCTACTACTCTATGTTAGATTATCTGATAGGGTATATCTTATACGATATATAAATAGCTTAAATGATGAATTTATAGATAATAAAAGATATTCAATAAAAGAAAAAAAGTTAATTTCATTTATTGACGTAATTATAATATTTGATATTAAACTTTATAGATTAATAATTATTGATAATCTTATATATAAATCTAATTTGATTATGTATGATCCAGAATATTTAATTGAAGATTTAGAATTAAGAATTAATAAATTTGATTTAAGTGATTATATTACTATAGAAAATAAATTATATGAAGAGTAGTAGATTTATATATTTATTTTGATATTTATATAATTTTATTTTGCTAGGCAACATAACTCTAATTATGGGAAGTTCAAAGTTTTAAAGTAAAACATTGATAATTACCCATTTTAAGCCCATATACGGACTTTTTTGCATCAGTTAATATATCTACACCTTTTTATAAATAAATTGATTATAAGAGGATTATAACACGTTTTTTTAAAATATTCTAATTTATTAATTATGTATATCTTTATTTAAGCAATTTTTAATTGTTGATATTATATATATTTTTAATTATATTAAATTTAGATTGATTTTATAAATTTGATTAAAATATATGTTTATAAGTACTAATATGTATTAAAAAAGTTTAAAAAAATAAGTAGGGGACTTTAACCAATATAGAGACTTATCAAGTCCATTTTTCAAGCATTTTGACCTAAAAGAATAGTCAATTTTTTTATAATTTTCGGTGGTATGCGATTTCAACCACCTCTCAAGCCTTGAAATTTCAAGGAAATCTATCATTTTTACACCTACTTTCTATCGCTAAGACGTCCACCTTTATCAAGAATATAGGTGGACGTCTATTTTTTTTGTACTTTCATTGGCAAGTACCAACCTAGGAATCAAGTTCCTAGGTTACAAAATCAATTATATCTTCCCTACTCTTGTCAAGTGTTGCACTACGTCGCCTCAAATGGGGCAAAAAGCCCCATTTTAGCCACTTGACAAGAAGTTACAATACTTCTCTATTCAACAAAAAACTAGTAGTTACATGAACTACTAGAAATTGTAAGGCTTTAATCTGGAGCTAATAGATTATATCACCTTATGTTTTTTTATCTAATTTGACTTAGACATTTCAATTTTAACATATTTTTTTATTCTAACCAATCATAATCAAAAAAATTTTCTTTTTTAATTTCTTTTATTTCTTCATATTCAATTTTATTATTCTTTTTATTATTATGGGTGAAAATTTTTTCATACCCCTGTGAAATTTTTTTCGTGGGTGGTACGAAATTTTTTTCGTACCTTGTAAAATCTATGTAAATCTTTCGTGATTGTTTATCTATTATCTCAATTTTAATATATTCTTTATCTTTTAATTGTTTTAAAAGCATTTGAATACTTCTATCACTCACACCATATAATTTTGAAAAATAACTATTACTAGCCCAACAATACCCTTTTTCATTGCATAAAGCAGTTATTTCTCCATATAGTAGTTTTGCATTTGCCGTTAGGTCGCTATCATATCTAACAATTGATGGTATTACAGCATAATAATTTGGCCTATCAATCATATTTTTTTACCCCCTACTCTCTTAAAATAATCAGATTCACGATATAAAGGTGTTAAAGTTTTATCTTCTTCTATTTTTGCTTTGTAAATCAATTTGTGACCATAGGAATTATAATCTCCAATATAAATGTAATTATCTAGAAATGTTTGTTTATAAATCAATTTATTGGTACTTGTTTGATAAATGTAAATAATCTTATCTAGATCTACTTTAAATTTTATCCATTTACCTATTTTTATTTTATTTATAGCCCTACTATTGTCTAAAATAATAGAAGACAGAAAATATCCATTGTAAATATTAAATTTTATATTTTGATTAAGTAAAAAAGTGATTTTAACTTTATTATTGTCTAATAGTAGACATGAAATAATAAATATTTTTGGGCTTTTCTTCTTAAAAATCATAAAAACACCTCTAAAAGGTGTTTTAAGTTGTAATAACTCTAATTATGGGAAGTAGAGTTTAACTTTAAAAAGATGAATAATTATACATTAATTTCTATTTCTATTTTTAGTATTATTATTTATTTATAAGTATTTTATAAATTATTTATATTATTTTTCTATATATTATTATAGATTTTTGCTTATATATATTTATAATAATAATTCAATTAATAATTATATATATTATTTATATTATTAATATATTTTTAATTATAAACTGATAATTATTCATCTTTATATAATTTTATTAATTATTATATATTTATTTTCCCCTCACCTATAAAATTGAAATTTTAAAAGGGGAGTTATACATATTTTTTTAGGTTGTTTATGATAATTTATTCATTATAAATTCATTATTATTATATTATTAGTTCTTATTTTTATTTTTATATGCTTAAGAGTATATAAATACTCTTTATTTTGATTAATGCTTAAATAGGGTGGTTTTCTTTCTTTTACTATTGTTATATTCATCTTCCCCTAGCCTTTTTTCTTATTTAATGATAATAATCATAAAAAAATAGACATTAAGTCTATTTAATTATAAATTTATACTTTTCTTGATTGAATTTCTGCAATTTTTTCTAATACTTCTTTTGCATTATCTTCATTTATTTCGTTATATCCAAGTTCTCTTAATGCTTGAACTTTGGCAGTATTTAATTCTTGAGTTCTTGATAATTTTTCTTCATTTTTATGTTCGATATCTTGAACAAATCTCTTATGAGCTTCAGCTAGTTTTACTTTAGATGATCCGCCATTGTTATAAAGTGTTAATCCAGAGAACAATATAGCTTCAAATATGAATTGTTGATCTTGATTAAATACAAATTCGTTAGGGTCAGTAAATCCCATCGATTTTGACATATATGCTAGTATGTATTTAAGTTCTCTATTTGTTTCCATTGATTGTAGATAATGATATAAGTATGAATATGCATAGAATGTTTCTTTTGACTTATCATCGGCTAACTTTTCTTTTAGTAAATTTATTATATCTGTTAATAGTTCTTGTTCTTTTTTATTAAATCCCTTTAAATCAGATAAAACATCTTTATCTAAACTATCTTTAACCCCATCATTTAATCTTCCTTCAACTTCCATTATATAATTGCTATCAACTGGAAGATTTTGTAAGTCTTCCTCCCCTTTTATATTAAGAAGTCCTAATAATCTAGTTGATTTTTCTTTTGGCCAATCTTTAATACTATTCATTGCTAAATAGTTATAAAGCATTTGTCTTGATACACCTAGATACTTTGCTAATCTTACTTTTGAAATTCCTAATTCATTTAAAATTTCATTTAACTTATCCATTGAGATTACCTCCAAACTCTATAATTTAATTTTATCAAATCATTTTACATTGTCAAGTGTAAACTGTAAATATATTTTTTTTTAAAGAAGATACCATAATTTTTTGTTATTTTTCCTTACTTCTTTTATTATTCCTCCACCAATACATTTATCATCTAAATAAAATACACATGCTTGTCCAGGTGTTACCGCTTTAACTTTATTATATCTCACTATTATATTTCCATCTTCTAAATATTCTAGTTTAACAGGATATTCTTCGGCACGATATCTAAATTTTGCAGTACATTCGCTTGATCTTAACTCACAGTTAAAATTAATATCTTCTACTATAGCACTATCAGATAATAAGTATTCATTATCTTCTTTAAATGAAACATATAATATATTTTTTTCTAGATTTTTTCCTACTACAAATAATCTATCTTTATTACCTCCTATGTCTAGTCCTTTCCTTTGACCAATAGTGTAGTATATTAATCCATTATGCTCCCCTACTTTTATATTTTTATCGATATCTATTACATCACCTTTTTGACTAGGTAAATAATTACTTAAAAATCCTTTAAAGTTTCTTTCTCCAATAAAACAAATACCAGTTGAATCTTTCTTATGGGCTGTTATTAAATCATATTTTTCTGCTATTTCTCTTACTTCTTTTTTTTCTAAGTCTCCAAGTGGAAATAAAACATTTTGTAATTGTTCATGTGATAACTGACATAAAAAATAAGTTTGATCTTTATTTGAATCTTTCGCTTTCTTTAAATATCCATTTTCCATTTTTGCATAGTGACCTGTTGCTATATAATCTGCTCCTAATCTTTTTGCTTCTTTTGCAAAGTAATCAAATTTTATATATTTATTACACATTATATCCGGATTTGGAGTTCTCCCTTTTTTTAGTTCATCTAAAAAGTACTCAAATACATTATCCCAATATTCTTTTACAAAATCTATTCTATGAAGTGGAATGTTTAATTTTTTACATACTTCTATAGCATCATTATAATCTTGTTCTTGTGGGCATATATTATTATTTAAATTAGGATTTCCTATTATATCATTATTAATTGAAGAATCCCAATTACGCATAAATAATCCTTCTACATCATATCCTTGCTCTTTAAGAAGAATTGCCGCAACACTTGAGTCTACTCCTCCACTTATTCCAACAATAACTTTACTCATTTAAATCACCAATCATATTTTACCATAAAACTTTTAAATATTAAAGAATTTAAGAATGTAACTTGTTATAAAAGTTTCATAAATTGAAATTAATAGTGAAGATATTAAAGATATTATTAGTATTTTTAGATATTTGTTCATACTTTCTTTAAAATTTATTTGCTTTTTTAAGAATAAAAAATGAAATAATTTAATAGAAAATGACAAAGAATAAAATGTAATTAGTAATAATGTAATAAAATAAATAATTTTATTTGGAAAGAAATATGCTAATGATAGTAAAATACCTTTTCCTTTAAATGTATATATAATACTTGATAGTGAAAAACCAAATATGAAAGATTTAAATAATAATAAAAGTAAGATGATTGGTATACCTATTATTGATATACCAAGTATCCATATTAAAATTATATAACTAGAGTTATTAATTAAGTTTTTTATAAGTATATTTATATTTCCTAGTTCTATACTTTTAAAATATTTATTTATGCTTTCTGTTATAAGTAAGAGATTACTGTCGTTTAACAAAAAGATAAACAATACACCAAATAAAAGTGCTGTTAATGCTAGTCCAATTAATACATAATATATTTTTCTCTGCTTTTTTAAATTAATTTTTGATATAAAGTATTTTCTTTTCATAATTCACCTCTATTTACTTTTTTCAATTAAAGTATATTAGCACTTTTTAAAAATATTCTAAAAATCTAGACAATTAATTATTATTTTTATATAATTAATAATGAGGTGAAAATATGAGCCAAAAGACTATTAAAATTGTTTCTCTAATTCTTGCATTTGTTATGATTTTTACTTTAGTTGCTGGATGGGTTTTAACAATTATTTAGTTTATGTAACTTTTGTTACATATTTTTTTTATGATTTTGATATTAAAAATATTAATATAATTAAATGCTTAAAAATAAATGCTAAAAAATAAAGTATCTTCATAGTATGTCTTAGGTGACATATGAAAGATACTTTTTTTAAATCTACATTTATTTTATTAATTGGTGGACTCATTACGAAAATACTTGGAATGGTTATTAAAATAGTAATGACAAGAATCGTAGGACTTGATTCTATTAGTCTTTATATGCTTATTTTTCCGACTTTTGCTCTTTTTATGACAATTTCTCAGTTTGGTCTTCCTACTGCCTTATCTAAACTTATTGCAGAAAGTTCTCATAATAATAAAAAAATTGTTTTATCTATTATTCCTATATCATTATTATACAATTTTATATTAATGATTTTAATATTTATAATTGCTCCTATTATATCTAAATTTTTGTTTGATGAAAGAACATTAATTCCAATTATTTCTATTTCTTTTGTTTTGCCTTTTGATTCTTTGTCTAGCATTTTAAGAGGCTATTTTTTTGGAAAAGAAAAAATGTTTCCCCATATTCTATCCTTAATATGTGAACAAATAGTAAGATTATCATTAATCGTATTTATTATACCAATGTTTATTAACAAAGGGATAGTTGTAGTGGTTTCATTATTAATACTTGTAAATGTAGTTAGTGAATTTTCATCCATTATAGTGCTTTTATTATTTATTAAGGATAAGAAAATAAGAAAAAAAGATTTATTAATCGATAAAAATTGTGTTAAGTCTGTCTTTTCAATTGCTATTCCTACAACTGGATCAAGATTAATTCAGTCTATTTCTTATTTTTTCGAACCTATTGTTATAACTACTTTCTTAAATATTAATGGATATTCAAATAATTTTATTGTTAGAGAATATGGCCTTATTGAAGGATATGTTCTTCCACTTCTTTTAATGCCTTCATTTTTAATGAATGCTTTATCTAGTGCTCTTATACCTGATATAGCAAAAAAGTACGTTAAAAAGGATTTAAACTCGATTAAGAAAAGAATTAATCAAGTACTTCTTATTTCCGTAGTAATTGGATTGATAACGTCATCATTATTATATTTTAAAGCATCCTTTTTCTTAAATGCTTTATATGGATCGACATTAGGTGTAAACTATCTTAAAACTCTTTCCTTTTTCTTTATAATTTTATATATTGAATATCCTTTAGAAAGTATTTTACAAGCGATTAGCGAATCTAAAACTGTAATGATTAATAATGTTTTAAGTACTATTTTTAAATTATGTTTAATAATTGTTTTAAGCTTTTTGAAAATAGGTTTATATAATTTAATAATTGCAATTATATGTAATATGTTCTTTCTTTCTTTTTTACATTTAAAAAAAGTCAAGAAACTACTCTATTCTTAACTTTTTAACTTTTTCTTTATCTTTTTTTGTAACTCTATAAGAATCACATATTTTTGATATTGTTTTATTTTGTACAAACTTATTTAATGATTTTTCTTTTAAAAGTGATAATGTCTTTTCTTTTTGCTTTATAAAGCACTCACATAAAAGCCATGATATGGCCATATTAACATAGTAATATGATGATTCTTTTCTACATATTTCTAGTATCATATCAATATGTTCAGCATCAACATAGTAATCAAGTAATATTACGTATCCTACTCTTTCGATATATTCTCTGCTATCTAATATTAATTCTAAGCTTAGTTCTGAAAAATCATTCGTTTTAAATAACTTATAACAAGATACTGCACTATCACATAAAGCCCAGCAGTCTATTTTATTAATGTAGATATTAAAGTAATTTATAAATGTATTAATATCTTTAATATAGCTTATTAATATACCTTCTATTAATACTTCTTCATAATATTTATCTTTAGCTATATTTAAGAATCCTTCAATATCATCTTTACTTAATTCTCTTGCAATCGCTTTTAATACTGGTGTTTTAATACCTATCATTTCATAATTTGTATTTATTATTTTTTTATTAAATTCTTTTGTTTTATTATCTCCTAAACTTTTAAGATGTTTAATAAAGTTATTATAAGTTATTTCATTCCATTTATTAATCTTCATCGATTATTTCTCCAAATATATAAGGATATTCAATGTTAATTAGTTTTACATTTTTAAATGTCGAACTTGGAATAGTTCCTAGTACTTTTACTGTTAAGTAATTTGTTGTATGTCCATAAGAATACCCATCTTTACTTGTTTCAAATAATACTTCTAGATTTTTATTTAAAAATTTCTTCATATAATCTATTTCTAGTTTGTTAGATAATGCAAGTAATTTATCTGTTTGTTCTTTTTTTATGTAGTCTGGGATTTGTGCAAGGCGAGATGATGGAGTATCATTTCTAACAGAATATGGAAAAACATGTAACTTAGCAAAATTAATTTTTTTAACATTTTCTAATGTATTTTTAAATTCTTCGTCATTTTCTCCAGGATGACCTGTAATAATATCAGTAGTAATTGAAACATCAGGTGATATCTTTCTAATTTTATCAATGATATTTTTAAAGTATTCAATATTATATTTTCGATTCATTATTTTTAGAACTTTATCACTTCCTGATTGTATAGGGATATGGAAGTGATTCACAATTACTTTGTTATTCTTGATTATATCAAGTACATCATCTGTTAATTCTGTAGCCTCAATGGATGATATTCTTAATCTTTTTAAACCTTCTATTTTTACTATTTCTTTTAAAAGACTTGCAAAGTTTGTATTAATGTCAACTCCATAATTACCTGTATGTATTCCAGTTAATATTATTTCTTTATATCCATTTTTTACGAGTGTTTCTATTTCTTTTATTACTTTCTCTTTATCTTTACTTCTACATTTACCTCTTACTCTTGGAATTACACAGTAGCTACAAAAGTTTTCACATCCGTCTTGTATTTTTACAAAAGCTCTTGTTCTTGTGTTATAGTTATCAATAAACATATCTTCGAAATTTTCATCAAAATTATCTTGTATATCATTTATTCTTTTGTGATTAATCATGTAATCATTAATTAAATCGACTAATATACTTTTATCTTTGTTTCCAACAATTATATCTATTTCAGGCATTAGATCTTCTATTATTTTTTTATTATATTCAATGAAACATCCGACTGCTACTATGCAAGCATTTTTGTTTAATTTCCTTGCATGTCTAATCATTTTTCTACTTTTAGAATCTGAATTATTAGTAACAGTACAAGTATTTATTATATATATGTCATTAATATCATCAAAATCTCTTATTTCAAAGTTATTTTTTTTAAGTTCATTAATTATATATTCGCTTTCATATGTATTTACTTTACATCCTAGTGTATATATACCTACTTTCATACTTCACCTCTAAAAAGAAAAGAACTAATCTAAGTTCTTTTTCAAATCTTTTAATGTTTTTAGGAATTCGTTAGTTTTCCTAATTTCTTCATTTAACTTTTCTAAATTAGCTGTTTGTTCAAGTAATAATTCTTTTTCGGTTTTACTCATTCCATATACTGGAGATATGAATGGACTGTTTTGAAAATTATTACTTTCGGCTATTTCAGGAAGATCTTCTACTTTCTTCATTTCAAATTCTTTTACTTTAGAACTACTATTTATATCATTTTCTACTTCTATTTTTTGAGATTCTAGATATAATTTTTCTAGTTCTGAAATGCTTATTATCGCGTCTTCTTCGTCCATATATCTATCCATCTCTTCATCAGTATAACCAAAAGTTTGAGATTTTTTTAGTTCGTCATAACTAATAATAGCATCTTCTTCATCATTGTAATCTTCTAAGAAATCTATTTCTTTATTACTATTATCTTTTTTCTCCTCTTCTTTAGGTTTATTATCTTCGCTTACCCCAATTCTTACTTTCATTAAAGCTTCATCTAGTTCTTTTTCTTTATTTATTTTAGTCTCTTCTTTTGGTGCTTGTACTTTTATTACGGTTCTTTCAATTTCTTCTTTTGGTTTTTCTTCTATTATTACTTCTTTTTCTATGTTATTGTTTTGCTTTATTTCTTCCTTAATAACTGGTTCTATTTTTATTTCAGGTTTCTTTTCTTCTTTTTTATCAATTTCTTCCAACACTTCAAGTTTTTCTTGTTTTTTATTTGAAAGTTCTAAATTTAATTTTAATAATTTTTCTTTTTCTTCTTCTTCTTTTTGTAATTTTTCTTTTAATGCTTTTAATTCTTCTTGAGCTTTTGTTTTTTCTAATTCTTTGTTTGTTTCCTCATATTTTATGTCACTTGCTTCTTTTATTTTTAGTTTTTTCTCATTTTTGTCACTTTCTTCTTGTTTCTTTATTTTCTCATTTTCAAGGAATTTTTTATTGCTCTTATATATTTCAAAGGCAATAGATGATGCTAAAACAAGTGCAATTACACCCATAATGACACATAATAAAACTAAATTGTTTGATGATAAACTATTTAAAAGCTCACTCACAAGTATCACCCCATAAATTCATAGTTAATTGCACTTAGGACAAAGAGTGAGGCTGTTTCCGTTCTTAGGACATTGTGCCCAAAACTTACTCTTTTATAACCGTAAGTCTCAAGTAAGTTTTCTTCTTTTTCACTTAGTCCACCCTCTGGGCCTATTACAAATATAATTGTATCACTAATATTGATATTTGATAATACACTTTTAATAGTTTTTGTATTTTCTTTGACACTACAAATAAACTTATAATCTGCTTTAATCTCTTTTAATTCTTTTAAATCAAGTATTTTGTCGATTTTGGGGATGTTTACTCTTTTTGACTGTTCGCTTGCTTCTTTCAAAATTTTACACCAACGTGTAATTTTTTTGTTATCTTTTTTATCTAACTTTACAACTGATCTTTCAGTATTTATTGGTATTAATTCAAAAAGCCCTAATTCACATGCTTTTTGTAAAATATAGTCCATTTTTTGTTCTTTAACAAGTGCTTGAGCAATTATGACTTTTGGTGTTTTGTCCTCTTTATTTTCTTTTTCTTCTATTATTTTACATTTTACATTATCAGATAACTCTATTATTTCTCCAATATAAATGGTATTTTCATAGATAAGTTCAACTTTATCATATAAAGACATTCTCATTACATTTTTAATGTGATGAGAGTCTTCTTTATTTATTATTATGATATTATTTTCTTTACTATTTACAAAATACCTTTGCATTTAAACCACCTTTTTATCTTTTAAATAATTAAAAACCTCTTCTACTGTATTATTAAAATTGTTATAGTCTGTATTAAACCACTTCATATCAAATTGATTGTTAAAAAATGTATATTGTCTTTTAGCAAGATGTCTTGAATTCTTTTTAATTAGTTCAATTGCTTCATCAAGAGTAATTTTATTATCAAAATATTGATATAGCTCTTTATAACCAATACCTGTCATTATTGCTTTACTTCTTATATTTTTATTATATAATTTCATTACCTCGTCAACTAAGCCTTCTTCTATCATTTTATCTACTCTTTTATTAATTATATTATATAAGTTTTCTCTTTCTGTTGTAAGACCTATAATTATAAAATTGTATAGTGGTTTTGAATCTTTTTTAATTTCTTGATTATTCATGTTACAGTTTATAAATCTTTCAAGACGTTTTCTGTTATTTACATGAATGTTGCATCTTTCATCTATTTCTTTACATTTATTAAGTAATTCTTCATTTGTATAATTAGAAAGATCAACTTTTTCATTTTCTTCTTCTAGTTTATAGTCATATAAAGCACTTCTTATATATAGCCCACTTCCTCCAACTAATATTGGAGTTTTATTAGCTTTTTCTATCTCTAATATTTTCTTTCTACAGTCTTTTTGATAGTCATATATTGTATACATTTTTTCTACATCAATTATATCGAATAAGTGATGGGGAATTCCTTCTTTTTCTTCTTCTTTTATTTTAGCAGTACCTATATTTAAATCTTTATAAAACTGCATAGAATCAGCATTTATTATCTCGCCATTTATTATTTTTGCAAGACTTACACTTAGTTTTGTTTTCCCCACTCCTGTTGGCCCTGCTATTACTATTATATTTTTTTTCATTTTATCTCCTATTAGTTAATAGTAATAGTTTTTTATCATTTATTTTTTCTTCTATAAGTGTTCCGATTACACCTTTAGCATTTAATTCTTCTTGATATTTAACTAGTTTTAATTTTTTACGCTCATATTTTTTTTCGTTTTCTTCAATAAGTGCTATGTTGAAACTACAATCTTTTTCTACTTTTTTAATGCACTTTTTTGTATATTCATCAAAAATACTTGATATAAAGTTAATATTGTATTTTGTCTTATTTAATGGCACGATTAAAGTCTTATTAATCATTTTAATTGATGGTATTCCTCTTACAAAAAGAAATCTTTCATTTTTGTAAAAGTCATGATTAACTGATATTCCATTTACTAAATCAGTTGCATATTCAAGTATTATATCTTCTTGTAGTACTAAGCTGTTTTCAATTAAGTATTTTCCGATTATTTCATTTTTATTTTTTTCCATATTTATCACCGTTTATATATTATATATTATTATTTTAAAATTGCAATTAATCTTGAATTCTTTTAAACATTTTTTCAAGTTCATAATATGAGTAACTTATTATTGTTGGCCTTCCATGCGCACATGTAAATGGATTTTTAACATGCCTTAATCTTTCTAATAAGTCTTCCATGTCAGTAAGAGATATTACTTCGTGTGCTCTTACTGACGCTTTACAGGCTACTCCTGCTGCTATTCTGTCAATGAACTTTTCACTACTAAAATCTTCTTCAGTTGTTATTATATCAATCATTTTTCTTATACAATCATCAGCTCTATCTTTAGGAATCCAATATGGATGAGTTCTTATTATTATAGTATTTATTCCAAATTCTTCTACAGTAAATCCCATTTCAGTTAAAATATCAAAGTGTTCTTTAAGTATAATAAAATCTTTTTTAGTCAGTTCTATTTTTATAGGCACTAATAAATCTATTGTTTCATTGTCATGATGTGATAGTTTATCTAGGTATTTTTCATAATTAATTCTTTCTGCTGCAGCATGTTGGTCAATTAAGTACATTCCATCTTCATTTTCTGCAACTATATACGTTGCATCAATTGCTCCAATTGGATACATTTTCTTAATTCTTAATGTGTCTTCATCACTTTTATCACTAGATTGATATGAAACTTTTTCTTCATTTACTTCCATCTTTTCATCATTTTCAAAACTTAAAGATAATTCTTCTATAACTTTATTACCATTATCTATTTCTTTTTCCTTAGAGCTATTATCTTCAAATGTATTATCTTTAATATAATCATAGTGCTCAACATAATTAACGGGTTTAGCTTCTGGTATTAAGTTAATTTTTTCTAATTTTTCTTTAATTGTTTTTGATAATAAGTCTTTTAATGTGTCCATTTTAGAAAATTTTATATCCATTTTTGTTGGATGAACATTTACATCTATTAGTATTGGATCAACGTTTATATTAAGTACTATAATTGGCACTTTCCCATCTGGTATATATGAGTGATAGCTATCGAGTATTATTCTATTAATTTCATTATTTTTAATTGCTCTTCCATTTACTAAAATATTGATATTCGATTTAGAACTTTTAGCACATTCTGGATATGAAATGTATCCTTTTAATTCATAATCTTCATTTGATTTGTTTACTTCAATCATTTTTTTAGCAATATCCATTCCGTATACATTACCTATCACTTTTAGTAAACTATTACTTCCATCTGTATTTAAAAGTATTTTTTCATTATTTATTAAGGTAAATCTTATATTAGGAAAAGAAAGAGCCATTTTGTCGACGTATTCGGTTATATTTGCAAGTTCTGTATATAAGTTTCTTAGATATTTTAATCTTACTGGGGTGTTATAAAATAAGTTTTTGACTGTTATTTTAGTACCTGTTTTTAAGTCGCTTGATTCAACAGTTTTTAATTCCCCTCCATCTATTACTACATGTGTTCCAACGCTTCCATTACTTGTTTTCATGTCAACTAAGCTCACAGCTGCAATGGATGGTAATGCTTCTCCACGAAAACCTAAGCTATTAATATAAAATAAGTCCTCTAAACTTTTTACTTTACTTGTTGCATGGCGTGAAAAAGCAAGAAGCGCATCATCTTTATCCATGCCTATTCCATTATCAGTTACAGTTATTTCTTTAACACCACTGTCTATTAGATTTATTTTTATTTCAGTAGAATTAGCATCAATTGAATTTTCAACTAGTTCTTTTACTACATTCATGCATTTTTCTACTACTTCACCTGCAGCTATTTTATTTGCTAAGTTTTCACTCATTACTTCTATTTTTCCCATTTTTATCACCTGAAATAATTATACTAGAAAAAAACATAAAAGTAAATTTTGCTTTTATGTTTCAATATTTTTTAAATATTCTTTTAAATTTTCTGCAACTGTTGTAGAAAGTATTTTAGATAGATCTTCAATACTTGCTTCTTTCATCTTCTTAATTGACCCATATTTCTTTAAAAGCTCTTTTTTTCGTACTTCTCCAATTCCTTCCACCATATCTAGTAAACTTGAAAGCATTCCATGTGCTTTTATGGTTCTGTGATAGCTTATTGCATAATTATGAACTTCATCTTGAATTCTTGTTAAAAATAAGAATAAATTACTTTTTGGATCTACTTCTATTACTCTTAAATCTGAATTAATTATTTGACTAGTTCTATGCTTATCATTTTTCTTAAGGCCAATTATTTTTATATCTAAATGAAGAGAACCAATTATTTCTTTTGCTACTGTTACTTGTGTTTCTCCTCCATCAACTATTATTAAATCAGGTTTTTCTAAATCATCCATCAAAACTCTAAAGTATCTTCTATAGATAACTTCTTTCATAGCTGCTAAATCATCTTTAACATCTGTACTTATTTTAAACTTTCTATAAAGATTTTTATTAGGTATGAAATCATCAAAAACAACCATCCCTGCTACATAGAATGTTCCAAACAAATGAGAGTTATCAAATGTTTCTATTCTATGAACAGGAAAACCTAAGGCATTTTCTAAGTCTTTTATGGCATTTAGTCTAGCTTCATCATTTCTTTTTAATGTTGTAACTTTATTTTCAAGTGTTGTTTTTGCGTTTGATCCTGCTAAATTTAATAAGTTTTTAATATCTCCTTTTTTAGGAGTTGTAACTTTTGTGTTAAAATATGACTCTAATAATTCTTTATTTATTTCTTCTCCTACAATCATCTCTTTAGGAACGATATTTCCTTTTTCATAATATTTAATAATATATTCCAAAACTGAGTCTTCAACTTCACCTACAAAATTAAATATATCAGAGTGATGTCCAAATAAGATTCCATCTCTTATAAAGAATATTTCTACTGCAAGATAATTCTTGTCATTATAGTATCCAAATAAATCAAAATTGTAATTTCTATTTAAGTCAATTCTTTGCTTAGCAAGTGTTATATTAATATCTTCTAACATTGTTTTAAGCTCAAGTGCTTTTTCATAATTCATTTCATTACTTGCTTTAATCATATCTTCTTCAATTTTTTTAGAAATTATTTCTTTGTTTCCATTTAAAAATGATATTATTTCTTGTTTCATTTTATTAAGTTCATCATGATTAACGTTTTCCATCTTACAGTATCCAAGACACTCATTTATGTGATAATAAAGACAATAATCTTTTCCTAAATGATTACATTTTCTAAGTGGGTAAACTCTGTTTATTATCTCTACTGTCTTTCTTGCAGCAGTTACATTTGGATATGGGCCAAAATATTTGTTTTTAGATTTGTTTTTCTTTCTATTTAGATTTCTAACTACTTTAAGTACAGGATACTTTTCATCAGTTAGCTCGATATATGGATAACTTTTGTCATCTTTTAATAAAATATTATATTTAGGATCATATTTCTTAATTAGTGTTATTTCTAGAATTAATGATTCTAACTCACTATTTGTAACAATATATTCAAAGTCTACTATATCATTTACAAGCATATAAGTCTTACCCGTAACTGTACGATTAAAATAGCTACTTAGTCTTCGTTTTAAATTTTTGGCTTTTCCTACATATATTATAATTCCATCTTTATTTTTCATTTGATAACTTCCAGGACGTTCTGGTACTAATGATAATTTTTCTTTTATATGTTTTTTAATATCTTCATTCATACTTTCACCTCCTATAGTATATCATTATTTTTTGTAAATTTTTGCCATTTTTTTAATTGCTGTATTTGGATAATTGTTTGATCTAGTTATGTCAAACATTCTTCTTATATCATCTTCAATTGGTGTATTTAATAGTTTTAATTCATCTAATAGTTTGTTAAATCTTTCTTCATTCACTTTTGGAATATTATTTCTTGCTTCATAAATAGTATTTGGAAGGTCAACAATATTTTTACCAGTTAAAAAGTATAAATACAATGTAAGAAGTGATGCTTTATCAAAATCAGTTGTAAATAGAGTTGTTTTTTTATCTACATATTTTTTATTTCCAAATATTAAGTCTGTTCCTTTATCCATTAATGAAGAAACTGAGTAAGATTCATAATCTCCTATTTGTAATCCATCAAAGTCAATAAATTTAATTTTGAAGTCTTTTTTATCCATAAATACATTACTGATATTACCAAGATCTGGAAATAGTATTTCTTCTTTGTTATTTTTCCTTACTTCGTATGATAAGGCATCAAATGTTTTACTAATAAAATCAATATCATAGTTTTCTTCTTCTATTATTTGATCTATACTTTTTAAGTCTATTTTAGGTACTGAATATCCTACTACATTGTCATTTTTCATATAAATTGCATTAGGAAGCACAATACTATCTGAATAAATGTATTTTGCGAGTTTTAACTTTTCTTCTAGACATTCTTTGAATTCATCAAAATATGCAAAATGAAGAAAGTTTCTTTCATCTTTTTCTTTTAATAATTTTAATATATTTCCGTTATTTAAATCATATGTTTTCATAAATCCACTACCTTTGCATATTAAAGTAGCTTTTTCAAGAACTGATTTATTTAATTTTTTAATTTCTAGATTTTTCATTCTAACCACCCTTTTTTCGATGAGATATTATATCACACTTTTAAAAAAAAGTAAATTAATATATAATTATATTGGTGATTATTTTGAAAACTATTCGTGAAAATGTTAAAAGTGAGTTTACTATTAATAAATCGATTTTTATATCAGAACTTATTAAGGTAAAAGATGTTTCTAACGTTCCTTTAATCCTTGATGATATTAAAAAGAAATATAAAGACGCAACCCACTATTGCTATGCTTATATTATTGATGATTATAAAAAATCAAGTGACGATAATGAACCAGGTGGTACTGCAGGTGTTCCTATTATGGATACTTTAAATAAAAAAGAGCTTAACTATGTTTTATGTGTTGTAATAAGATACTTTGGTGGAATAAAATTAGGTGCTGGTGGCTTAATTCGCGCTTATAGGAAAGCTTCAAGTGACGTTATTAATCTTGCTAATTTGTGTGATCTTGTTAATGGTTATGAAGTAGTTATTGAAGTTAGTTATGATAAACAAAAGGAATTAGATTACTATTTAAAATGTGATTATAAAAAAGAGTTTCAAGAGAATGTTAGATATTATATTTCGTGTGATAAAAGTACTCTTTCTTATTTAGAAAATAATTATCATATTATAAGTAAAAAAGAAAAGATAATAGAAGTATAAAAAGTGATTAATAAAATAATCACTTTTTTTAATCTTTATATTTATTAATTATTGCTTTAGCTTTATTTTCATCTATTTTTAATTTACCACTTGCTACTAATCTTTCACTGAAATCTGGACCTATTACTTTGTGTTTAAGTAATATATCAAAGCACTCTATATTAAACTCTTCTCTTTCTTCTTCTTCACTAAATTTATCTGTTAAAGCCATTATTTCTTCAATTGAAGAATTAGTATTTTTAGTAATATTTCCTATTATTGGACTATGGCTATATAGATAATTTCTTATGTTTGACTCATTTATTAAATCAAATTTTAGTGTTGGAAGAGATAATATCATTATTACAAGAAGAGATACTAGTACTCCTTCAATTAGACCAATAATAAAACCTACTATTTTAGTGGGAATAGATAATATTATTGTTAGTTTAATAATTCTTTCTATTAATCCAGAAATATGCATTGCTACTTCATAGATAGTTAAAAGAATAAAGAATACAATTAGAAATGCTATTACCTGATAAATTATAACATTTAGTATTGTCGCTCCTTTAAAACTTCCGGTAAAGTTAAAGAATGGTAAATTAAGGCTCATCCATTCTGCAATAGGATTTTTAAGTAAATATGCAAGGATAAATACAAGTATTATTCCTACTAAACTTACAAAACTTCTTATAGCACCTCTTTTCATCCCCCATACTCCAAACATAATTATTAAAAGTATTACTATTATGTCAATTATATTCATTTACATCACCTACTATAATATTATTATATAATTAAAAACTAATTCTTACAATTACTTATTTATGTTTTGTTTTAATTCATAAAGAATATTTAGTGCTTCTATAGGTGTTATTTCAAGAGGATTAACTTTTTTAAGTTTATCAATTATTATTTCATTTGAATCATCATCTTCTTTAAAGTCAAGAGGCAGTTCTATCTGTACAAAAGAGTTATCTTTTTTATTTTTAGTTTCATAATAACTTAATATTTCGTTTGCTCTATCTATTACTTCTTTTGGTAAATGAGCAAGACTTGCTACATGTATTCCATAACTTTTATCTACTGCTCCTTGTTTTACTTTATGTAAGAATGTTATTTTTCCTTCTTCTTCTTGAGCACTTACATGAACGTTTTTTAACTTTTTTAAGTCTTTTGCTAGTACTGTTAATTCATGATAATGGGTCGAAAACATTGTTTTAGCATGTATTTTGTCATGAACGTATTCAAGTATTGCTTGAGCAAGACTCATTCCGTCGTATGTTGCTGTACCACGTCCTAATTCATCAAATAGAATTAGACTATTTTCTGTTGCCTCATGTATTGCGTTATTAGCTTCTTTCATTTCAACCATGAATGTTGAGTCCCCACTAACTAAATCATCACTTGCACCAATTCTTGTAAATATTTTATCAAATATTGGAATAGAACAGCTTTTAGCAGGTACAAAGGATCCTATTTGAGCCATTATTATTATAATTGCAAGTGTTCTCATATAAGTTGATTTACCAGCCATATTAGGTCCAGTTATTAAAAGTACATCAACATCATCATTCATTATAATGTCATTTGGAACAAACTCATCTTTGATTACTTTTTCGACAACAGGATGTCTAGCATCTTTTATCTCTACTTTTCTATTGTTAACTAATTTTGGTTTAATATAGTTATTTTCTTCTGCAACTGTTGTAAGTGATACTAGCATATCAATAAGAGCAATTGTCTTTGATGTTTCTTGTATTTTTTCAATGTATTCTTTAACTTTATCTCTTATTTCCATGAATAATTTATATTCAAGATTTATTATTTTTTCTTCTGCTCCTACTATTATGTTTTCTTTTTCTTTTAGTTCTTTTGTAATAAATCTTTCACAGTTAACAAGTGTTTGCTTTCTGTCATAGCCATATTCTGGTTTTATAAGTGGAATACTTCCTTTACTTACTTCTATATAGTAACCAAATACTTTATTGTATCCTAGTTTTAAATTCTTAATTCCAGTTCTTTCTTTTTCTT
Organism: Bacilli bacterium; assembly: GCA_017477845.1. Taxonomy (GTDB): domain Bacteria; phylum Bacillota_I; class Bacilli_A; order RF39; family UBA660; genus RUG13868. Next base: position 21,128 of record JAFUTR010000007.1, read on the forward strand.
CTTTTTCTATTTTTAATATAAAGTCTTTTGATCCACTTCTTATACTTCTTAATTCATCTAATTCACTATTGTATCCATCTTTTATTATTCCTCCTTCTTTAATAGATATTGGAGGATCTTCTATAATAGAGTTTTCAAGTAAATTATATAAATCATCAAAAGTATCAATTGTTTTATAGAATTTAATGTCTTTTAAAATATTTTTAATACCTGGTAATACTTTTAATGATCTTTTAAGTTGTAATAAGTCTCTAGCATTTAAGTTCCCGTATGCTACACGTCCTGATAATCTTTCAAGATCATATACTTCATCTAAGTAGTTTATTAGGTCGTTCTTTTGAATAAACTCTGTAAGTAATGTTTCTATAATACTATAGCGTCTTTCTATTTCTTCTTTATCCGTTAAAGGGTTTTCTAGATTATATTTTAATAGTCTACTTCCCATAGCTGTTTTAGTTTTATCAAGTAACCATAAAAGTGAGTATGTTCTTTCTTTAAGTCTTAATGTTTCAACTAGTTCAAGATTTCTTTTAGTATGGTTATCAAATAGTAAATATTGATTTAAGTCTACAACACTTGCTTTTTGTAAGTGAGACATATCCCCTTTTTTAGTTTCAAGTATGTATGAAAGTAAGTGATTAATTACTGTTTTCATTCTGATATCTTTTAAGTCACTTGAAATATAGTCATAGTCTTCTTTATCATAGATATCATCTCTTATTGTAGTAAGTATATGATAATTATTTTTCAAAAGATATATTATTTCCCTATCTACTTTATCGTTTACTATTATTTCTTTTATATTTCTATTTATTATTTCTTTTATTACTTTGTCTTTATCATGATCAAGTATTAAAACATAGAAGTATCCTGTTGTGATATCAGCATAACTTATTCCATAGGAGTATTCAAAGTCATAGATATTTCCTATATAGTTAGAATCTTTTTCAGATAATGTATTATCGATTATTGTTCCTTTTGTTACTACTTCAACGATATCTCTATCAACTAATCCTTTAGATTCTTTAGGATCTGTTAATTGCTCACAGATTGCTACTTTGTATCCTTTGTCTACTAGTTTTTCAAGATATTGTAAATAAGCGTGATGAGGTATCCCACACATTGGTACTCTTTCATCAAGCCCTGCATTTCTTCCAGTTAATGTTAATTCAAGTTCACGAGAGCAAAGTATTGCATCTTCGAAAAACATTTCATAGAAGTCCCCTAATCTATAGAAAATGATAGTATCATTATATTTTTCTTTTATTTCTAAGTATTTAGCCATCATTGGGCTTATTTTAGTCATATCTACTTCACTACGTTTCATACTACACCTCTTAAAGTCACTAGAATTTATTATATCATTAAATAGAAAAAAAGAGAAAAATTAATTTCTCTTTATAGATATTTTTAAATAATTTCTAAATATTTAATTTATTAAAGATCCTTTAACAACGTTACTGTTAGATGATTTAGTTGCAATTATATTATCTATATTGGTTGTAGCACTAGAGTAATTAACTGTTATTAAAGCACCAGAGTCTGTTGCTGATTCATCAAAAGCTTGAGTATAAGATGTTGGATTACTATATATAGAAAGTGTTGCTTTTGCTTTAGGAGAACTTTTAAACATGTTTGAAATATTTGTAGCATACACCTTTAATGTACCAATGCTATTAAACGTTGTAGCACTATGTCCTGCACCAGCAAACATAGATTGCATATTCGTTACACTTGAGGTGTTCCAATTACTTATATTTCCTATACTCCATGTTGTGGCATTATAGCCTGCACTATAAAACATAGATGACATAGTTGTCACACTTGATGTATCCCAACTACTTAAATCTCCAATACTCCATGTTGTGGCATTATAGCCTGCACTATAAAACATTGATGACATATTTGTCACACTTGATGTATCCCAACTACTTAATTCTCCAATACTCCATGTTGAAGCACTTCGCCCTGCACTAGAAAACATAGATTGCATCATTGTTACACTTGAGGTGTTCCAATTGCTTAAATTGCCAATATTCCATGTTGTGGCATAATATCCTGCATCTTTAAACATATATGACATATTTGTTACACTTGAGGTGTTCCAATTACTTAAATTGCCAATATCCCATGTTTTGGCAAAATACCCTGCAATATGAAACATACCATCCATATCTGTTACACTCGATGTGTCCCAATCACTTAAATCTCCAATATCCCATGTTGTGGCATTTCGTCCTGCACTATAAAACATACCATCCATTTTTGTTACACTTGATGTGTCCCAATCACTTAAATCTATATTAAATGTTGTTGCTCTATAACCTGCACTAGAAAACATATTTGACATAGTTGTCACACTTGAGGTGTCCCAATCACTTAAATCTCCTATACTCCATGATGTGGCACTATACCATGCACTAGAAAACATACCATACATATTTGTTACACTTGATGTGTCCCAATCACTTAAATCTAAACTAAACGTTGTGGCTTTATAGCCTGCTTCATAAAACATAGATTGCATTGTTGTTACATTTGAAGTATCCCAACTACTCAAATCTCCGACACTCCATGCTGTGGCACTTTTTCCTGCATCATCAAACATAAATGCCATATTTGTTACACTTGACGTGTCCCAACTATTTAAATTTCCTATATTCCATGTTGTTGCACTATAACCTGTATAAGAAAACATATATTGCATGTTTTTAACTTTCGATGTATTGAAATTATTTAATCCAGTTATATTAAATGAAGTTGAATTATATCCAGTATTGTAAAACATATGTTTCATATTTCCTACTAATGTTGTACTATAATTTGATAAATCTATTGTAGTTACATTTTTGAAATTAGAGAATGCATAACTACTATTTGGATTGGCTAGTACTCCTCCATCTTGTCCTATATATAATTCATATTTTCCATTTGAATCATCATCTTTATACCATGCCATTACACTTCCGTTTTGATTATTAGATACATCCCATGAATCTATTGCATTACTTGGTACTATTTTATTATTTACTGTTATTATTGATTCAAAATTATCTCTTGATATCGCCTTTCCAAAAGTCGAACCTATTCCAACATTATGTTTCATAAGTGTGTTTGTAGTTGCTGGTAAATCTACTACATATGGATTTGTCATAGATCCATCACCGGAGATATACTCTATTCCTTCTATTAATGATATTACTGGTCTTATACTATTATTAGTAGTAATATCGGATTTACTAATACTACCACCTGATAAAATTGTATTAAGGAATGGTAAGGAACCGTTATAATTAGGTGATATAGTATAATAAGTATTTGTATTTTTTCTTACATTATTGTTATTTAACAGGTTCATTTCTGGGGCTGATATTAATCCTGCTTTATAAGTAAGCTTAGCATTATTATTAGATACACTAAATTTATCAGTTATATTTGTACAACTTAAATCACTTGTTGATGTATTTTCCTTAAATATCAAATTATTACTATTCGTTGTTGATCCTCCATTTGGATTCCAGTTTTCTCCAATTGTTGTTACTGTTCTATTATTACAATATATTGTATCATCAATATATGTATTATATCCTGCAAGTATCTTATCTTGATACCATTCGTCTATTTTTCCTTTTATTGTTGAATCATACTTATTAACATCATTTGAATATAGGGCATCATATAATATGTTATTTGTATTCACTAAATCTGTGCTTGCATATTTTCCTTTAGTTATTGCTACTGAATATGAATATGTACTTGTTGTATAGAATACATAATTATATTCCTTACAAACTCCACTTAGGTTATAACATGTATAATGACTTTTTGGTAGAGACTGATATCCACAATTACTTATTTTACTATTTCCAGTGAAGCAATTAGAGACACTTGTGTTTGACCAATCATACATATATTGTAATGATCCTGCTTCATTATTATTATCTACTAACTTATAATAATTATTATATGACTCTATTCCATATCCATATTTATACATAGGCCTATAAGTAAAATTAGTTACTGTTGTTGCTGTTACATATCCTATTGCATCTGCATTGTTTACTACTCTTGTATCACTACATATATTAGTCCCTGTTTCAGAGTTATATGTATAGTATCCTGGAAGACATACAAATTTATTTGACATACTTGAATATTTGTTATACCAATCTTTTTTATGTACTTCTTCGACATTCCCAGTAAGTGTAAATGTTCCATCTCCATTATCAGTTATTCCACTTCCAAATAAATATTTATATGATTTATCATTTATTCCACTTCCATTAGAAAGAGATGCACTATACATTATTGAATCAGTTCCACTTGTGTCTACTCCTGATATATAATACATTGGTGTAGTACTGTAAGATGAATTTGTACTTCTTACAGTATATTTTCCTACCCAAGATGAAGGGTAATTTGCTATTGTATTACCTATTGATCCATTAACTAAACTATACCTACTATTTGAATCTGTAATATAACTATCACTATAGTAGTAATTACCATGAGTAGTTAAAGTACTGCTATTTAAAGTAGTACTTGTAAGCATAGTTATACTTTTACTTTGTGTTTGTGATGAAATCAAGTATTTATTATTATGCATATATCCTACACCACTTATTGCATTATTTTCATTAAACTTGCTTGTTCCTAAGGCATCTCTATATGTTGATTGATATACATAAGCGCTTGTGCCGCTATATTGGGTATCAACCTTATATAAAGTTGTACATGTTCCAGTTGAACTAGTACTTCTACATGTATATGGGTAGTTTGCTACAATAGTTCCTATTTGAGTATCAGCATTACTACTGGTTACACTTACTTGGGTTGGATTTGTTAATGTATATGTTGTTGTGTTTCCTGATACACTTGTTGTATATTGATTACTATAATAATAGTTTCCTGATAAACTTGTATTTGTTCGGTTAACTCCTATATGGTTAGGTCTTGTGTCACTACAATCATATGTAGTTATTCCTCCAGTTTCTTCTATTGTTGGTTCTCCGTTATATAAAAGTCTTACTCCTCCTGTGTCTGTTGTTCTTATCATCTGCCAGCACATTCCTGCAAATACTACATTAAATTTGTCTCTTATTTCAGTTCCTTTTGTATCACTATCAGCATACCAATAATAAATATCTTCTGTTGAAAGTGATGCGTTAATCGAATCTTGATGACTTCCCGTGTATTTTTTTGCATATACTCCTTTATCACCTGCAGTTTTTAAAACGTTATATAAAGTTGGAATACCTGGTATTAAAACATCGCTATTAATATTTAAAGTAGTTGTTAAAGCAGAATAGCCAATGCTTATGGAAGGAATAAATATCATAAGTAAAACAAGCATCATTTGTTTATATTTTCTTTTTATACTTCTATTCATATTTACTCCCTTCTATCATTAGATTATTTTATAATATAATAATACCATTAAATAGACATTTTATACAATAAAATATTTGTGAAATTTAATATAAAAAGATGTTCTATTTTGAACATCTTTCTAAAGTGTATTTCTTTATATTATCATATGAATCTGCAAATTCATAAATGGATGAATCTACTATTGGTATATCTAGATTTGCGTTTTTTAATGTTTTTTCAATCTCACTTAGATATTTACCATTATAGTATTTTGTTGGATATCCAATTGCTAAGAATTTATCTTTAGGAATAGGTATATTAGTTTGTAATTCATCCATAAATGGTGAGTATCTTTCTTCACTATCATCTTTAATTAATTTCTCTAAATATTCTCTTCCATAAAAATCTATAACTATTTGGGTCGGATATTTAATACCTTTAATATTATTATCTATTACTATACATGGATGATTATAAATATATAAGTCAAAGGTACTTGGACAGTTTTCTCCATAATAATCATCATATAAAGACTTTTGTGTTACACAAATCCAACTATTTCCACTAGTTGATAATTCTTCTTTGTTATTATTTCTAAACTCTTTTTCTAACATTTTATTAGGTAATACATATCCAACTTTTAATATATTAATTAATTTATCTATGTTATAATCTCTTATTCCATGATATAAAAATGGTTCCATTTCCATTAGTGACACCTCAATGTATATATTTTTGGTTTATCTTTTGTAATTAATTGATAATTTGATGTATCATCTCTCATAAGTGCATATGCTTCATCACACATAAGCTTATAATTACCTAAAGATATTCCTCTTATTTCTGCTGATGCTGGTTTATTATTATTGTAATCTACTACTATGGAGTATGTTGAATCTTTAATATTTACGTATCTAGTTTTTTGATATAATTCTTTTCCTTTTTCGTTTATAATATTTCCTATTTCTCCATCTGTATATATTCTTTCTTCTTTTTCGTCCATTGGATATGAGAAATAAGGAAGTTCATAATCTCCATCTGGATAATCATTTACAAATGTTATCAAGCCATCTGTTTTTTCTTTTATATTTTCCATTATGTAATATTTATTAAATGCATCTGATAAAAACATAAATGCAAATGGATTTTTTTCCTTTACTTCTTCTTTATCTTTTTCACTCATTTTTATGCTAATCATTCCATTTTTATTTATATCTTTGAGATATTTGTGTTCTAGTATTTTCTTCCCATCTAGACTTTCAAGATCGATTAAATTATTTAAATAGTTAAATTCTTTTGATGAAAATACTACATTTAAAATGTTTCCTATATCCATTACATCAATTTTTTCTGTTTTAGTTTCTTTCATTACTCCAAAAAATAAATCTAGAAATTCATTTGATTCAATCATAAAACCCTCCTTTTTTATTTACATAAGTGGCGCGAATAATCTTAAAAATCCTTGCCAAATACCTTTGAAAAATCCTGGTGTAGTTTCTTTTTGTGTAACTAAATGAGATTTTTCTATAACACTTTCCATATCTTTTTTGATATTTTTAATCTCATCTACATTTTCCATATATATACCACATTCAAAATGTAAGTATAGACTTCTATAATCTAGATTAAACGTTCCCACTGTTGCTACTATATCATCTGATACAAATACTTTTGAATGGATAAAACCTGGTGTGTAAGTATATATTTTTACATTATTTTTAATTAAGTTTTCAAAGTAAGATGAAGAAAGGCTATAAACTATTTTTTTATCTGCTATTTTAGGAACAAATATTCTTACATCTACTCCTCGTTTTGCCGCAAGTGTTAAAGCTTTATTTAATTCTGAATCTATTATTAAATATGGAGTTGATATATAAAGATATTTTTTAGCTTGATTTATTATATTTAGATATACATTTTCTCCAACTGATCCACTTTCTAGTGGGTTATCACAATACGCTGCAAGGTATCCATTTTCTTTATATTTTCTTTTTTGTTCTTTTTTAAATCTTGTATAATCTTCATCTTCATGTTTATATGCATTCCAAAGTGATAAGAACATTACTATGAAGTTATATACTCCTTCTCCTTTAATCATTATTCCATTATCTTTCCAATGACCAAATCTATTTTTAACATTAATATATTCATCTGCTATATTAATTCCCCCACAGAATGCTACTTGTCCATCTATTATAAGTATTTTTCTGTGGTCTCTGTTGTTCATTATTATTCCAAGAAATGGTTTAATTTCATTAAATACTACACATTTAATTCCCATTTCTTCAAGTTTTTTATAGTAGTCGTTTGGTAATGTTGCAATGCAGCCAAAGTCATCATATATTAGTCTTACTTCAACTCCATCTCTTACTTTTTCTTTTAATATTTCAAGTATTGTATTCCACATTATTCCTTCATCAAATTTAAAATATTCAATGAATATATATTCTTTTGCTTTTTTTAACTCTTCAATCATATCTTTAAAAGCTAATTCTCCAAGTGGATAATATTTTACTTTATTATTTTTAGTTACTGGGAAATTAGCATCATTAGATAAATATTTTAGTTTATCTAAGTTTTTATCATCTATTTCTTTTTTAATTTTTTCATCGTGTATATAAAACTTTTTGGCATAGTCTACTTCTTTATTTACTTTTTTAAGTGTTCTACTACTATGTAAATCATTTCCTATAAACAAGTAAAGCATAGTTCCTGCTACTGGAAATAGTATTATTAGGATTATCCATGGCAGATTAGAACTTATACTTCTTGCATTTTTAATAATTTCAAGTACTAATAAAAAACTTAATACTAAATATATTATTTTTATTATTGTGACAAATTCACTTAATAGTGCTGCTAGTGACATTGAAAATACTGTTTGAAATATAAAGCTTAAAGTTACTACAAAAAGTCTTCTTTCTCCTTCTGTCATTTTACCACCTCTTTAATACTTATTTAGATAATTTTGATTCATCTATTCTTTTTAATAAAGTTTTCCTTGTTTCTTTATTTATTGTTAATCCATATCTTAACTTATCTTCTTCATTTATTGTATCATCTTTTTTAATTTTATTATATAGTTTCATTAAATTTAATGCTTCATGTGTTTTATACATGCATCCTAGTTCATCGTCATAATAACCAATAAACTTCATTGCTAGATTAAAACCTTCAAATATATCTTTTATTTCTTCTTCGTTATTTATTGTTGCTAAATCTATTATTTTTTTTGATGCTTCAACATTTGCATTTCTTTCTAGTATATAGTCATTAGGATTTGAATTATATTTATATAGTGATACTACTTTTTTAATCCTTTTTATTGGTGTTGTTATCAAGCTATCATCTTTTAGTATAATATTTGTAACGTTTTTATAGCCGTTTTTTAATTCATCTGATGGGGAATCTATAACATCTTTTGACATAAGGAATTGTTTTGAATGTTCAATTTCATGTAATATTGCAAATAATCTATAATAATTAGTAATTTCTTCTATTTTCTTAGATTTGAAATTTTCTCCTAGTACTTTGGCACTTTCTTGTGTTATTTGTTCAAAACCTGAAAGAGATACTCTTATAAGATTGTAATTAGGAATATATGCAGCTGGTGTCATTTTACCATCAGTTACTACTTTAGATACTAATGTTTTGTTATTTTTATCTTTAGGGACAAGTTTGCTTATTATTTCATCTATAAGTTTTATACTTAATTCATTCTTTTTAATTTTTTCTAATACCGATTTTAAAGTTAATAATTCTTGCTTTTCAAAAGAATTTTTCAATTTTTGTTTCCCCCTTTTATGGAATAACTCCAAATTGCTCATATTATATCACACTTTCTCATTTTTTTCAATCTTTAGAAAAAAAGAAGCATTATAGACTAGTCAAGTAAAAGTAGACAGGTAAAAAAGAAGATTTAAAATCCTGATTCAATTTTATATTGAATTGGGGTTTTATAATTTAATGCATAACTAGGTCTTTCATTATTGTAATAATCAATATATAATTTAATTA
>JAFUTR010000008.1 GCA_017477845.1 Bacilli bacterium
CTAGAAACTAATATTTCTAATTGATCTATTAATTTCTTTTTCTCATTACTATCTAATTGCTTTTTATAAACTGGTAAATATTCATATAGCTCACTAAATATTGGATAATCAGTAGGACTTAAACTTTGTAAAGTATTAATAGATGTATTCTTAAATATACCTTTAGTATTATATAAAGATTCAACTACTGATAATAACATTACTAATTCTTTTTCAGTAATATTCTCATAAGCAGTTTTAAAGAATGCCTCTAGAAAACCTTAATGTTTTGCTAAAGGACAATCTGTTTCTTTTGTTTCTTTATCTTCATCATCACTAGGAATTTATCTAATTTGAAGTGGATTAATAATACCACCCTTTTTAGAGTAGAGATCTATATATTCACCACCATTAGAAATAACTAAATTTTTATATTCGTTTTCTGCATCCCAAATAAAAATTTTAGTACCACGAGCATATTCATTAATAATCATTTTTTTCATAGTAAAACTTTTACCACCACCAGTAGATGAAACTATTGCTATATTATGAGAAGTTCTTTGATTATTTAAAGTAAATGGATCAAAGAATATAGGTAAAGAAGTATGTAAATCCACACCTAACATATAGCCTTTAGAATCATTAAAATAAGTTTTGGTAAATGGAAAACCTGCACTTAATGTTAAAGTAGGTAAATAGATAGAATAATCATTTAAAGATAATGTAGTAAGATCAAAGTTTTGCCAACACTCCATTTGTCTTAATTTTGGAATATCAAGTTTTATTTGGTATCTATCTACAAGTCTTTTTAAATCTCTAAATGTATTTTCTCTTTCTTTTCTAGTACCAGTAATAATAAGAGTTAAAGAAACTTCTTTAATCTTCTCATCACCATTTTTGATTTCTAACATTAATTGTTGGAAGTTTTCTTTTTGAGTATCTAATTCAGTAGCATCACTTAATTTTTTGGTAGTGCTTCTATCAGATAGTAAAAACTGATATTGTGAATTTACCCAACGAACTAGCTCATCTTGACTAATAGCATCTTTAATACTAATACAAGCCCTTACATCTGGAACATTAAATATTTCTTCAAAGAATAACTCATCAACAAAAGGTGGAATATTTTTAATAGTAACCATTTGAGCCTCTATATCATCAATTTTAAGCATATTAGTTCTTTCTTGTATATTTAGTGGGGAAAGTAATGATGGTAAATCACTCCAGATTAAATCATCCAATGCTTTAGGATTCATATATAAATTAGTTAAGAATTTATATATTTCTAATCTGTTATCAATTACCTCCATATTAATTCTAGGCTGTATATTTGCAATAATATCTTCAATTTCATCTAATTGCTTTTCTAAGATATTTAAGTCTTTAGCAATTACAACTAAATAATATACACTAGATATAGTGTAGTGATTTTCTTCCAATTCTTCTATTAATCTTTTACTTTCATCAAGTAATTTATGTTTTTGTGTATCTTCCTTATAATAATCAATTAATTCATCTAAATTAATTTTGTTATTATTAAGATTTATTTTTTGATCTAACTTATAACATTTAAGATTAAGTCCTTTTACTTGATATAAACTTTTTAGAGCATAAAAAAAGTTTTGCTTCTCTGATTTAGAAGTTAAGGATAAATCAATAGCCTTAACTTCTATTAAAGATGCAACTTCACCAGTTTTTAAATTTATTAAACCATCATCTGCAACTGACTTAACATTTGAAAATATTTGAGAGTTTTTAATTCTTTTTTTCATTCGTTTTTTAATTACAAACTTAGGTTGTTGTTTATCAAGTTTTTTCTTTTGTTTATCTAAAACTTGATCTTTATTTGATTTTTTCTCTTTTTTAGGGAATAACCCGATATTATCACCTTACTTTCTTTTTAATTTGCTTTTATATATTTACTTAAAGTTTTAATTTTACTATCTTTAAGTTCTTCATTAAAGAAACAATAATTTTTGTTTCTAAATAAATAATTAAAAAGAAGAATCACAACTTTATACATACGATTCTTCTTAGAAAGATTTATAGGTATTAATAAAAATGCACAAACAGATAAGAACATTAATGCTTCAATTTTTAAATTAGTAAAAGCAAACAATACTAAAAAAATCATAAGCATAGGAAGTCCAATATATAAGTCTGTCATTTCTATAAATTTACCTAAAGTCTTTTTTATACTTTTAATTGTTATATACATAACTTATCACTCCCTTGACCTATATCTTCTACGATACATATTTCTTTGGGTCATTATGGAACTAACTGCTTCTCCCATATTTTCACGACCTCTCATCCTCATAGATTTACCAATATTAGATGGAGTTGAATTTTTGACTTTACCACCAAATTTTTCAATAGTATTTCCAATACCACCTCTAACCATATTTCCAATAGGACTACTAGAAGTTCCACCAGATCCTTTAATACTATTACCAAATTTTTGAATAGCATTACCAACTTTATTAACGACTTTATTACCACCAACTTTACCAACAGCTGATGATGCAACACCTAGACCAAAAGCACCTGCACCAGTAAGAGCATTACTACCAACATGAGTAGCCATTGACATAGTATGTCCATAGCTCATTAAACTCATTAATTGCTCACGACCAGAATTAGCAGATACATTTGCTCCAATAAATCTATTAATAACTTGTGATCCAGTAAGTAGGAAAGTACCACATCCAATAAACATTAATGATTTTAAAGCCATATCTTTAAATGTAGAATTAGCAAAGAAAGTTGTACTATTAATAGATTGCATCACTATTACTGTGATTCCAATTATCATCATTACAACTGCACCTTGCAACATAAGAGAAACTAATTGTTCTATAACTGCACTTCTTCGTTGTTTATTACCAATAGAAGTAGCAAAGACTATTGGACTTATCAGAAATAGAAATAAAAATTCTATTTGCCTACGAGCCAACATCATACCACTAAAGAATAATGCATATAGAAAAAAGCCACCAACTATAATAGCCATTAACCAATTTATATTATATTTATAATCTTTTTCATCTGGTAAAATCCATCTTGAATTAGTAACATATTTATCATTAAACATCCTTTTTTTAGTAAATTTATCATTTTTAATATTAGCACCAATATCCTCGTTTTTAAATTCATCACTTGCTTTATAACCCTCAGAATGATTAACATACATAGTAAGCATAGAATCTGACAAAGTAGTACCATTACTTGTAAAAATATTAGAAGTATAACCACTTAATTTCATAGATAAAGTATTGGCTTGTGTAAACAAGAAAACACTCATTAACACAAGCACACTACATTTAACAATTTCCATAACTATTTGATGAGTAGATAAACCCTCATCTGGTTCTAGAATTTTCATGACAAATCTCCAAGCAATAAA
>JAFUTR010000009.1 GCA_017477845.1 Bacilli bacterium
GCCCTGAAATACTAACTTGAACACATATATTGTATTTTTTTTAGAAAAATTACTTCTTTTTGTTTCATTTAGTCCTTCAATTTTAAATAATATGAAAAGATTAAATGCATGTTGCACTTAATTTTTCATTTCACCTTTTTTTATTCTTTCTAAATCTACTTTAATTTCGAGTCCATTTAAATCTAATACTTCACCAGAATTATCTTTTTCTATTATGTCTATTGCTAGTGTTTCATTTTTAATCATGTCAGTAAAATCTTTTATTGATTCTTTAAATTCATTATTTTTCTCATAATAAATCTTGATTCTATCAACAATGTCAAAATCTTTATTTTTTCTCATTTGTTGAACTTTACTTATTAATTCTCTAGCTAGTCCTTCATTTAGTAATTCTTTAGTAAGTGTAGTATCAAGTATTATAAAGTTTTTACCTTCGTTGGCAGCATTAAATCCCTCTTTAGAATTAATTCTTATATCGACCATTTCTTCTGTTAAAGTATAATCTTTATCAAGAGTAATAATTATTTCTTTTCCATTTGAAAGTGATAATATTTCTTCTTCTTTTAAATTATTCAATTTTTCTGTTAATTCTTTAATATTTTTTCCAAATATTGGTCCACATACTTTAAAGTTAGGTTTAACTGTGAATGTCATATATTCATTTAAGTCTTTAACATATTTGATATTTTTAACATTTAATTCTTCATATATTAAATCTTCTAAATCTTTAATAGTGTTTTTAACTTTATAGTCAAGTACTACTTCTTTTATTGGTTGTCTTACTTTTATTTTAGCTTCTTCTCTTGCATTTCTTCCAAGTGAAATTAAGTCTCTTACAAGATCCATCTTAGTTTCTATTTTTTCATTAACCATTTTCTTATCATATTTTGGATAATCTTGTAGGTGAACTGATTCTTCACCAGTTAAATTTGTGTATATTTCTTCACTTGTAAATGGAACCATTGGCGCAATTAATTTACAAATTCCAGTTAAAACATCATATGTAGTTTGGTAAACTGCTTTTTTACTGTTATCTAGTTTGCTTCCCCAGAATCTTCTTCTATTTCTTCTAATGTACCAGTTTGATAAATCTTCATTTACAAAGTTACTTACTAGTTTAACTGCTTTATTTGGATCATATACATCCATTGAGTTAGTTACCTCTTTTACTAATTTGTTATATTTTGAAAGTAACCATTTGTCGATATCTTCTAAGTCATTATATTCTACCCTAAATTTTCTTGGATCGACTTTGTCGGTATTAGCATACATTTGGAAGAAAGTATAAGTATTTTTTAAAGTATTAAAGAATTTTGATTGTACTTCTTTTATTCCTTCTTCATCAAATTTTAGTGGTGTCCAAACAGGACTTGCTGATAACATATACCATCTTGTTGGATCTGCTCCATATGTTTCAATACAGTTAAATGGTGATACAGAGTTTCCTTTTGATTTATGCATCTTTTGTCCAAATTTATCAAGTATCAAGTCGTTTACAAGAACATTCTTGTAAGGAGATTTTCCTGTTACAAATACTGATATTACAATTAATGAGTAGAACCATCCACGAGTTTGGTCAATTCCTTCACAAATAAAGTCTGCTGGGAATTGAGATTCAAATAATTCTTTATTTTCAAATGGATAATGGTATTGTGCAAAAGGCATACTTCCTGAATCAAACCAACAGTCCATAACTTCTTTTACACGAGTCATATTTTTTCCACATTTAGGACATTTAATATGAATTTCATCAACATATGGTCTATGAAGTTCTATGCTTTCATCGATTTTTTCCACAGCTTTTGTTACTAATTCTTCACGTGAACCAATCATTTCATCATGGCCACACTCACATCTCCATAATGGTATTGGTGTTCCCCAATATCTATTTCTTGAAATTGCCCAGTCATTTAAGTTTTCAAGCCAATTTCCAAAACGTTTTTCTCCAACATAATCAGGAAACCAATTAACTTTCTTATTTTCCTTAATTATTTTGTCCTTTAGTTCAGTTACTTTTATATAAATACTTGGCTTTGAATAGTAGACAAGAGGTGTGTGGCATCGCCAACAATGTGGATAATTGTGTTCCATCTTTTGCTTTTTAAATAGTTTATCCTCACTAGATAAGTATTTTATAATATCTAGTTCTAATTCTTTTTCAACAACTAGTCTTCCCTTCCAAGGCCCTTCTGTAAAGCATCCATTCTCATCAACTGGATTTAAAACTGGTAGATCATATTTTAATCCCACTTCATAGTCATCTTGTCCAAAAGCTGGAGCTATGTGAACAATACCAGTTCCATCTTCCATAGTGACATAATCTGCACAAGTTATGAAAAATCCTTTTTTGTTTACTTTAAGAATTGGTAAAAACTGTTCATACTCTTTGTATTCCAATTCTTTTCCAAGATACTCTTCTACTACTTCAAACTCATCACCTAAAACTTTTTTAGCAAGTTTTTCAGCAACAATAAAGTTATATCCTTTTGACAAACATTTTACATATTTTTCATTTGGATTTACACATGCTGCTACATTTGATAAAAGAGTCCACGGAGTAGTTGTCCATACTAGTAAATAAGTGTTTTCCTCATTTTTCATTTTAAATGGAACAGTAACTGTATTTACACTTACCATCTCATATCCTTGTGCTACTTCGTGAGATGCTAGACCTGTTCCACATCTTGGACAATATGGAAGTATTTTTAATCCATCGTAAATAAGCCCTTCATCGAAGAATTTCTTTAAAATCCACCATTCTGTTTCAATATAAGAATTCTGATATGTAATATATGGATTTTCAATATCGATAAATTGCCCCATAAGTGATGTAAATTCTTTAAATGAAGCTTCATTTTTCCAAACGCTTTCACGGCACTTTTCATTAAATTCTTTTATACCATATTTTTCTATATCATTTTTTCCTTGAAACCCTAGTTCTTTTTCAACTTGTACTTCAACAGGTAGTCCATGAGTATCCCATCCTACTTTTCTTAATACTTTAGATCCTTGCATAGTTTTATATTTACAAAATACATCTTTTAAGAGTTTTGCAAGCATGTGATGAATTCCTGGCATTCCATTTGCAGTAGCAGGACCATCATAGAAAACGAAATTTTTAGCACCATTTCTATTTTCAATAGTTCTTTCTAAAATATTCATTTTTTCCCAGTTTTTAGTTATATTTTTTTCTACTTCTATATTTTTACCACTCTGTAATTCTTTAAACATTTTATCACCTTACCTATATAGTACTTTTTTTATTACTTTTGAATAGTTGAAATTGTTTTTAACATATTTCTTTACATTTGATTTTTTATTTTTTACAATTTTAACATTTTTGTTACTTACATAGTTTTTAGGACAAGCAAGTTTGTATCCTAAAATAGTACTTCCATAATAATTAAATCCTTTTATCATAAAAACCTCCTAAAAAAAACACGTGTATATACGAAAGGACGAATATACCGTGTTACCACCTTACTTCATAGAATAATCTATGCACTTAAAACTATAACGCGTTACCGTTTTTATCTTATCAATAAAAAGCATCAGAAGTGATCTTAATTAAACATTACCTATAAGCTTTCACCATATGCTTACTCTCTTTTAAGGAATTATTCTAACTACGTCTTCATCAATTGCTTTCAATATAAATGAAATTATATTACAAAATGAACCTTCTTGCAAGATTATTTATTATTTTTTAATACTTTTAAGTATTCGTCCATATTCATTTGATGAATTAGAGGGTCATATTCTTGCATCTTAAGAAATGTTTTTATAAATTTTTCATTTTCCTTACAATTATTAAATAAAACTGTGGCAATAGCATTACTTATTTTTCCGTAATCTTTGGTAAAATTTAAAACATAACTATCTTCGTCTTTCCTTAAAGAAATGGTACTACCATAAGAATCAAACAAAATATCTTCATTAACTTTTTTGAAAGATGATTCATATAGTTCTTCAAACAATGAATATATTATATTATTATCATCTTTATTAATTCTAAAATCATCCTCAAACATTAATGTTTTGGGATTATTATTAACTAAACTTGTTATAAAATCTCCTCTTTCATTTAATCCTAATAACAAGTGTTTATCTTCTTTTTCTATATCATATGAATAAAAATCTCTTTTACCTATTTTTTCTCTTGTTACTTTCATAAAAACTCCTTAATTAACTCTTTCAACCTGTTTAAAATTATAATTATTTTTATTTATTTCAAATATGTATTTATATGTTGGTAGTATATCTTTATCAATAGTTGATAAGTCATTTGATAGTATTTTATCATCTTTTGTTATTCCTTGATGATAATTAAATAATAAAGCACCATTTTCATCGTTACTATAATCTATATACATCACCTTTACATAGATATTTAAGCTATTTCCAATTTTACTTGTTTTAACATATTCTTCTCTAATACCACCATTTTTATAATCATATTCGCTACACTTGTTAGTCTTAATATGATATGTAGATGTTTTTTCATCATATTTAATAGAAATATTATTGTTTTCATATGTTTTATCAACAAACTTAATATTATCTCCAAATATTTCTTTTATTTTAGAGTATATCTCTACTTTATTTATTTCTTTTTCAATATTACATTTTATTTTTGTTTTATCTTTAATTAAGTTAATAACAGCTATATATAAGTAGAATTCATTTGAAAAATTATCATTATTATAATAAATATTAAAGAACTCACTACCAAAATTATCTTGTAATAATTCATAATTAACTTTTTCATAGAGATATTTAAAGTCTTCTTTTATATCTTCTTCCTTGATTGCATCTTTTTCAATATATTTATATTCAATACCATCTATATCTTCAAGAGATGATTTTCTTCTTGAAAATAATGTAAAACCTATTACAATAACTCCCAATACTATCAAAGCTTTTGCAAGTCCTCTTACCATTTCACCCATATTATCACCAAAAATATTATAATCTCAATTTAAAAAAAAAGAAAGACTATCTGCTAGTCTTCAAGTATTTTTCTTATCTTATCATATAAATATGGTTTTAATTTATCAATTGGCAATGGTTTTTCTTGAGTTATTGAGCTAAATACAACTGATGAAGTCATTTCAATAATTAAGAAAAGAGTTAATTCTGGATTTTTAATATTTATATTACTTTCTTTGATCCCTTTTTTGAATGTTTCTAATACTCCTACTTTGGAGTTATCAATAAGACTTGATACTCTTTCTCCAAATACTCCCCATGATAAATCTTTTTTTATAAACTCTAGTGTTGTTTTATCTTCTTTTAATTCATCAATTACATAGTCAATCACATTTATTAATTTTTCTTTAAAATCATTTATTTTTTTCCCTTCAACATTTTTTAAGGCACTTTCAAATAATTCACGTGATTTTTCTGTTGTTAAATATTCTTGAATATCATATTTGTCTTTAAAATATAAATAAAAAGTTCCTTTCCCTACTCCTGCTTTATCAGCTATTTCTTGAATAGATGTGTTGTTAACTCCTTTATTTGTGAATAATTCAAAAGCAGCAGACAATAACTTGTTTTTCTTGTTCTTTTTGTTTTCAATTATTTTTTTCTTAACTATTTGAGTCATATAAATCACTCCTACTTCATACATTTTATAATGAAATATGACTAAAAGTCAATTATTTTTAGTTTTAATATTGACTTTTGGTCATTTTTGCACTAAGATACTTTATGTTTGCTAAATGAAAGGAGTAATATATGAAGATTGGTAAATTTGTTTGTAAGAATAAATGGCTTATTGTAATAGTTTCTGTTCTTTTGCTAATACCTTCTATAATAGGATATTTTAAGACAAAAGTTAACTATGATATCTTGGTATATCTACCTAGTGACATAGAAACATTAAAAGGAGAAAATATTCTTACTGAGGATTTTCATATGGGTGCATTTTCAATTACAATTGTTGAAAATATGGCCGATTATGATTTGTTAAAATTAGAAAATAAGTTTAGGAGTATTAAAGGAGTTAGTGAAGTTATTAGTATTGATGATATCATTGGTACATCTATTCCTGTTGAAATTCTTCCTAGTGGATTAAGGGATAAAGTTGCTAAGGATAACACTAAACTTGTTTTAATAACTTTTGAAAATTCAACAAGTGATGATATTACACTAAACGCTGTTTCAGAAATGCGAAATATAGCTGATTCAAGTGTTAAAATTGGTGGAATGAGTGCAATGGTTTTGGATACTAAAGAGTTATTCAATAGTCAAATGCTTCTTTATATAGTTGTTGCAGTTATTTGCTGTATTGTAGTTCTTATGATTTCTCTTGATTCTTATATAGTCCCTATTCTACTTTTATTAAATATAGGATTTGCAATTATTTATAATATGGGAAGTAATATTTTCTTTGGAGAGATTTGTTACATAACAAAGGCAATTGCTGCTGTACTTCAGTTGGGAGTTACTACTGATTTTTCTATTTTCTTATATCATAAGTATGAAGCAGCTAAAGAAAAAGAGGAAAATAACGATAAAGCAATGAGTGTGGCAATACACGATACACTGGTATCTGTTTTAGGAAGTTCATTAACTACTATTGCAGGATTTCTTGCTCTTTGTACAATGCAACTAACTCTTGGAGTTGATATTGGTCTTGTTATGGCAAAAGGAGTTCTATTTGGACTTTTATGTGTAATAATTCTTTTCCCAGCATTACTACTTGTATTTGATAAATTAATTGAAAAAACAAGACACAAAAATATTTTACCTGAATTTAAATTAATTAAAAATTTTGTAACAAAACATTACAAAACTATATTTGTTATATTCCTAATATTGCTTGTTCCAGCATTTCTTGCACAAAGAAAAACGCCAGTTTACTATAAGCTAGATACATCAATACCAGAAGACTATGGATACTCTATTGCAACTCGTGAATTAAAAGAGAAATATAATATGATATCTCAGTTAATGATATTAGTACCTAGTGAAACAAGTGATCATAGTATTAATGAAATGTCATTAGAAATTATGGCACTTGATGGAATCGATGCTGTTTTATCTCCATCTATGATTTCAGAAATTGGTATTCCTGAGATGGTTATTCCAGAAAAATTAAAAAATTCATTTAAAAATCTTGAATACACTTTAGTAATTGTAAGTTCAAAATATGATATTGCAACTGATGAGTTAAACGATCAGATTGGAAAGATTAATACAATTGTTGATAAATATAGTAAAAATGCGATAGTCGCTGGTGAAGGGCCACTTATGAAAGATTTAGTTAATACAACGGATACTGATTTTAAGAATGTTAATTATACTTCAATCGCTGTAATATTTTTAATAATGATGTTTACTTTAAAGTCTATATCTCTTCCAGTTTTATTAGTTACAGTTATTGAATTTGCAATATTTATAAATATGGGAGTTCCATATTTTACTGATACACCTATTCCGTTTATCGCATCTATTGTAATAGGTACTATACAACTAGGAGCTACTATTGACTATGCAATATTAATGACTACTAAATATCTAGAGGAAAGAAAAAATGGTGTTTCAAAAAAAGAGGCAATTAAAGCTGCGCTTGATTCATCAATTACTTCTATTGTTGTAAGTGGAATGTGTTTCTTTGGAGCAACATTTGGAGTTGGTGTCGTTTCAACAATAGATATGATTGGTTCTTTATGCACACTTATGGCAAGAGGTGCAGTAATAAGTATGATAGTTGTAATATTTGTACTTCCAAGTGTATTAATAATATTTGATAAATTGATTATAAAAACTACATTAGGATTTAAGAAAGGAATGATTAAATATGAATAAAATAGTTAATAAAATAATGTCTTTAGGAGTTATTGCAGGATTACTTTTAGAGGTAGTTCCAATATATGCTTTATCAAAAGATGAAACAATCTATGCAAAGCTTGATAATAATGGTCAAGTCAGTAAAGTTATAATTTCAGAGCATCTTGAGGATACTAACGATGGAGAAACAGAAGATAAAACAAGACTTAGTAATATTAAAAATATTAATGGCGATGAAGAGTACATTTTAAAAGATGGAAAAATAATTTGGAAAACAAAAGGTATGGATATCTACTATCAAGGAACTACTGAAGAAGAATTACCTATTAATTTAGATGTTAAATACTATTTAAATAATGAAGAAATGAGTATTTCTGATATGTTAGGTAAAAGTGGAACTGTTAAAATGGTTTTGAAGTTTTCTAACAATGAAAAGCACTATATGATTGTAAATGGTAAAAATGAGTTATTATATACTCCATTTGTTGTTGCCACTACTACAATATTATCTAACACTACAAATAAAAATATTAAAGTTACTAATGGTAGAGTTGTTAAAAATGGAACTAGTAGTGTTGTAGTAGCACTTACTACTCCAGGTTTATATGAAAGTATGCATATCGATAAGTTAAAAGGTATGGATACATGTGAAATAACATATGAGACTAGTAATTTTGAATTAAGTTCAATTTACTCAGTTGCAACATCTAAACTAATTGATAGTACTGATTTTGATGTGTTTGATAAAATTGATTCTCTATATGGATCTATTAATACTCTTGTAAGTTCTAGTAATAAAATTAAAAATGGAAGCAGCGAGCTTCTAAATGGCGCAAGTAAGTTAAAAGATGGCGTTAGTAAATTAAAAGACGGAATATCTTCTTCTTATTTAGGAAGTAAACAAATAAGAGATAGTTTACAATCATCAATTAATATGCTTCAAAATGATTCTAGTGAAGCAATTGATTCTACTACCCTATCTTATATTAAAAATGAAGCTGTAAATGGTGCAAAAGAAGTTATTTCTTCAAAGTTTACTGATGAGTATAAGGCACAAATCGCAGCACTTGCTTTAAGTTCTCTAAGTCAAAATGAAACTTATCAAAAGTTAAAAGGTGGAATTAAAAAATTAGAAGAAGCTGGAGTAACAAAGGAATTAGTAAGTAGTTGCTCGGTTAATCAAGTAGATGAAGCTCTACAACAAACATGTATGAATTATGCAAATTATATAAAAGAGTATTCTACATATTTACAGATGATTACTTTAATGGAAGAAACTGCAAAACAAACTGCAGTTAGTACTGCAATTAATGTTTCAGGTACAGTAGCCGAGCAAACTGCAAGTATGGTTTCAGAAAGCGTTGCTGTAAAAGTTGCTGAAAGTGCTAAAGAAAAAGCAAAGAGTGAAACAACTAAATCATTAAATACTCTACTTCAGGCTATAAGTGAATTAACAAGCGGACTTAATCAATTAAATTTAGGAGCTGTTGAATTAGATAATGGAACTCTAGCATTAAAAGATGGTATTTCTTCATTAGATTCTGGTATTTCACAATTCAATAATGAAGGTATTAGTAAGATTTCTAATGTTGTTAATGGTGATGTTAAATCATTAGAAGAAAGAGTTAAGGCTTTAGTTAAACTAAGTGATGAATACAATACATTTGATGATAAAGCTGATAATACTAAAGGTGAATCTAAGATAATTATGGTTATTGATGCAGTTAAAGCTCCTTCTAAAGATGTAATTGTAAATGATAAAATTATCGAAGAGGAAAAAAGTCTTTGGGATAAAATTAAAGGATTATTTAAATAAAAAATACGTCTTCTTTCGAAGATGTATTTTTTTATTGTTTAATCATTTCAGAATAACTTGGTGAGTAAATATCTTGAGCAGTTAGGCTTAATTTATCATCTTTTACTTCGAATTTATATTCTTTTGCTGATTCCCAAGATTCTAATTTAATTGTAACTATATCATCTTTAATTTCATATGTTCCAGTACTATTAATTCCAAATTCATTTGAATATTCTACATCACCATTACTTTTGAAATTAAATGTAGTTTCCATTTGCATATCTCTTGACTCTCCATCAGTTAGTCCTTTCCACTCTCCAACTAATGCATTATCTTTTCCTCCACATCCAACTAGTAAGAATAAAGATAAAAAAACTGTTACAATTAATAAATATTTCTTTTTCATAAGTCCTCCTTTATTTTCATTTTATAACATTAATTTATTAAAGTCTATTTTTTTGCATCATAATCGTCTAAAAAACTTTTATATACTCCATCTTTTTTAGTTCCTAATATGCAATTTAGATTAACGTTATCTGCTGCTTTAAATATATTATTATCAACATTATTATTTACTTCTTTCATCTGTTTAATAAAAGCTTTAATTTCTTTTCTTTTGCTTAGTGATTCATCTTTGAATGATTTTTCTGTATATTTACATGCACAATTCAAGAAAGTAAGGTTATTAAAGTTCTTCCAACTAATTATTGATGCTTCTTTTACTAGATAAAGTGGTCTTATAAGTTCTAATCCTTCAAAATTCTCACTGTGCAGTTTAGGCATCATTGTTTTAAATTCTGAACCATAAAACATTGATAAAAGAGTTGTTTCTATAACATCATCAAAGTGATGTCCTAATGCAATTTTATTACATCCTAATTCTTTTGCCTTATTATAAAGATACCCTCTTCTCATTCTAGCACACATATAACACATTGTTTTAATATCAAATGTTCCGGCTGCTTCAAAAATATTACTTTCAAACATTTCTATAGGGATATTTAATGTTTTCGCATTTTCTATAATTAACTCTTCATTTTTCTTACTGTATCCAGGATTCATAACAACATATTTAGCATCAAAATGAACTTTTCCATGTTTTTTTAACTCTTGTATACATTTTGCTAGTAAAAAAGAATCTTTTCCACCTGAGATGCAGACC
Source organism: Bacilli bacterium (assembly GCA_017477845.1). GTDB lineage: Bacteria > Bacillota_I > Bacilli_A > RF39 > UBA660 > RUG13868. The sequence continues at coordinate 10,758 of JAFUTR010000009.1, forward strand.
ATTACTTTATCATTTTCATTAATTAATTGATAATCAATTACTCCTTTTACAAATTTGCTCCAAATATCTTTACGATATTTTTTTATTATACTTTTTTCGATTTCTTGATATCTTTCCATAAATACCCCACTATCTTAATCTTAAAGAATTGAAAACCACTATTAAGCTGCTTAGTGTCATAAAGATACTTCCATACATTGGAGAAAATGATATTCCAACTCCTTTTAATAATCCAAGTGCAATTGGGATCATCAAAATATTATAGAAGAATGCCCAAAATAAGTTTTCCTTAATTATTTTAACTGTTTTTTTACTTATTTCAATAAGTTTTATTATTTTTTTCAAATCATTATTTACAAGTATTACGCTAGAAGTGTCTATTGCAATATCTGTTCCACTTTTTACACTTACTCCGATATCTGATGCTTCAAGACTTGGAGCATCATTAATACCGTCACCAACCATTAAAACTCGTGAATTTTTCATTTCTTTTTTTACAATTTTTTCTTTTTCTTTTGGTAAAACACTAGAAATAACATTATCAATTCCAAGTGATGCTGCTACATGATTTGCAACATTTTTATTGTCTCCAGTTAACATAATAACTTTTTTATTTTGTCTTCTTAATTCTTTAATTACAACTTTTGCTTCTTTTCTTATTATATCTTTAACTCCTATCAATGCAGTTACTTTTTTATCAATAATTACATAGATAACACTGTTTAAATTGTTTGATAATTCTTCTTCATCTTTTTGATATTCATTTTTAATATTTACAATATCAAATAGTTTATTATTTCCAACATATACTTCTTTATCACTAATTATTCCAAATAGACCTATTCCATCTAGTGACTTAAATTCATCTACTAAATAGTTAGTCTTTATTTCTTTAAATGCTCCTGCAATTGGATGAGATGAAAGTTTTTCAAGTGATGTAACTACTTTTAATATTTCATCATCAGTTTCTTTTGAGTAATTATATATCTTTGATATTTTTAGAGTTCCATATGTAAGAGTTCCTGTTTTGTCAAATATTACAGTATCTATTTTACTAGCATTTTCAAGTATTTCGCTTGATTTTACAAGGATTCCATTTTTGGCACATTTTCCTTCACTTACAACAATAGCAAGTGGTGTTGCAAGGCCTAAAGCACATGGACATGCGACTGTTAGGACTGTTACAAATGTTATAACAGCACTATTTATTGGTGATATAAAAATATTAATTAATAACGAAACTAAGGCAACTATAAATATAAATGGTACAAAGTATGAACTTGCTATATCTGCAAGACGCGCAATAGGAGCTTTCGTTCCGCTTGCTTCAACTACTAATCTAACTATTTCAGAAATAGTTGAATCTTTACCAATTCTTTCTGCTTTATAGAGTACATATCCATCTATATTTATACTTCCTGCTACTACTTTAGAATTAACTTCTTTTTTAGATGGTGTACTCTCACCTGTTATAAAACTTTCATCAACGTGAGTACTTCCTTTTATAATTATCCCATCTACTGCAAATTTTTGACCTTTTTTGCAAACTAAAATATCATCTTTTTTTACTTCGTCAATTCCAACCTCTCTTATCTCATCACCTAACTTTAAATAAGCTTTTTCTGGTGTTATTTGTACCAATTCTTTTATGGCTTCTTTTGTTTTTTCTTTTGAATTTTTATCTATTACTCTTCCAAGTTTAATAAAGTAAATAATCATTGCACATGAATCAAAATATAAATATTTTACTAAATCATTATTGTCATTTATTATAAGAATCATATTAATTGTGCTATAAATGAAGCTTGATAATACTCCAACTGATACTAGTGAATCCATATTAGGCATTCTATAATAAATATTCTTTAAGCCATTTTTTAATATATCTCTTCCATAAATTAAAAATAAAACTGTTATTATAAAAAGTGATACTGAATAATTAATTGGATACTTATTCATATCTAAAAATGAAATAGTTTTAAGTCTAAGCATATGCCCCATTGATAAATACATCAAAATAATTAAAAGGATAAGATAAATAATCAATAAATATTTATTTTTATTCTTGTTTTCTTCATCATCTATTTTAAATTCTCCTAAGCTTTTAAATCCTTTTTCACTTACAAAAGAATTTAAATCATCGATAGTTAATTTTTTCTCATCGTACTCTATACTTGCTTCAGCCATTACTAAGTTTACAGTTGCACATTTAATACCATCTTTTTTATTTAAATGTTTCTCTAGCCCACTTGAACAAGCACTGCAACTCATTCCATCTATCTTTAAATTTATTTTTTTCATAATTCTCCTATTGTTTTATTATTATTTCTTTTCCATCTGAATAAACATTTATCTTTCCATTTCTTGTTAGATAATATTTTATTTTATTATTTTTTAGTATATCAATTGTTTCATCACTTTCTTTTTCTTTGTTACTGCATGTTATAACTGCATAGCTTGGTTTAGTTATATTTACTAAGTTTTCAAATTGTTTTAGATAGTTTCCATGATATGGTACTTTTAAAAAATTATATGTGTTGTGATATTCATCTAGGTAGTCTTTAATTCTATTATTTTCAGCATCTCCCATAAATAAGAAACTAGTATCATTATAAATAAGCGATGTTATAAGTGATGAATTATTACTTTCATTAGAGTCATATATCTTATTTGGACCATTAACGGTTATTTTCATTTCTCTTAAATCTATTTCATAATCATTAGAAACTGTTATAGGAGTTATATTTTTATTATTTAATGCTTCTATATAATTATTATAATATGTGCTATCTTTGGGACTATTACTTTGTAAAACATTATCTACTTCAATATTGTTAATTATATGTGATGCACTTCCTACATGATCTTTATCAAAATGAGTTATTATTAAATAATCAAGTCTCTTTATATTATTGTTTTTAAAATAGCTAAGAATATCGTCTTTAAGACTTTCTTCTCCAGTATCAATCATTATGTATTTATCATCTTTTGATACTAGAATTGCATCTGCTTTTCCTGCATCAAAAAAATATATTTTTAAAGCATATTCTTTTTTATTTTTTAAATAAAAATATCCTATTATTAATAATAATATTAGTAATAATATAGAAATTATTATTATCAAACTTTCTTTTTCTATTTTCATTTTTGCCTCCTTTTTAATTATAACATAAAAGGAAAAAATCCTAGATTAATTCTAGGACTAATTAGCAAGTTTATATTCTATTTTATTATTGAAAAGATCTGTGTAATCATCCATTATAGAAAGAGTGTTCATGTTCCCTACTTTTTCTACATAATTAAATGAATAATCATTTTTTATATCATCTTTGTATTTTACAAAATACCATTTTTCATAAGAGGAATCAGTAATAACTGGCATTTTTTTAAATCCAAAGTATTCATATAATATATCAAAAACTATTTTTTTTATTATTGAGTCTTTTTTTAAATCATCAATAAACTCTTCAAATGTACAATCTATATCAAATATTTCTTTAAATTTTTCTTTCATGTTTACTGTTAATACAATTGAAATGAATTTATTTTTTACTGAAGGATACAAGTATAATCCTTTTAATACTTTATCAAAATTATTCATAGTTATGCTATCTTCCTTTCTATTTTCTTTACGAAATTATAAACATATTTTTTTATTCCATTTTTTATGATGTATATTCCATTGTTATCTTTATCTAAATCATCTACTCTTGTATGAAATATGATATCGTTATCTATGGTTTTATAAGTCTCATTATTTAAACTTTTTATTTGTTTATTAGATTTATTCTTGTTTTCCATCTCTTCAATATATCTATTTAAATCTAATAAAGCTTCTTCATATTTGCTATCCATATCATAATAAGAATTATCGCTATTCTCATAATCATAAAATTCTATATGATTTCTACTTATTGAAAGACTTCTTTTTCTTGTAATAATTAGATGTGAAATTCTAAAATTGCAATCTTTAAATATAGCTTTTAAATCATCAATTTTGTATGATAATAATTTATCTTTATAATATTTAAAGAAATTATTTACCATATTGTTATCTGATAGTATTTCTCCATCTTTTACTTCAAGCATTCTTTCATCGGTATAAAAGTTTCCCCCAAAATAGTTATTTAATTTGTAAGTGTTTTTTACTTCCATGTAATAATCAATCTTTTTCATAATATCCTCCTATCATTTAAAAACCATTATACTTATTTTATTTTTATAAACAATATAACTGGTCACAGAATGTAAGTTGACAAAATTTTGACAAAAAATCGCAAAAAAAACATTACTCAAAATTAGTAATGCTTTTATGTGTTTTTTAAATAATTTTTTATTATTTTTTCGATTTCTCTTTTAAGTGAAATAGGACTAATTACTTTTACCATGTCTAAATTTCTAAGTACATATCTTTTAAAACCTTCCATGTCTTTATTTACTTTTAGGCTAAAATGGTCTTTATCAACAAATCTAATTGTGGATGTTTCTCCAAATAAATCTATTACATTATCCAAAAGTTTCATATCACATATAACTTCTATTATTTCACCAGTTGATCCAAACATTGATACAGTTGATTTGACAAAATCATCAACATCTTTTGAAGTTATTTTATCATTAACTTTTTCTTTAGTAATATTAATGTTTTTCATTCTATCAATTCTATATGTATATAGATTTTTCTTTCCATCTTTTAGTCCTACTACATACATCTCTTGTAACTGATATACAATTGCGTATGGAGATATTGTTCTTTCTCCAGTGTTCACATTCTTTAGAAGTGGATTTAATTCATATTTATAATAGTCAAATTTTATTTTCTTTTTGTTATATATTGCTTCTGTAATATCTTCAATATTTTTAACTATTTCTATATTTTTTGACTTATTGCTATCTGAGTATACCCTGTAATCTTTAAGTTTTTCATTTTCATAAACATTTTGCATATTTTTACATTTACTAATAATTTCTTTTGAAATTGATTCAGGAATAAAAGTTGAATAAGAAAAAGTATCTATAATGGCTCTTAATTCTCCACTTTCAAAATCCATATCAGGATTTTTCAAAAGATAATATCCTGTTCTATTATCATTCCATGTTTCAATATCATAATCTAATTTTTCTTTTAATAAATTAATATTTCTTCTAATAGTTCTTGGATCAATTTCTACATCATACAGTTCTTTAACATAATTTTTAATATCACTTATTTTTAATAAATGATCCACATTTGAATATTTTTTTAATACATTTAAAATATATAAAATGTTACCATTTTGTTCATAAAGTTCCATATAAACTCCTACTCATATAAAAAATCAAATTTACTTCTTTTTACTCTTTTGAAATACTTTTTTAAACTTGTAATAAAATCAATTGCTTTTAAATAATCAGTACTATTTAATTCACTTAAATCAACAGATGTATTCTTTTTTCTTTTTGTAACCATCAATATTTCCTCATAACTTTTTAATATCATAATATAATCCTCCTTAATGATAAAAGTATTATAAATAATTAAAAAAAGAGAAACAATTCTATTGGTCACACAATGTATTATAACACATTAATAGTTCTAGTAAAATACTAGAACTTACATTATTTTACATTAATATTAATTCAAAGAAAAATAGGAAGAAAAATTTCTTCCTATTGTAATAAAGATCCTTTAACTACATTAGAGTTACTAGACTTTGTTGCAATTATATAATCGATATTTGTTGTAGTGCTAGAGTAATTAACTGTTATTAATGCACTAGAGTCTGTTGCTGCATTATTAAATGCACCAGTATATGTTGTCGGATTACTATATATAGAAAGAGTTGCTTTTGCTTTTTTAGAATATGTAAACATATTAGTAATACTTGCATCATACACCTTTAATGTACCAATGCTATTAAACGTTGTAGCATTAGATCCTGCATAATAAAACATTTGATTCATTGTTGTTACTTTTGATGTGTCCCAATTACTTAAATCTCCGATGTTCCATGTTGAAGCACTTCGCCCTGCATCTTGAAACATAGATGTCATATTTGTTACGTTTGATGTGTCCCAATTGCTTAAATTTCCAATACTCCATGTTGTGCTACTATATCCTGTAAGAGTGAACATACCATACATATTTGTTACACTTGATGTGTCCCAATTACTTAAATCTCCTATACTCCATGTTGAAGCACTTCGCCCTGCAGAAGAAAACATATTTTCCATACTTGTTACACTTGATGTGTCCCAATCACTTAAATCTAAAATAAATGTTGAAGCACTATAGCCTGCATCAACAAACATTTGATTCATTGCTGTTACACTTGAGGTATCCCAATTACTTAAATCTCCGATGTTCCATGTTGAAGCACTATAACCTGCTCTATTAAACATATTATCCATTGTTATTACACTTGAGGTATCCCAATTACCTATATCTAAATTGAATGTTGTGGAGTTATAGCCTGCAGATGAAAACATAGATGACATATCTGTTACATTTGATGTATCCCAATTACTTAAATCTCCTATACTCCATGTTGTGGCACTATAGCCTGCTTGTCTAAACATAGTTTCCATATTTGTTACCCTCGAGGTGTTCCAACTGCTTAAATCTAAACCAAATGTTGAAATGCTATAACCTGCTCGAAAAAACATAGATGACATATTTGTTACATTTGATGTGTTCCAATTACTTATATTTCCTATATTCCATGTTGTGGCACTATAACCTGCAGCATTAAGCATAGATTGCATATTTGTTACATTTGATACATCCCATGAACTTAAATCTAAATAAAATGTTGAAGCTTTATATCCTGCTAAAGAAAACATAGATTCCATTGTTGTTACACTTGATGTGTCCCAATTACTTAAATCTCCGATGCTCCATGATGTGGCACTATAGCCTGCTCGATTAAACATACCATACATATTTGTTACACTTGATGTGTCCCAATTACTTAAATTTCCTATACTCCATGTTGTGGCACTTCGTCCTGCCTCAGAAAACATACTATGCATATATTTTACATTTGAGGTATCCCAATTACTTATATTTCCTATACTCCATGTTGTAGCACTATAGCCTGCATCAGAAAACATAGCATGCATAATTGTAACACTTGAAGTATCCCAATTACTTATATTTCCGATACTCCATGTTGTAGCACTATAGCCTGCGCCAGAAAACATATTTTCCATTGTTGTTACACTTGATGTGTCCCAATTACTTAAATCTCCGATGCTCCATGATGTGGCACTATAGCCTGCTCGATTAAACATACCATACATATTTGTTACACTTGATGTGTCCCAATCACTTAAATCTATATTAAATGTTGTCGCACTTCGTCCTGCATTATAAAACATAACAGGCATATTTGTTACACTTGATGTGTCCCAATTACTTAAATTTCCTATACCCCATGTTGTGGCACTTCGTCCTGCAGAAGTAAACATTTGATTCATTGTTGTTACACTTGATGTGTCCCAATCACTTAAATCTAAATTAAATGTTGTGGCATTATAACCTGCATAAGAAAACATAGATTCCATATTTGTTACACTTGAGGTGTTCCAAGTATTTATATCTAAATTAAATGTTTGGGATTTGTACCCTGCATAAGAAAACATAAATGCCATATTTGTTACATTTGATGTATCCCAATCACTTAAATCTCCAATACTCCATGTTGTTGCACTGTACCCTGTATTATTAAACATTTTTTGCATATCTTTGACTTTTGATGTATTAAAATTATTTAATCCAGTTATATTAAATGAAGCTGCATTATATCCAGTATTATAAAACATATATTTCATATTTCCTACTAATGATGTAATATAATTCGATAAATCTATTGTAGTTACATTTTTAAAATTGGAAAACGCATAGCTACTATTTGGATTTGCTATTACTCCTCCATCTTGTCCTATATATAATTCATATTTTCCGTTTGAATCATCATCTTTATACCATGCCATTACACTTCCATTTTGTGTCTCTGATACATCCCACGAATCTATTGCATTACTTGGTACTGTTTTATTATTTACAGTAGTTATTGATTCAAAAATATCTCTTGATATTGCCTTTCCAAAAGTTGAACCAATTCCACCGTTATGTTTCATAAGTGTGTTTGTAGTTACTGGTAAATCTACCACATATGGATTTGTCATAGATCCATCACCAGTGATATATTCTATTCCTTCTATTAATGATATTACTGGTCTTATACTATTAGTAATATGGGATGTACTAATAATACCACCTGATAAAATTGTATTAAAGAATAGTGAGGAATCGTTATAATTAGGTGATATAGTATAATAAGTATTTGTATTTTTTCTTACATTATTGTTATTTAACAGGTTCATTTCTGGTGCTGATATTAGTCCTACTTTATAAGTAAGCTTAGCACTATTATTGGATGCACTAAATTTATCAGTTATATTTGTACAAATTAAATCACCTGTCGGTATATTTTCTTTAAATATTAAATTATTACTAATAGTTGTTGATCCTCCGTTTGGATTCCAGTTTTCTCCAACTGTTGTTACTGTTCTATCATTACAATATATTGTATCATCAATATATGTATTATATCCTGCAAGTAGCTTATCTTGATACCATTCGTCTATTTTTCCTTTTATTGTTGAATCGTACTTATTAACATCACTTGCATATAAAGCATCATATAATATATTATTTGTATTTGTTAAATCTGTATTTGCATATTTTCCTCCCGTTATTGTTACCGAATATGGATATGTACTTGTTGCATAAAATACATAATTATAATCTTTACAAACTCCACTTAGGTTATAACATGTATAATGACTTTTTGATAAAGACTGATATCCACAGCTACTTATTTTACTATTTCCAGTAAAACAATTAGATGTACTTGTGTTAGACCAGTCATACACATATTGTAATGCTCCTTCTTCATTATTATTTCCTACTAACTTATAATTATCATTATATGACTCTATTCCATATCCATATTTATACATAGGTCTATATGTAAAATTAGTTACTGTTGTTGCTGTTACATATCCTATTGCATCTACTTTACTTGTTGTTCTAGTATCACTACATGTATTAGCACCTGTTCCAGAGTTATATGTATAGTATCCTGGAAGACATACAAATTTATTTGTCATACTTGAATATTTGTTATACCAGTCTTTTTTATTTACTTCTTCAACATTTCCAGTAAGAGTAAATGTACCATCTCCATTATCAGTTATTCCACTTCCAAATAAATATTTATATGATTTATCATTTATTCCACTTCCATTAGAAAGAGATGCACTATACATTATTGGATTGGTTCCACTTGTGTCTATTCCTGATATATAATATATCGATGTAGCACTGTAAGATGAATTTGTACTTCCTACAGTATATTTTCCTACCCACGATGAAGGGTAATTCATTATTGTATTACCTACTACTCCATTAACTAAGCTATAATGACCATTTAAATCTGTAATATAACTATCACTATAGTAGTAATTACCATGAGTAGTTAAAGTACTGCTATTTAAGGTAGTACTTGTAAGCATAGTTATACTTTTACTCTGAGTTTGTGAAGAAATTAAATATTTATTATTGTGCATATATCCTACACCACTTATTGTACTATCATTAAATTTACTTGTTCCTAGGGCATCTCTATATGTTGATTGATATACATAAGCGCTTGTGCCGCTAGATTGGCTATCAACCTTATATAAAGTTGTACATGTTCCTGTTGCAGTAGTTTTTTTACATGTATAAGGATATTCAGCTGCAATAGTTCCTATTTGAGTCTCAGCATTACTACTTGTTACATTTACTTGGGTTGGATTTGTTAATGTATATGTTGTCGTTGTTCCTGATACACTTGTTGTATATTGATTACTGTAATAATAGTTTCCTGATAAACTTGTAGTTGATGTATAAAGGAATGAGGAAATATGATTTGGTCTTGTGTCACTACAATCGTATGTGACTACTCCAGCGTTTTCTTCTATTGTTGGTTCTCCGTTATATAAAAGTCTTACTCCTCCTGTGTCAGTGGTTCTTATCATCTGCCAACACATTCCTGCAAATACTACATTAAATTTATCTCTTATTTCATTTCCTGCTGTGTCGTCTGCTGCATACCAATAATAAATATCTTCTGTTGAAAGTGATGCGTTAATCGAATCTTGATGACTTCCCGTGTATTTTTTTGCATATACTCCTTTATCACCTGCTGTTTTTAAAACGTTATATAAAGTTGGAATACCTGGTATTAAAACATCGCTATTAATGTTTAAAGTAGTAGATAAAGCAGAATAACCAATGCTTATGAAAGGAATAAATATCATTAGTAAAACAAGCATCATTTTTTTATATTTTCTTTTTGTGCTTTTATTCATAAATACTTCCTTCTATCATTAGATTATTTTATAATATAATAATACCATTAAATAGGCATTTTATACAATAAAATAATTGTGAAAAAAAGAACAGATTATTCTGTTCTTAAAGCTTCTACTGGATCTTTTTTACTTGCTACATGTGCAGGTATTAATCCGCCTATTATTGTTAATGTCATACTTACTATTATTAGTAATAAAGCATGTAATGGATTAAGCTGTGCTACGTTTTTAAGTTCAGTAAGACTATATAGAATAGCATTTATAGGTATTGTTAAAAGTACTGCTATAAATATTCCTATTAATCCTGAAGTTATTCCAATTATGAATGTTTCTGCATTAAATACACGAGTAATATCTTTTTTTCTTGCTCCTAATGCTCTTAATATACCTATCTCTTTAGTTCTTTCAAGAACTGAAATATAAGTAATTATTCCAATCATTATAGATGAAACAACTAATGAAATGGATGAGAAGCCAACTAAAACATAAGTTATAGCATCCATAATCGATCCTGAAAGAGATACAAGTGTTTCTGATAAATCTGTATATGTAACTCCTCCAGTACTTGATTTTATTTTACTATCTTCTACTACAAACTCTGCTCCATCAAAGTTTATATTACCATTTAATAAATTATCTTTATATACTAGATTTACTAATATTGGTGATACTTCTTGAATAGTATTATCAACATTTCTAAGTAGTGTGTCATCATTATCTTTTATGTTTTCAACAAGATAATTTAAATAACTTTTAGCATGTGTTTCTAAGTTTGATACAATTCCTTCGTTATATTTATCAAGATATTCAACTATTTCATTTTTAGCATCAAAATCTCTTGAGTAAATACTAATAGCAAATGGAGTCGCATCTCCTCCTATTACTTGTAAAATATACTGTTTAGTATCTCTTCCTTCTTTAGTTGTTAAATCTATTTTTTCTCCAGTCAATACATTGTAATCAACTGCTTCTTGTAATTTTACAATTCCAGAATTTTTATTTTCATTTAATACAAAATCTACTAAGTCTTCTGTGTAAGCAATTCCTGCTCCTTGTTGATAAAGTTTACTTTCTTCTTTAGCTCTTATAATACCAACTACTTTTAAAGTAACTGCTTTATCACTATCATATAATGCATCAAAATTAATATTTACTGTGTAGATATTTCCAAGTGAGACATAAAAGTCTTCATTTAATATAAGTTTAAATTCTCTTCCAATAATATCATCAAACGATATTTTCTTTTGTGTTGCATCAAGGCCTAAATAACTTACTAATTTTTTATCTACTTTATTACTATTATCTACAATAAGAACTAATTCTTCTTTTGACTGTGGAAGACGTCCTTTTAGTACGTCATAGTTTTTTTCAACTACTCCATCTTTGTCTTTATCAAGTTTTGCTGGCATCGCTTCAAAGTATGTTTGCATAGATGTGATACTAGTACTTGATAGGGAAAGTGATGTTGGGATCACTACAGTTCTTCCTTCAACTTTTCCTAAAACATTCATCGATAATAAACGTGTATAGGAAAGCCCTAGTACATTATCTTTATTTAAATTATTTATATAGTTTAAATACTCTTCAGAAAATTCATTATTATGAGTTAATTGTTCTAAAATTGAATCTCTTGGAAAGATATATTCTTCACTTGTAAACTTATTTTCATCATTTTTATTTCTTAGTGAAAGAATACTATCTTCAGTTACACTCATTGCTTCTTTAGAAATTAATATAGGAAGGGACGATAATGTCTCTGTTTCAAATTTATCAATTTGTTTATCAAATCCATTAGAAAGTGATAAAACAAGCGCTATTCCAATTATTCCAATACTTGATGCAAAAGCAGTTAAAATTGTTCTTCCTTTTTTAGTTTTTATATTATTAAATGATAGTTTTAATGCTGTAGAAAAACTCATTGCTGTTTTTTTGATAGTATATTTAGATTCATTTTTTTCTTTATCATTAATTGGATTTGTGTCTTCTATTACTTCACCATCTTTAAATTCGACAATTCTATTGGCATAAGTATAAGCTAGTTCACTATTATGAGTTACCATAATAACTAATTTGTCTTTTGCTATTTCTTTTATTAACTCCATTATTTGAACTGACGTTACTGAGTCTAGTGCACCAGTTGGTTCATCAGCAAGAATTATATCAGGATCATTTACAAGAGCTCTAGCAATTGCTACTCTTTGCATTTGCCCACCTGATAATTGATTTGGTCTTTTATGAGCATGCTCAGATAATCCAACTTTATTTAAAACTTCTAATGCTTTCTTTTTCCTTTTTTTGGCATTTACTCCACTTAAAGTCATACCAAGTTCAACGTTTTCTAGAATTGATAAATGAGTAATTAAGTTATAATTTTGGAATACAAAACCTATGCAGTTATTTCTATATGCATCCCAGTCACTATTTTTAAACTTTTTTGTGGACTTATCATTTATGATTAAGTCTCCACTGTCATATCTATCAAGTCCACCAATAATATTTAACATTGTTGTTTTTCCTGAACCACTAGGTCCTAAAATTGCAACAAATTCATTTTTTCTGAATTTTAGACTTATATTTTTTAAAGCTTGTTGAGTGAACTCACCTGTTGTATAACTTTTATTTATTTTTTTTAATTCTAACATAGGTCACCTCATAAATTTCTTCACTTTAACATTATATACTATTATTATTGTTCATTCAATTAAAATTATTTTATTTTAAAAAGAAAAGTGTGATTTTTTAGATCACACTTATATTTTATTCATTTATTGTAATTTTTTTACCTTTTATATCCATATAATAACTTGTTTTTTCATTACTTATTCCAACATATCCATCATCGGATAAAGGGGAATTTATAAACATTCCTTCAGGAAAAGTTATAATAATTCTTCCATTAACATCCATAATTGCCCAGTTTTGACTATTTCCATTTGTTTTTACTAAGATATGTCCTGTTTTAGATATTTGGTTTTGTCCTTCATAGATACCTAATTCGTAGTCATCACTATGATATCTTCCAAGTTTTGTATATGCCCTTGGTTCAAACATATATTTTCCAGTTTCTTTGCTAAGTATTGTAAAATATCCTGTTTCAAAATATAGAAGTGCATATCCGTTTTTAAACTCAGGTATGTTATTTACACCTTCATCTTTTAGATCTATTACTTTAGTTCCGCTTCCATCATAGAAAGCATCACGAACAAATACCAGTCCATCGCTATATTGTCCTAAATCTGCCCATTTACCATCTGTTGATACTAATGTTTTATTTCCTTTTTTATCAAGTAAGTAAACACTTTCAGAATTAATATCTCGATATACTATATAACTATCTCTATATTCTCCAAATACTACATCAAATCTTGTATCTAGATAGAACTTAGTTTTAGTTTCCGTATTGTATATTGAATATCCACTTGTTTCTTTATCTCTTAACATGAACATTCCTTCATTGTAATATCTTATATCTGTAACATTTTCATCTGGTTCTAAATTATATGATTTATTATTAATATCATATATACCTTGTTTATAAACGGTTCCTTTATATGATTCATCCTTTGTAGTTACTATAACAAATCCTTCTCCAGCATATTCAATTTTATCAATTGTTCCTTCTTTTTTAAATACTACTTCACCTTTTGTATCATAAATGTTATCTAGTATTTGTGAATATCCTTGTTTAAATACAGGTTCATGTTCATAATAAACATAGTCAATTTTTTTGATTACTTTTCCTTTGTCATTTAATAAATAGTAGTAATCTTTATCATCGTTAAATGATTTTGCCCATCCAAATCCACCATTTATTTGATATAAATATCCATAGAATTCTTTTGGAGCTTCTTTTGGTGGTTCAATTTCTACTAGTTCATCTTCATGTTTCTTTATTTCTTCTTTTACTTCTTTTTCTATTTTTTCTGCTTCTTCTTTAATTTTATCAGCTAAACTCTTTTCTTTATTATCATCTTTAAATACAAAAAACCATAGTAAGAATCCAAGAAGTGCAAGTAATATAATAATTATTATTGTTATTATTAATCCTTTATGAGATTTCTTTTTATAATATGTGTTTTCAATATTCTCTTCTTGTACTGTTTCTTCTTCAATACTTTTTTCTTTATTAGCATCTAATTCTTCTATCTTTGCACCACACTTAGTACAAAATAAAGTGCCTTTCTCTAATTCATTTCCACATGATGTACAAAACTTCTTTGCCACTTTACCAACTCCTAACAATAATTAAATAATTTCATTTTAAATTATAACACTTAAACGATAAAATAGTAAATTATTTTATATATTTTTTATTTCTATAATTCTTCATATAAAATCATAGAAGAAAAACAATAAATTTGTTCTTCAGAAAACATAGAAATTGATACTTGATACTTTATATCTATTATTTTTATATTCTCTTTAGAGGATAAAAAGATATTTATATCATCTTCTAAATCTTGTTCATGTGATTCATCAAATAATTTAACTTTCACTTCTATCACCTAATATTAAAATAACACTTTTATTTGTCAAAAAAAGAAGAATTATTTGATTCTTCTTAAAATATCGCGAGCTGAAATTAAACCAGTTGCAGCTGCTGTAACAATATTACCTGCTTTTCCTGACCCATCTCCAATAAAGTAAATATTATGTCCTTCTATTTTCATATTATTATCAGTAGTTATTTCATTACTAAAGAATTTTATTTCTGGTCCATATAGTAGTGTTTCATCGTTATTTACTCCAGGTATTATTTTATCTAGTCTTTCAAGTCCTTCAATTATATTTGTTATTATTCTATGAGGAAGAACTAGTGCTAAGTCTCCTGCTACACAATCTTTTAGTGTCGGTTCAATAAATCCCTTTTCAATTCTATGCCATTCACTTCTTCTTCCTTGTTTTAAATCTTTTAAAGATTGAATAATTGGTTTTCCTGATCCTAATACGTTAGCAATTCTTGCAATTGACTCTCCATATAATCTTGTGTTTGTAACTGGATGAGTTAAACTAACTTTAGAAATAAAGGCAAAGTTACTATTATCTGATTTTATATCTTTTAATGAGTGCCCATTAACACAGATATATCCTTCATAATTTTCTTTTGTAACATACCCTCCTGGATTAGTACAAAATGTTCTTATTTCATCTCCATAAGTATCTGTTTTTATAAAAATAGTTGGATCATATATCACATTTGTAATTTCCTCTAATATTTCTCTTCTTGTTTCTACTCTTACTCCTATTTCAATACTTTGTGATACGTAAGGAATATTATATTTATCTGCTAATTCTTGTACCCATTTTGCTCCTGTTCTTCCAGGTGCTACTACTACGTATTTCCCTTTAATAGTTTTTATTTCTTTTCCATCTTTATAGTTTATTATATATTTCTTCTTTTCTTCTAGTATATCTAATACATCAGCATGTTCTAATATTTTTACACCTTTATCTTCTAGATACTTTGTTATATCAGAAATATATTTTGGTAAGTGATCACTTCCAAGATGCTTTTGTTTTATTATTAATAAACTTGCTCCAGTTTTTGCAACTTTCTCTTTTATCTTATTTGCTTCATCCATATTAGTTGGATAAACTTTACTATCCATATTAAATTTATTAAATATTTTTTCAGTATCATCAATTATATCAAAAGCTTCTTTTCTTCCAAGATATTTAAATAAATCTGATTTTCCTAGTTTTGGAACAAAGTTAAGTTTTCCATCTGAGAATGTTCCTGCTCCTCCATATCCTGATAATATTCCACAAGGTTTACAATTTTTACATTCTGTCTTGTACTTGTTCATTGGACATATTCTTTTATCCGCTCTTAGGCCTCTATCTAGTATTGCTATTTTTAAGTCTTTATTATTTTCAATTAGTTCGTAGGCAGTAAAGAGTCCAGCTGGTCCTGCTCCTACTATTAACACATCATACATAAATACCTCTTTCTATTTTACAACAATGTTTACAATTTTTCCTTGAATAACTATTATTTTAACTACTTCTTTTCCTTCTATATGTTTTTTGACATTTTCTTCATTTAGTGCTTTTTCTTTTAATACACTTTCTTCATCATTTATGTTTATTTTTATCGTTGCACGTACTTTTCCATTTACTTGAACTGCTATATCTTTTTCTTGTTCAATTGTTTTTTTCTCATCATATTCTGGCCAAGTTGATTCACAAATAGGACTATATCCAATACTTTCATTTAATTCTTCAGTGATATGAGGAGCAATTGGATTTAATAATGTTAGTAATAAATGATAATCTTCTTTAGTAATATGCTCTTTTTCATCCATTGCATTTGTAAGAATCATTAACTGAGATACTGCTGTGTTAAATCCTAAGTTCAATAAGTCTCTTTGTACTTTTAAAATACTCTTGTTGATTACTGGTTCCAATTCTTTTGTGAAATTCTTTCCATCAATTACTTTATCTTTTAGTCTAATTACTTTATCAAGAAATCTTCTACATCCTCTTAAAGAATCAGTACTCCATGGTGCATCTTGTGTATAATCACCCATAAACATTTCATATACTCTTAAAGTATCTGCGCCAAATTCGTTTACAATATCATCAGGATTAATTACGTTACCTTTTGATTTACTCATTTTTTGGTTATCACTTCCAAGAACCATTCCATGACTAACTCTTTTATAAATCATTTCTTTGTTTGGAACTAAACCAATATTATATAAAAATTGTACCCAGAATCTTGCATATAGTAAGTGCCTTGCAGTGTGTTCCATTCCTCCATTGTACCAGTCAACTTTCCTCCAGTATTTCATAGCATCCATAGAAGCAAACTCTTTGTCGTTTCTTGCATCCATAAATCTTAAGAAATACCAACTAGAACCTGCCCAGTTTGGCATTGTATCTGTTTCACGTTTTGCATCTCGTCCACACTGCGGACATTTTGTATTAATCCATTCTGAAATTTTTGCTAGTGGGCTTTCTCCATTATCAGTTGGTTCATATTCTGCTACATCAGGAAGTAATAGTGGTAAATCTTCCTCATTCATTGGAACCCAACCACACTTTTCACAATAGATCATTGGTATTGGTTCTCCCCAGAATCTTTGACGTGAGAAAATCCAATCTCTCATTTTGTAATTGTTAACTCTTCTTGCTATTTTCTTATCTTCAAGCATTTTAGTTATTGCTTCTTTAGCTTCTTCTACAGTTAAACCTGAAAACTCTTCTGAATTAATTAATTTACAACCATTTCCTAAATAGTCATGTTTTTCAAAAGCCTTCTCATTTATATTTCCACCTTC
Source organism: Bacilli bacterium (assembly GCA_017477845.1). GTDB lineage: Bacteria > Bacillota_I > Bacilli_A > RF39 > UBA660 > RUG13868. Next base: position 28,445 of record JAFUTR010000009.1, read on the forward strand.
AATAACTTCTATCATAGGAATATTATGAACTTTAGCATATTCATAGTCTCTTTGATCATGTGCTGGAACTGCCATTACTGCTCCTGTTCCATAGTCACCTAATACGAAGTCTCCTAAAAATATAGGAACTTCTTTATGATTAATTGGGTTTATTGCTTTGATTCCTTCAACTAATACTCCTGTTTTTCCTTTATTAAGTTCTGTTCTATCCATTGCAGATTTTTTCTTAGTTTCATTAATATAAGCTTCTACTTCTTTTTTATTTTTTACTCTTGGCATTAATTCTTTAATTAATTTACCATCTGGTGCAATAACGAAAAAAGTAATACCAAAAACCGTTTCAATGCATGTTGTAAATATAGAGAATTTTCCTCCTCCTTTTATTTCAACGTCCATCTCAACTCCACTTGATTTACCAATCCAGTTGATTTGTCCTAGTTTTACACGATCTGCAAAATCGGTGTCATCTAATCCTTTTAATAAGTCTTCAGCGTAACTAGCCATTCTTAGCATCCATTGTGACTTTTCTTTTTGGACTACTTCTGTTCCACAACGTTCACAAACTCCTCCTGCAGCATCCTCATTCGATAAAACTGTTTTGCATTTTGGGCACCAGTTTACTGGAATAGTATCTTTATAGGCCATTCCATTTTTATAAAATTGTAAGAATTGCCATTGTGTCCATTTATAGTATTCTGGATCAGTTGTTGAAAATTCTCTATCCCAATCAAATGAGAAACCAAGAGATTTCATTTGCCCTTTGAATGTTTCAATATTTTTCTTAACTGCCTCCTTTGGATGGATATGATTTTTTATGGCATACTCTTCAGCAGGAGCTCCAAACGCATCCCATCCCATTGGAAATAAAACATTATATCCTTGTAAACGTTTCATTCTAGCAATTGCATCATGTGCTGTATAACTTCTTACATGTCCAACATGAAGTCCTGCTCCAGATGGATATGGAAACTCTACTAAAACATAAAAAGGATCTTTTTTACTATCGTTATATGCTTTAAAAGTTTTATTTTCATCCCAATATTTTTGCCATTTTTTATCTATTTCAATTGTATTATTCATTTTTTATCAATCCTTTCTTTTTAAAATAATTTCCTAAAAATTTTAAACTTATCAAATATAATGGAATAATCAAGATAGATGCAACAAGTATTTCTAATACTACATTATTCTTTATTAATAGTATCGATAAAATTGATAATATTCCAATATCTAATCCTAGAATTATTCCTATTATTTTTAAAAGTGCTCGTAAGTTTATTTTTTCTAAATCGACATTATACTTTTTAATAAAGTATTTCACCTCACTAGGCAGGGCTTCATAATCACTTATTTTTTCTTTCTTTTTGTTTTTGAAATGACCATTTTTGTCAAACCTTTGAACTGATACAAAAAAATATATTAAATACACAATAAAAATTGTTATAATTACTTCTATCATTTTCCCTCCTCAAAATAAAAAATATCCATCCATATAAGGACGAATATTTCGCGGTACCACCTTAATTTAGAGCAAATAAGCTCTACACTTTAATCTTTTAACGCAAGAATTACGTTTCGCACTTTTAAAAGACAAGTTCATAAAAATCTATTACTGATTTACACCATCCATCAGTTCTCTTTGAAATATTTTTTTATTACTACTTCTTCTTGCAAATCACAATGAATATTATATTAAAATTCTTCTATGTAATCAAGCAAATTTTGAAATAATTTAACAAATGATTTATCAAGATTTTGTCTTTTTAGTTTTCTTATTTTTATTTTTTTATCTCTTGTAGATTCATTACTAAATAATATCTCTGCTATTTTTTCTTTTAATTTTGTTTCTATTTGTAAATCACTTAGTATTTCATCTATATCTTCATTTATTACCCTTACAGCATCTATTTCAATATCTTTACCTTTACAGTTAATTGTTAATTGTCCAACTGTTCCAACATTTTCTATTTCTACAATAAAGTCATTATTGTCAATATATTTTTTACTTACTTGTATTTCAGTTGAATCAAAGTACACAATTACATCTTCTGCGAATTTTGTGTTTCTAAATCTTATTTTATAATTTCTCTTATCAGGAACAATTCCTGTTTTTCCTTCAACTGATCTAATAATAAGTGTATAGTTATTTGGTAAATAGTTGTAATCTATTTCTGTTATAAGATAATATCCTTCTTTATAAAGTCCACTTATTCCATCATCTTCATACATCCTGTAAGTATTATTTTGTCCAGGGAATACATGTATTTCTATATCTGTAGGATTAGATGTATTATTGACATTACTTTTATTTGAAAGTGGAATGATACTTCCTTTCTTTGCAAATATTGGATAATCTTCTTCTTTATAGAAAGAAACATATTTTTTCTTTCCAACGTATTTTTTCCCTGTTGTAAATTCATACCATATCCCATCAGGCAAGTAAAATTTATGTATTGTTCTATTTAGTACTGGATTTTTCTTGGTAATTATTGGAGATACTAGAAGTTCACTTCCAAAAAAGTATTCAATTTTAAATAAATCATTATAGTAAACATCTGGTTCGTAGTAGTAAAGTGGTTGGAATATCATTGATCCAGTTTTATGATATTTGTATGCCTCAGTATATAAATATGAAGTTAATCTATGTCTTAATTTTAAATATCTTGATACTATTTGGAATGTTTTTGTATCCCACTTCCAAGGTTCTCTTTTATAGTATTTCCCACCTGAAGAGTGAAATCTTAGAATTGGTGAAAACGCTCCTAATTCAACTGATCTAATATATAATTCAGGATCTTCAATACCATCATCATATCCTCCTATATCATGACTCCACCAACATGATCCTATATTAGATGCCGATAAGTCAAAGAATGGGGTCTGTCTAAAGTTCTCCCAACTTACTTTTGATTCACCTGCATATAAAACTGGGTATAAGTGAGCTGCTTTTAAGGAGTTTCTTGCAAGTATCATTCCTCTTTTGGCAGGATTTTTATTTGTATTCATAAATATATAATAATTTAACACCCATAATTTATGTATATTTTTAATATCTTTATAATCATTCCAAAAGAAATCTACTCCAATATTTTCAAGAGGATTTAATCCATATTTTAATACTGCATCAAGCATAACTGGGTTTAATGGATCTATTGATATTAATCCTTCCTTATCATAGTTTAAGAATGTTTTAACATCTTGATAATGTTCTTCATGTGGATAGAATCCATCTTCTGTATTGATTTGTACTCCAACACGAATTCCTTTCATATGTAGTTCATTTATTAATTCTTTAGGATCTTTTATTAAATTTTTATTGAAAGAAAATCCTGTTTCAATATTTGTTCTTGTTCCTGCTTCTGTAATATGCCAGTCTTTATCAAATAGGAATACCGAAATAGGAATTTCATTTTTTTCAAATTTACTTACTAATTCTATGACTTCATCAGATGTATATGGAAGGCTTCTACTCCACCAGTTACCAAGTGCATATCTTGGAATTAATGTAGGAAGTCCTGTTAAATTGAAGTAGTCTTGTACACAAAGACCAAAGTCTTTATCATATAAGAATACATAAATGTCTTTATTACCTCTAATTGGCTCTTCCAAGCTTCCAGTTTCACTTATTCTATAGTTTTCACTATCATCAAATGATACTACTCCATCATCTGAATAAAGTCCTCTATTTATTACTTCTTTTCCATCTTTTATTTCACTACTTATATTTGATCCATAGTAGTTTCTTACTTCAGGATGTCCATAGTACCATGTAAAATTCTTATTTTTTAATTCAATTTTTAAGTTTTTAGTAGGGCTTAAGTTTGATGCTTTAAAATCACTTTCTTTAGAATATGAAAGTTTAAAATAAGTCGTTTCTATCTCTAAAAATTCATTATTTTCTCTTTTTTCAAATTTAGGCACACTAAAATTTCTGTTTGAAACAAGTTCAGTTTTTAAATCATTAAAGATAAATGATGGGCTATATTCTAGTCTTACTAATCTTTCTGAAAGAATTGTAATTCTAAATTTTTGTCCTTGTATTATGGCTTCTTCTTTTGCCTTTAAATTATCTGGATTAATTCTAAATCCATTTCCAAAGTCGTACATTTTATCACCCTTTATTCTACATTATAAATATATCATATTTTTTTTTATTATAATAGTAATTTTTATATTTATTTTGTTAATTCTATTTTAAATGTTATAATAGCAATTGGTGATTTTTATGTCTTCATTTAAATATAGTGATTCTAATAAAAGATATTATACACTTGATTATTATTATAAAAGGAAATATGGGTGCAAAATTGCAAAAATTAGCTTAAATTTAGGGCTTACATGTCCAAACAAAGATGGAACTTTAGGAATTGGTGGATGTATTTACTGTTCAAAACTTGGAAGTGGTGAATTTGCAGGAAACCCTCTTCTTCCTTTGAAAGAACAATTTGAAAGCGTTAAAAACTTTATGATTAAAAAGTGGCCAAATTGCAAGTTTATCGCGTATTTTCAAGCTAATACAAACACATATGCTCCTTTATCTTTCTTAAAAGAAAAGTATGAAGAAGTTTTAAAGTATGAAAATGTAGTTGGTATAAATATATCAACAAGACCTGATTCAATTAGTGATGAATGTTTTGACTATTTAGAAGAACTTAATAAGAAAACTGATTTAGTTGTAGAACTTGGTCTTCAAACAATTCATGATAAAACTGCAAAATTAATTAATAGATGTTCTCTTTTAAAATGTTTTGATAATTGTGTCAAGGAATTGAATAAAAGAAATATTAAAGTACTTGTTCATATTATTAATGGTCTTCCATATGAAACTAAAGAAATGATGATTGATACAGTTAAATATTTAAGTAATATGAATATCTGGGGAATAAAGATACATATGCTTCATATTTTAAAAGATACTGCGCTTGAAAAAATGTATTATAAAGAGAAATTTCATGTTTTAACTCGTGAAGAATATGTTGATATTGTTTGTTGTGAGCTAGAATATTTAAGGGAAGATATCGTTGTTAATAGAATTACTGGAGACCCTAAAATTGATGATTTAGTTGAACCTTTTTGGTTAACTAAGAAATTCTGCGTATTAAATGAAATAGATAAAGAGATGAAGAAACGAGATTCTTATCAAGGAAAAAAAATGAGAAATTAATCTCATTTTTATTTTATATTTTTATAATAATTATTACTGATAATCATATCACTTAAGGTAATTTTGTCCTTTGTATATTCTGTATTTTTTTGATATTCTTCTTTTGATAAATCAAGTCCACTATTACCACTATAAACTTCACCATCATACCAAGTATAATCACTAAATAATTCTATGTTTTTATGCTCATCACTAAAAATATCTCTTCCAACATAATTATCTGGATTATACTTTATTCCTAATAAGTTTAACATTGTTGGGACAATATCAATATCATTAACAAAAATATCTTCAAAATCTTTGTGCTCAAGTTGTGAATTATATATTACAAATGGAATGTGTTTTACTTTATGAGCTTGATCAATCTCTTTAAAAAGAGCTAAATCTTCATCTGTGTAGTTATAAGCATAAGAATGATGATCTGTGTAAAGAACGATTACAGTATCATCTAATTTTCCATCTTGCTCTAATCTATCTAATAATATTTTTAAAAAGTTATCTGTCCTTTTTGCTAGTGAAGAAAAACATTCTTTTTGATTCATTTCTTTACTACAATATTTATTATCTACATAAGGTCCATGAGCCGAAATTGTAACAAATAATGACATAAATTTGCCATCATCTGGTGCTAATTTTTCATATAGTAAATCATTAGATGCAAATTGAGAATCATCATATCCTTCTTTTTTAATATTTTTCATATCATATAAGAAATAACTATCAGTAAATCCAATACTTTTATGTAGTTTATCTCTATTGTAAAATGACCCACGATTTTCATGAAAAGATGCTGTTTTATATCCTTCTTTGTTAAGTGTTTCAGGCAATGAATTGCTATAATAATTAGTATTTATATTATTATAATACTTTTTTGAATGAAATAAACCTGTCATTGATGTATATTCTGTGGCAATAGTAAGTACTGCTCCACTAGATTGGTTATATCTATTTGGAAAGTTCCATCCTTCTTTCATCATTTTGCATAAAGTAGGCATAGTTTCTTCATTTACTACAACATAGTCAATGCTTTCCATCATTACCATTATTACATTTTTATCTTTAAAAATACCGGTATACATATTATCTTCTAAAGTTGTATGATATTTTTCAACTAATGATTCTATTTCGTCTATACTTCCATATGTATTAAACATATCATTAATATATAAATAAACATCTCTAATTGAATACTCATATAAACCTAGTACACTTAAACTTTTCTTTGGGCTTATAAAATTGTCATAATAATACTTTTCATGATATATTGAATCCCAAACATTATCTTCATAGTTTTCAAAAAGAGAAATTCCATAATTGATTCCTAGAATACATATTAATAATGATATAATTAATTTTTTAATAGAAAACTTACTTTCTATTTTTCTTAAAGACATATAATTAATAATTGCTAATATTATTTCAATTAGTATAAAGAGTACAAACTTAATACTTATATATTCATAAATAAAATTAATAAAGGCAAACCCTTCCTTAGTATTATTTAATTCATATATTGAAAGTGCATCAGATTTTATTTTTAAAAAGAAAAAATTTGCTATGAACAACGCTATCCATAATATATAAAAAACTATGGCAGTTATTTTTCCACTTTTTTTGGGTAAATAATATATTAATGATAAAAATAGTAATGTAAAAAAGAAGGTAATTATATTTGTTTTTAAATTATATACTGTTGTGAAGTTATCAATGCTACAAAAACTTTTTCTTATTACAAAGTCTAAAGAAAAGAATAGAATAAATCCACTTATAAAGAATATTAATTTATCTATAATTTGCTTATTATTTTTTAAATAATCTTTCAAATTATCTTTATTAAAAGTTATGATATTATATTTTTTATTAATATCAGTAATTTTATTATTCTTTATTTTATATAAAAAGGCTGGAAGAAATAAACCTAGTAAATTCCCAAGACCAGTATATTTCAATATAAACCCAGTTGTTATATCATGTTTCCATATCCAAACTTGATAAATAATAAAAACAATTAAGATCATTACTATATTTAAAATAATTGATGCTTTTAAATAATATAAGATTAATTCTTTTATTTCTATTTTTTCTTCTAATAAATATTTTTTAAATATGTGTAGTAAAGTTATTAAAATTGCTGGAAATATTATACATATCAATAGTTTCATTTTTATCACCTATTCTTTTATATATCACATTTCACACAATTAATCAAAAAAAGATGTAAATTTTACATCTTTTTACTTTTCTACTTCTTTTTTCCAAAGTCCATGTTTATTACAGTATGCATAAAGTGTCATATTTGGAGTATATTTGCATTTTAATTTTGGTAGTTCTCCTGGTTTAAAATACTTTGTTATTTCTTCTTTATCTGTTATAGCACTAATCCACTCAATAAAATGATCTTCTTCCATTACATGATTTACAGTGATTATTATTTCATCACCATTTATTTCATATGTTGGAACGTGTTTTTCCACTGCTCCATCAGTTGAATTTGCTTTTACTATTTTCATTTCTTCGTCACAACAGATGATTCCACATTTGCAATTACAATCTTCCAAAACTCTTACAATTGCTTTACAATGATTACATTTTCTAATTATTAATTCTTTCATATTCTCCTCTTTCTTATCTTCAATATAACCTTTTTCTTAAATATTTACAAGAAAAAAATAGGATTTTTCCTATTTCTTATGTTTAATCTTTTTAATTAATGATTTACTACTTTTTTCTTTTTTTTCTTCTCCAGATATTTTAAAAATACCTTTTTTAGAATCTACTATTTCTTTTGCGCATCTCAATTTATATTTAAGCAATTCATATTTTTCTTTATACTTTTCAATTGTTAAGTCATGAGTATTTGCATAATTATTCATCTCAAATATTATTCTTGAGCAATAATTAACTGAATCTGTCCAAGACATATTTTTTACTTCTTCATTATCTATTATATAGTCTAATCTCTTAAAAAAATTAACAGCTTCTTTTCCATTAAATTCAACATAGTCTTTAGGTTTGTTATCATTCTTTTCTGATGCAATTTTTGCAATTGTTTCAATTACTTCAACTGGTATTTCACTAACTTCACAACTATTTAATAAGTATTTTAAATCTCTTTTTTGAACTTTTACTATTTCATCTTTTATAGTTTTCATTTATTACTCCTTTCTATACAAATTTTTTTTCTTTGTATTTGCTCATTATTTTATTCATGTTATACATTCTGTTATCTAATTCTTTTACTTCCAAAGAACAATTATATATTTCTTCTGCAACCTCTTCAGGTATTTCTCCATCAAATTTATATTGTATTTTATGATCTAGACTTGCCCAAAAATCCATTGCCATTGTTCTTATTTGTATTTCTGCTTCAATATATTCTACTCTTCCATTTAAATGAATTGGTACTAAAATATTTAAATGGTAACTAGAATATCCTGAAGTTTTAGGATTCTTTATAAAATCTTCCTCTGATTTAATTTTAAATAATTTTGAATTTTTAATTATTTTTACTATATCATAAACATCAGATAAAAAAGAACAAACAATTCTTACTCCTACCATATCATGAACATGTAAAATAAGATTATCCCTGTTAACTTCATAGCCTTTTCTTTTTAATTTTCTTATAGCACTTTCTCTTGATTTTATTCTTGTTTTTATATGTTCAACTGGGTTTATTTTATTATTAAATTCATATTCTTTTATTAAAATATTTAATTCTGTTGTAAGTGTTTGTAATGCAAAATCATATTTAATCATTAAGTCAGATAATTCGTCCTTATAATTACCCATAATATCCCCTCTTTACAAGTTTGCTATTATATCATATTTTAATTAAAAAATCAAGGAAAGAAAAATAAAAATCACTATACTAAGTGACTTCTATTCCTCTTCTTCATATTTTCTACTATTTCTTCTTTTTATAATTCCAAATGTTATAATTGATAAAACTGCTACTAAAGCTGCTCCAACACTTGCAATTAACGTTTTCTTTTTATTCATTTAATACCTCCATAATAATATTAATATTTCACTTTTATTTTAATATTATTATTAGTTTAAGACAATAATTAAATGATTATTATTTACATAAAAATGTAAAATATTATTTCTTTTCAAGAATTAAATCTAATAGTTCAACATTTTTACTTTTATATTTTTCTCTTCTATAATTTCCTTTTGTTACTGTTGCATTTTTGATTTCATTATCAACATTAATTTTTATTTTATCTCCCTTTTGAAAAATTGTATTTTTTGGGACTAAATAAATTGTGTCTTCTTTTGCACGAGCTATTCTTACTACTACATATGTTTCTTTATTTGAATTTAAAGTAGTACTTTTTTTTGTTGTTTTCTTTTTATTTGTATTTTTTAAAGTCTTTGTTGCAGTAGTTTTTGATGATGCTACTTTAACTGTTTTTTTTGTTTCAGGGACATTTTCATAAAGGCTTTCTTCAATTAAATATTCATCATCTTCTTTGTAATTATCATATTCTTCATCATCGTCATCATCATATATTATTCTTTTCTTTGTAGTAGTTGCATTTTTTTCTGCTATTTTATAAATAATTCCAATTAAAATAGTCCATACAATCGTTATTAATAAAATTAATGCAATACATATTAGTAACTTATCATTCTCACCCATAAACTCACCCTCATTTCACATTTATGGCTGTATTATAACATACTTTACAGTAAAATAAAAGTTTTTTCTTTAAAATGAGATATCAATTGTGTGAAAAAAAAATTAATTAATTGACTTTAGCAAAAATTCATATTATGATTAATATGCATGATGATAAAACATTGTGCGTTTCACTCTTACGGTTTTATAATGTGAGAGTGTATTCAACCAAAACCCCCTGAAGAGAGTGAACTATTAATATTCACTCTCATTTTTGTTATTATATAAGGGTTTGCGGAGGTTTTAAAATTTTAAAAAGTCGTTTAGGTAGCAATTAGGTAGCATTTTTCTTAATTTTTTATAAATTATTGCATAAAAAAACAATGGAACTGATTTATTTTCAGCTCCATTGTTTCATTTTATAGACTTAAATCAAAATCATCTTTGTCATTATCATAATCATATTCATTATCATAAGTTATATCATCTTCTATAATAGTATTAATATCATCATCTATTTCTTCTACTTTAATTTCCTCTTTCTTTTTATCATTTAGATTATCAATAATACCAATTATATTATTTAACTTATTTTGAAACATATGAGAATAAGTATTTAATGTTTCATCAATTTTAGAATGACCAAGATATTTAGCGACAAGTGTTATATCAGCACCATTATTAATTAATAAACTAGCACAACTATGGCGAAAGTCATGAATCCTTATTTGTTTAACTCCTGCTAATACACAATTATTATTTTTTCTTCTTCTAATTACATCATCAGCAAGAGGAAACTCTCGACCAAAAACAAACCAATCATTAGAATAATTAGTATATTTCATTTGCTCGTTTTTGAGCCTTTTTAAGTCATCTACCAAGTCTTTTGTTAAAGGTAGTATTCTATTACTAGAGGTTGTCTTTGGACTTGATATGATATATTTAATACCATTTACATTATCAGATAAACCTTTATTAATGTTAATGGTATTTTTTTCTAAATCTATATCATTCCAATTTAATGCTCTAGCTTCACCTTTACGAAGACCACAATAGTATAATGTTTCAAAAAATGTTTTATAAGTTAAATCTTTTTCTACGGAAATAAACTTATTAAATTCTTCAAATGTCCAAAATTGCATTTCTTTTTTTCTTTCATTTGGATTAGTAAAGTTTGTCATTTTAGGATAAATTTGATTAAAATTAATTCCATACCATTTTGTTCCAAAATTCATAATTGTTTTTAAAAATTTATAAATATAATTTCTTGTTCTAGTTGATAACTTATATTTTAATATTTCTTTTCGCCATGCCTCATAATGTTGAAGATTAAATTCATTAACTTTAATATCATCAAGTAGTTTCATATATCTCATTCTATCTAAATATGTATTAATAGTTGTTTGTTTAACTTTATCTTTTTGATAGTCATAAAATGCTAAATATAATTCTTTAAATGTCATATCTTTACCTGAACGATATTTATCAAGTTCTAGGAAAAATAATCTTTCAGCTTCTTGAGCCTCTTTTTTTGTAAAGAACTTTTTAGATTTATATTGTTTCTTTTTTCCATTTAAATCATTATATCGGTCATAGAATATCCATTTACGACCATCTTTTGTCCATTCTTTTTGTCTTAATAATATAACAGCCATATTTATCACATCCTTTCTATAATTCTCTATCATAATAATCTTTATCGTAATCATCATAGTCACGATAAACAATTTTATCGGCTAAATCTTCATAATCATCATAAGTTTCATATTCATCAACTTCACGATGAAGAAGTTTATTAATAGCATTACACATCTTTTCAAATCGTAATTTCCATATTTCTATTTCTTCGTGTAATTTAGATTTTAAATATTGAATATTATTATTTAAAACATCAACTAATTCGTTTAATCTACCAATTTCCTTTTTTTGTTCTTTAATTTGTTTTTTCTGTTCAATAATTAAATTATCTCTTTTAACAAGTTCTTCATTATTACGAAAGATAGTGTTTTCTTCTTGAAGTTTATCAATTTCTTTATTCAAAGTATTTATTTCAGTTTGTTGTAGTATATTTTGTTGTTCTAAATTTTTAGAATAATCAATCATTTTTTCTACATCATCTTTACTATAACCAACTAAATTTTTCTTTGGATTAAGTATTTCTTTATCTACCACATTATTCGCAGTTTTAAGGGCTAATTTTGCATCTTTAATAATAGATAAGGTATTTTCTTTTTCTAATCTTAACTCCTCTAATTCAGCCTTTTTTTCTTCAATATCATATTCTAATTTTGTTTGATGAGCGATATGAGCACCATTCTTACCTCGATCTAATTTAAAACCTTTATTAGTAATAAATTTATTAAATGAATCTTGCATTTTGGCAAAGGATAATTGACCACCTTTGTCTTTCCAAAATTGGTCATTATTTAAAAAATTTCCTTTGACTTTTTCATAAACAATTTTTCCATTTTCATCTCGAAGTAGTTTAGGAACATATTTAATTTTTCCATCTTTGGTATAACCTTGTTCTTTAATTAGATTTCCATCATTATCTTTCATATAGCATTTTCTTTTAACCTCATTTACGATAGGCATAAAATATGCTTGAAGATGTGGTGTATCTTCATCATAATGTATTTGAGCGAGAAGTATATTTTTTTCTCCAACAAAATCTTTCAAATATTCCATACAACAATCAAAATAATAACTAACTGCATTTGGTATATCATCAGTAGATTTAATATCAGGTATTTTTACTATTTGACCTTTCTTTTTTCCTGTCTTATAAGTTCTACCACTATCGACAAATTTCATTCCTAATCTTTCAAAAAATTCAGGACCACTTGTGAAAGTAATACCATTTAATACATTAGTCCCTGATTTATTTAGATATTCAATGTTTCTTCTTTCCAAAGTTTTTTTAACTTCTTGATATAAATTTCTTTCACTTATCGAAACATAATCGACATTGAATTTTGTTCTTTCATTATCATAATTACCTGAGCCTTTTCGCTTAGTCATTTCTATTCCAATATTATATAAATCTTTTTGCTTTAACTTAGTTGTTAATGTTAAAACTTGGTATCCATCATACATTTAAACCTCCTTTTCTTAAAATTTTACAAATTTCAGGTCATTGATGACCTATCTCACTAGGGCATAGCCCATTCGTGAGTTTAGGGAGTTCCCTAAAAACCCCTTTGGCTTGCAATCAGTATAAACCTAAACACAATTTAGGATTTATCCTTTATGCAAGATTAAATAATAACTATTCACCGAATACTTATTATTTAATGAATTATTAAAAGTGATTAATAATCATTTTAATAATTGTAAAAATATTCACTATCGCCACTTTCATTTTTCTTACGAAAAACAAAACGTGCCTCGTTCATTTTTTACTAAAACTTTTTCAAAAAAAGTTTCCAAAAATAGAGTGATTATTCATCATAATCACTCATCGGTTCTTCATAATGAGCTTGATAAATTCTTTCAGTTCTTGTTCTTTTTAATGTGATTTTTAATCCCTCTTTTTCTAAATTTGTCATATTATTTTTTAACATTTTTCCAAATACTGACGGAGTAATTTGTAAATTTAATTTACTTGTTATCTCTGATACAGTAAAGACAAAATCCTTTTGTTTGATTGCATAATTTAGAAAAGTTAGAATATTATAATTTAAATCATCACATTCAAGTTCTGATACTTGAAAGTTTAAATTATCATCTCGTTTTAATATCAAATCTATTCCTTCATAATCTCGACTTTCATATTTAAAGATAATTTTATTCTTAATATTTGAATCGACTTTTAATGCAATAATTCCATCAACCGAACCATCTATAGCAGTTGATCCTAGTGATGTATTATTCTTATTTAAATGATGAATTAATAAAATAGTGAAGTTATATCTTTTACATAATTCTCTAAATTCAGGAATAACATGTTGTCCAATATCTTGATAATTATTAAGGTCATATCCACTATTAGTATCAATACCACTAAACATATCAATTATTACAAGTCGTCCTTTATAATTGATTGAAAAGTCTTGAAAATCTAATTGTAAATCCATTAAATTTAATTTTCTTTCATTAATTTCTTGTTCTTTTAAAAAGAAATTATTATCATTAAACTCTAATTTCATTGTTTCAATTCTATTTAGTATTTGTGTAGAATCCATTTCTGTGCTAATATAGAGTACAGGAGATGAATTAGTTTCAAATCCTAAAAAATTATTGCCTGTTGCAACAGCATTGGCAAGTTGAAGGGCTAACAACGACTTGCCAACTTTCGGTCTAGCAACTAGGCAATATATTCCATTAGATTTCATAAGTTTATCGACTATGAAGTCTTTTTTTGTTTGACTTTTTCTCATATCACTAATGGTTTTCAATTTTATCCTCCTTTCTTTTTAAATTGATAATTCTTTTGCCATTTTTTGTAAGTATCCTATATTGATTTTTAAATAACTTACCACCTCGTTCATTGGTAAGTATTTTGTAGGAATAGAATAACCTTTTGAAATAAGTTCATCTTTTATTTTAGATTTGATTTTTAGAACAGAACTTTTACTTAATCCTGTTAATTTCATCAAATCACTTACATCACACCATTGTTTTGATATAAGTTCAAGCGTTTCCTTTGCATTCATTTTGCCTCCTTTCTGTGTTCTAATAAGATGGTTTTAGCGTCACCAACAACTCCCTTTTAGGATGTATATATAGTTTTTAGCCATATATGTAACGAGGATATTAGTTAATTCACAACTCCCGTGCCAATAGGGTGAACAATTTGTGCCTTGCATTTATTTAACGAGTCGGAAAATATCGGCGAGGGCCAACTCTATGAAGTTGTCAAAGAACGACTTTGAACTAAGAGCAATTATTTTCATCACCTCCAATCGAATTGCTCTCTAAAAAATAAGTTGGATAACATTTGTAAATGCAACTTATAAGTTTAATTTACATCAAATTATTTTGTTTGTCAACTAAAAAGTTGAATTCTTTGTAAAAAACTTGCAAAAAAGTCTAAATTAGTGTATAATCAATTTTGAAAGGAGTGAATAAGATGAATGAAACAGTAGGTGAAATAATAGCAAAAGCTCGTGAAGAAAAAGGAATTTCTAAAAGGGAACTTGCTCGTATTGCTGATATAAGTGATACAGAACTTTCTCGTATTGAATCTGGTGAGAGAGAATTTCCTAATCCTAAAACATTAAGAAAGATAAGTCAGCATATAGGAGTTAATTTTAATGATTTAATGTATGCTGCTGGACTTGGTTTTAGTGTTTCACCCCTTAATCCATTTTTAATTGATTATTATTCTGGACTTAAAGGTGAAAAATTAGATGAGGCATTAATTAATACTCTTGGTAGTATTGATAATTGGAAAGAATTAGTTGACTCACTTAAAACAAAAATGGATAATGGAAGTTTATCAGATAGTGAAAAAGAAGTTATCGGTCAAACGATTGAAGATACTGAATATCAAATTAATACTGCAAATGAAATTGTAAAACTAATACATAGTGCAAAAACGAAAGAGAGGATAGAAAATGGTAAGAAAGGATAAATATATTAATTTAGCGATTATTGTTTCTAATATAGTGATGTTAATAGATGTAATACTTATATTTATTTTAAATAATAATGTTGTTTATTCATTATATTGGTTATTAATTTTAATGATAATGCTTGCAAATACTTTCTTTATAGGTAAATGGACAAGAGATGGTAATAATGTAGAAAAAAAACAATCAAAAATAATTCATAGATCTGTCGATGATGCTTTAATGATTGCAACAGGCATTTATTATTTATCGGCATTGGCATTTATGTTTATTAAAGAAATTAAACCTGAATATTCACAGAATATTTACTTTATAATTGCATTATATATACTAACAATAATTTATGAAGAACTTATATACTTACAAGTATATGGTGCAAAAAAAGAAACAAGAAAATTAATAGAAAAGACTTATAAAAAGAAAAAATGACGGCAATGACAGGAAAAATCAGGTGGTACCCACCAAAAAAATGCTGTCATGCTGTCATTAATATAATTTAAATCATTTAATGGTTCTGATTAATAAAGTTATTAAAATCTTTATTGCAGAGCTATTTTTTATATTTTAAATACTGAATATTGCTTTTTGTAAAAAAACTGTGCTATAATTATTTTGGAAATCGTAGGAATATTTTTGAAAACTTCCTACACTTTCCAAAGAAAGAAGGTATGTATATGATAATGACTTATAGTGATGCTTATAAAAAATATAAGAATGATTATGGCATAAATAAAGCCATGATGAATAATGAATTATTTAAAGTAGCAAAAGGTATGTATTCTGATAAAAAGAATATTGATTTAATTGCAGTATATTCTAAAAAATATCCTAATGCTATTATTACACTTGATTCGGCTTTTTATTATTATAAATTGACCGATAATATTCCAACAAAAGTAAATATGGCTATTGCAAGACATGCAAGACCAATTAAAGATGATGATATTATTGTTTCTTATATTGATGATGAAATAGTGGATTATGGTAAGACAGAAGTTTTAGTTGATGATGAAAAAGTTAATATATATGATAAAGAACGATTGTTAGTTGAATTGATTAGAAAGAAAAATCAAATGCCTTTTGATTATTATAAAGAATTAATATCTAATTATCGAAAAATTTCTGATGAATTGGATATGGCTAAAATCGAGAAATATATGGCATTATTTAAAAATGAGGTTAATATAGGTAACAGTTTATTAAGAGAGGTATTTTAATGAATATAGATGAATTAATTACTAAATATCGTGAAGAAGGATATCCTCTTGCTGATGCGAGATCTTCTGCATGCCACGATATTATTTTATCTAAAATTTTTAAGAGTAAATTTAAAGAACACATAACTATTAAAGGTGGTGTAGTTATGCACAATATATCTAATTCAATGCGTAGAGCAACGCAAGATTTAGATATGGATTTTATTAAATATTCCTTAAAAGATGATTCTATTAAACAGTTTATAAGTAAATTAGATAAGGTTGACGATGGTATTAAAGTTGAAATTTTAGGAAATATTGAAGAATTAAAACATCAAGATTATTCTGGAAAAAGAGTTTTTATAAAAATATCTGATAATTATGGAAATTCACTAGAAAATAAAATTGATTTAGGTGTTCAAAAAGAGTTTGATATTGAACAAGACGAATACTACTTTAATTTAAATTCAATTGATGGTAGTATTTGCTTGTTGATAAACTCAAAAGAGCAAATATTCACAGAGAAATTAAAATCATTATTAAAATTAGGCTTTAGATCTGGACGACATAAAGATTTATTTGATTTTTATTATTTAATAAATGATGCTAAATTAGATAAACACAAATTACTTAAATGTATTGATGTTTTAATCTTTCAAGATGATAAAATGAGAGAGAATAGTATTAGTGATATTTATTCAAGACTTGATGGTGTATTTTCGTCAAGAGTTTATAGAAGTAATTTAAATAACCCTAAAAATAATTGGTTAGATATTAGAATTGATGATGCAATAGAATCTGTACTTAATTATGTAAATGAATTATCAGAAGAATTTGTTGCAATTTAAAAAGAAATAGTATGAAACTTGCACATACTATTTTTTATTTATAAATTTATCCTTACTTCTACCTAACACCCAATCAATAGAATAATTACTAATTTTGCATAACTCTATTAATAAAGGACTTAATATTAAATACTTATTATTTTCATAATTACTAATAGCTGATGAAGTAGTATTAAATTTACTTGCTAATTCTCTCATTGTTATATTTAAAGAATCTCTTATTTCCTTTAAATTAATAGATACTTGTTCTCTATTTAATTCTTTATTTGATTTAATATGTAATCTTTTATCGTTTAAACCTACAATATAATCAATATTAACCTCAAAGAATTCGGCTAATTCATATAATCTTTTAGTTGCTATCGATAATTTCTCATTTTCCCATTCAGAATAAACTGATGGAGCAACGCCAATAATGTTAGCAACATCTTTCTTTAATAAATTTCTTTCATCCCTTAATTTTTCTAATCTCAAATTCATAATAACTCCCATATCTATAAGTTATTATGATATTAAATTCGGTTAATTTTAGCGTTTTTTCGTCATATTTGAGCAAAGTGTGATATAATTGTATATAGAGTTGAGGTGAAAAATAGTATGAAAAATGAAATTACAAAAGAAAAATATGAAGCAAATATTCATTTAAATACCTTATATGATGTATTAAGTGCATTAAGAGCTAATGGTATTAAACAATTCTATCCTGATGATATTAATGATGAAATTGATAGGATAATATCAAGAATAAATAGCTATATTTATCACGGTCACAATGGATATGATGTTATTGCTGAAAAATGGTATTCTGAATTTACTTTTAAGAAAAACGATTAACTGTAAAAAATGTAAATTTGCTTTATATTTTTTGGTGGATTAAATTGATTATATATTTTATATATGGTACTATATTGTTGAGAAAAATAATTTCAGTGAAGTATTGGTAATTTTTTTTAAATGAGGTAAATATGATTGAAAGAATAATGAATTCAACAGAAGAAAATGTTGATGAGATAATTAAAACAATAATTAATGAATTAGACAATAAAGCAAATAAAGTTGAAAGATTAGGATTTTTAGATTCAATTAGTTCAAATCCGGTATATAAGGGATTTATTCCTCTTAATACAAGGATTAAGTATTCTAATTTTGGTGTTGAAGATTATAGTATGAAAACGACGGATTTTATATACGAATTTATTAAAAATATTAAAAAATATAATCTAACGAATAAAGGACAAATAATTCATTTTTTGGAATACTATATTAATACTTATTTTGGTTTACCTGGTGGTATCAGTAGAGAAACTTTATTCAATGACATTGCTTGGAATACAACTACAACAGATGATGAATATTTTGCTGCTTTAGAGAAAAATGAAATTGGTATGTTAAAGAATAAACGAGCTGCACAATGTACTGAACGAAGTGCTGTGGCTCAACAAATATTAAGTGTATTAGGTTTTGAAACATTTTATTGTATGGGTTGTGTTGATTTAGGCAATAATCATCAAGAACCACATTGTTTCAATATTATTAAAAGAAAAAATGATTATGCTTTGGTTGATTATAGTTGCCCAATTACAGAGTATAATGAAGATAATAGTGTTAGAGCATATTATCCTTTTATTGCAACACTATCCAATGATGAGTTTACTGATTTTTTGAATAACGGTGTAATTAAAAGTTTTACAAATTATAGTTATGAAATAAAAAATGGAAAAAGTGTAAGAATTGATGATGATAGTAGTAGGTCTTATGTGGTAGGACAATATGAAATAAAAAAAGAAAATCAAAAATAATCTACTAAATTAATAAAAAAATGATAAAAAATGCGTAAATTTTTATGTAAATTTAGTATAGTTTTAAAATGTAAAAAAAAATTATGGTATAATTGATAATAGGAAGGAGAATTTTGAAATGGGACGAGTTCATGTAGAAGAAGCAGCTTTAGTCAATCTAAAAAATGACTTTGGAACTGTTGGAGAAAGTTATAAAGCTAATTATACTAAACTAACTAATTTAATTAGTGAAATTACTTCTGGACATATCCAAGGTGATCCTGCAAATGAATTATTGCAAAAATATGAAGAAAAGAAAGAAGCTTTTGAAAAGGTGTATGAAATGATTAATTCAACACAGGAATATGTAAACGGAAGAACAGAACAATTTGTTAATGATGTTGATTCATTAATGAAAAATATGAAATAGGAGGAAAATATGAATTTAACGATTTTACCAGACGCAGCTTTAGATGATGCAAAGAGTATTGACTCTATTGTTCAAGAAATAAGTAATAGTTTGGAGATATTGGATAAAGCAATTAAAAACAATATTCCTGAACATTTAGAAACAGAGTGGTCTGTTAAGTTATTAGAAAATTGGAATGAATACTATAGTGGAAATATTAAAAATGCAATGGCTGCAATGAATTTAAGTGCTTCTAACTTAAAAAGTGCTGTTGATATGGCTGTAAATTATAGTAAAATGTAAAAATGGAGGATCATATGATTGATGAGTCATTATTATCAGTTGGTTCTTGTGTAAAAATTGCAAATAACTCTAAAATGATTATGATAGCTGGTTATTTGCCTTATGATAATCAAAAAAAAATAATGTATGATTATATCGGTATATATCTTCCGATTGGTATAAGAAAACCTAGACAAAAAATAGAAGTAAATAAAGACTATATTTGCTTTAAAAATAGTGATATTAAAAAGATTATTTTTATTGGTTATTCGGATAAAAAATCGGATTTTTATTGTAAATATTTATTAAATATTAAAAATAAAATTAGAAATATGAATACAGAGTTATCTGATGAAGTAGTAAAAAATATTTTGAAAGATTCTTTACCTGATATAAAAAATATAAAAAGTGAGGTATAAATAAATGAATAATAAGATTTTGCCGATTGGTAGCATTATTAAAATGAGTAATAGTGATTTGTATTTAATGATTTATGGATATGCTAATAGCAAGAAAAACATAGATGGTGAATACTATGATTATTTTTGTTGTATTTACCCTGCTGGAATTAATGGTAAAGATTCAATATTAGTAAAAAAAGAAAAAATAGAAAAAATAATTTTTATAGGATATCAAGATTCAAAGTTTGAAAATTTTGTTGAACTTTTGGAACAGCAATAATGGATGGTGATTTAATGAAAAAAACTCTACTACCTATTGGAACAGTTATAAAAGTATATAATAATGATAATAAATATATTGTTTTGGGAACATTCTGTAAGGTAGATAATAAAATGTTTACTTATTATGGCTGCATATATCCATATGGTTTAATACTCGATGATAGTGATGAAAGTAAAAAAATAAAAAAATATGATATATATATAGATCAAAATGATATTGAGAAAATTATTTTTTTAGGAAATGTAAATAGTGAGGTATAGTTATGGCATATTCTCAAAGGTATTATGCTGCAGTGCAGGAAATTGATAATTTAAAAAAGCATTTAGCAGATTTGGATTCTGATTATGCAACATTGCACGAGTGCAAACAAAAATTAGCTTCTTGTAGTGTCCTTTTTGGTGATGTATCAACTCAATGTGATGATATAAATAGAGCATTTAATAGAGGAACAATAGAAGGAAGATATGATGCTTGTGGAATAGATTTTAAAACTAAAAAAGATGTTTTTGAATATTTAGAGATTATTGGTTCTTCAACAAACAAGTTTAACTCATCTTGTAATGATGTTAAAACACAAATAGACGAATTCGGTGCATCATTAGATGGCTATTGCAAAGATATAGCGAATGAAGCACAAGTTGTTTCAGATAAGATAAATAGCTTGATGTCCCAATTAGTATATTTAATGGAGCCAGAACCACCTAAATAATATAGTATATATGGAGAGTTATATGAGTGATGTATTTAGTAGTAATATTAGCCCTTCCGAAATGGCTGAAATGAATATGGAAGATGCCAAACAAATTGATGTTGCTTTGGGAGTTATAATTAATGAGATGCCAAGTCGGATTGCTTTTGCAAAAAATATGCTTGATGATGTTGCAACAAGCATTAAGTCATTAAAAACATTAAATCTAGGTTTTAATATAAATGGTGAAGTTGAAAATTTAGCTAAAGATTTTGATACCTTTTCACAAGAAGTTATAAATAATGCAAGTTATTATGAATTAAATATTGTAAAAATAATAGATATATTTGATAGACAAAATAGTTTAGATGGTTCATCAACTATTGATAATAATTATTTTAAGAGTTTACCATTTCTTGGTGCAATGCTATTAACTGTATTAAAGTATGCTACTAATACTAGACGAGGTGATTTAGCTCCACAAATTGCAGTTGATGTTTCAGGCAATTGGATGGATAGGGATTTTAATGAAGCTATTGGTGCAGTTGCATATAATGCAACTGAATGGCTTCCTTGGAGCTCTTTAGGAAAAAATGGTGTTGCTGTTGCAGCATTAATAACAGTTGAATCTTTATATGATTATTTAAAATTAGGAAATAAGGATCCTAGAAATGTAAGAATTAATTTAATAAATGCAGCAGGTGATGGTGTTAAACTTCTTGGTGGAAATTTGATAGCAGATTATGTGGCAGTTGATGCTGGTACAGCAGTATCAACATGGGTAGCGACTAAATTGGCAGGTTTTGGTGGTGCAAAAGTAGCTGGAGGATTAGCTGGTGGAGCGGTAGGAGTTGGTATTGTTGTATTGGGTGAAGTGACAATCGATTTAGTTGTATCACCATTGGTTGATGAAATAACAGGTGAATCATTTGTTTATATGACATCAATTCAAAAAAATGGTGGAGAAAGGCGATTATATTCAAATTATGTAAATCAAATTCAACATAGTTATATTAGTCCACTTGGTAGAACAACATCTCTTTATGGTATAACTGTTTCTCCTGAATATTGTCACGAAATGGCACAAATCGATCCTGTAGGAACATTATTAGGATTAGATGAATATGGGTATAGTGAAACTTCATATAGCACAACACAATTAGAAAGTTATATATCTGATTTAAAAGCAATTCCAAAAGATAGTCCTAATTTTCAAGAACAAGTTGATCAATTAACTGCAAATGCGCTGATTGGTGATGGTTCAGGATATGGAACAGATTATATTAGAGATTTATTATATGATTTAGATTTTGATCCATATAGTTATGCTATTAATAATTGATAAAGGAGAATGTATGAATTTAGATGGTAAAAATGATGATTATTTTGAAATAAAAAAAATAAGCATTGAAGAATTTGATAAACAAGCGAAAAAAGAAAAAGCTGGTGTATTAAGGCGTAGTATAGCAGTTGCTGTAATGAGTGTTGCTACTTCTGCAATACTTGGAACAAGTGGCTACAATCCATTTTTAGCATTTGCTCAACTATACACTCTACCAATAGCTATGGTAGTTATTTCGGATATAAAAATATTATCAAAATTGAAGCAAAAAAGAATGCAAATTATGAATGAATCAAGATATGATAATATGGAATCTGAAAATATTAATAGAGGTAAAAAATTATGATAGAAATTGGTGATGAATTTGATTTTAAGGGTGAAATTGGTATAGTATGTTTTAAAGGAAATTATTACAATCAGGATTATATATGTATTGCTTTTGAAAAAGAAGGGAAATTTGGCATTTACAAAGTTAAATATGAAGAAGATAAATATTTAGTAGCTGAAGAAAAAGATAAGGAAAAATGTGCATATGTTTTATCTGAATTTGTGACAGATGATATTATCGAACATGGTGAAATAGATAAATTAGTAGAATTATTAAAGAAAAATGATGAATAGTATTTATATTTAAATGAATATAATTGAATATTTGACTATAATCAAATTAGGTAGCATTTAGGTAGCAAAATTTTAAAACTATAAAGTGAGAATATGATTTTATTTAAATTTTAGTAATTTAAAATGATAATAAAATAGACTTTTTATAAAAAAATGATATAAAAAAATGGCTCACTGAAAAGCCCCCTGAAGACACTGTCGTGAGACAGTGTCATTTTTTTTATTTTTGATGTGTTTTATTAAAAAAAAGAGACATACTACTAATAAGGAGGAAAATATGACACAAAAAGAACTATTATATGTAGAAGATGCTGTTAATCATGAAAAAGATATTATTGCCATTGTAAATGATACAATTAACAATCTTGAAGATATAAAATTAGTTAAATTTTTAAAAAAAGAGTTAAATAATCATATGGCATATAAGAATGAGCTATTAAAATTATTGGAGGAGATGTCAAATGAATGATAGATTATTGTTGGAAAACTATTTATTAGTTTTAAAAAGTACTGTAGAAGTATATGTACATGGAACACTTGAAAGTAGTAATAAAAATGTAAGAGAAACATTAAAAGCTGGGCTTGATGAAACTATGAAACATCAAGCAAATACATATGACTTAATGGCTCAAAATGGATGGTATGTAATTAGTAATGTAAAAGCTAATGAAATAAATAAAACACTAAATAAAGTTAATAAAAATAATTAGAACATTATTAAGTGGTATGATAAAAGTAGACAAGTAAAAAAGAACTGTCTACTTTTTCTATTTTTAATATTTAATAAAGAAAATGTACATATGAGGTAGAATAAAATTAATAATACGAGAACACCAGAAGAAAAAGAAAAAATTGTTAATAAATATTATAATTTAGTATATGATAGATGGAAAATACTTAGATATGGATTAGCATCTAGGAAAGGAGCAATAAGTTCATATTATGATGAATTAAATCAAGTTTTAAGCAAAATAAAAAAGAAAAAATTGAATCTCCAATCATTCTTCATAATGACGTTCCAAATCTAATTAAATTATTAAACCCCAATTCAATATAAAATCGAATCATAGTTTTAATGGTTTTAAAGAATTCTTTTTTGTAAAATTTTATAATTATTATTTTTTAATATGGAAACTTTATATTATTTGTGATAACATTTTATTGTAGAGGTGGTTTCAAAATGGCTCAGAACAGATTTATAAATAATGATGATCAATTTTATAATCAAAACAATCAATATAATGGTCAAAATAATAATCCTTATTATGATCAAAATCAGTACTACAATATGAATAATCAATATAATAATAAGAATAACCAATATTATAATCAAAATCCTTATTATAATCAAAATAATAATTTTTTAGCTGATTCTAAAAGTAGTAAGAAAAAATTTAATTTTAAATTTGACAAGAAAGTTCTTATTGGAGTTTTAATAGCTTTAGTAGTAATAGTTGCAGTCATACTTTTTATTGTATTAGGTGGATCTAAAGCAGAAGAAAAAAAGCCTGAAAATACAAACACTGAAGATAGAATTATTGGTGATAGTACTTATGGATATATAACTGTTCCTAGTGATTGGTTGAAATTTGAAGATATTGAAAATGTTAGAGGAATTCAATATACTGATAGAAATGGAGATTACATTATAACTATGGACGCTGAAAAGACAAGCACAATAACCGCTCAAAATTGGTATAATGCAATGATAGATAGATTTAAGAAAAATGGAGTAATAAATATAAGTAGCGAAAATGTAAATGTTGATAAATATAATGCTTTTCAAGTATATGGGTTCCATGAAGAAAGTAAAGTTTGGCTTTCAGTATGGTGTTTTGAAACAGAAGATGGAATAACGCATTATATTGGTATTGAAGGTCCTGATTATAATAATGAATATTTTAATTTAATATATACTTTTAAAAATACAAAATAAAACAATTGAATTAGTCAATTGTTTTTTTATCTTAATTTTTTATCAATTAATTCAACCATTCTTTTAGGGTCTTCCATAATTTTTTCGTATAAATCAGAATGTTTTCTTAATTCTTTGATAAGAGTTATTTCTTCATTTGCCATAAGTATTCCATAAGTTTCGTTTTTTTCACTTACTACATAATCATCAGTTCCTATTAGATAGTCCAAATCAACTTTGAAATAATTAGCAATATCAATTAATGTTTCAATTGAAGCCATTCTTGTTCCCTTTTCATAATTACACACACTTACTTTAGTTACATTTAGAATGTCTCCTAATTGTTGTTGGGTTAAGTTAGATTCTTTCCTCAATGTTTTCAATCTTTTTCCAAATAAAGTCATAATTTTCACCTCAAATTAAGACCATTATATTGAAATGCATAATTGATTTGTATGAAGTTAACTATTCGGTAACTTGTGTTTTTTCTTGTTGTTCAAGTTCATCTTTTTCTTTATTATTTTTAGAAGATAAAAAAGTTACCCTTTCTGCTATTACATCCATATAATACTTTTTTTCATTGTCTTGTTCAACTAATCTACTTTGTACTCTTCCTTTTATTCCAACTATGTCTCCTTTTTTACAAAATTCAACAGTTGATTTTGCAACAGCATCCCAAAGTGTGCAGTTTATAAAATCACTTTCATATTCTCCATCCATGTTTTTAAAACTTCTAGGTATCGCAACTGTAATGTGTGAATATTTCTTATTTTTATCTGTTTCTTGAATTTCCGGATCTTTTGTAAGTCTTCCTACTAAGATGATTTGATTTAGCATGTTCTTCCTCCTTTCGCTTAAGTAATTTAGCATATATTTGAGGAATGAACAAATCGCCAATTCTATGATTTCTTTTGGTTATTATATTGATTTTTTTAAATTCTATTATAGATTTTTATTATTCATTATATTTTTATCGTTTAATTTATTAAAAGTGCATAAATTATTTTTTTTTAAAAAAAACCTAAAATTTACATTTTAGGTCCCATTTTTTCTTCAAAGAAGTCTTTACTATCATCATAGTTTAAAGGCATTCCAGCTTTAACATTTTCTAGTTCGTCCATGTCTAATTCATCATTGTTTTTAACTTCCTTTTTTAGTGCTTCTAATTCTTCCTTAGTCATGTTATCTAACCCTGCTGTTATTTTTTCTAGTTCTTCTTCATTTAGTTCCATTTTTTTCTCCTTTCTTTACAACATTCTTTTCAATAATTGATTTAATTCAACAGCATATTCCATAGGTAATTCTTCTCTAAATTTCTCGATAAATCCAAGAATTATTAGTTCTGTTGCTTTTTCTTCATCTATACCTCTAGACATCATATAGAATAAATTATCTTCATTTATTCTTGATACTGTTGCTTCATGTTCAAGATTACTTTTTGAAGTTCTGCAGACATTAGTAGGATATGCGTCACTTTTTGAGTCTTTATCAAGTATTAATGAGTCACATTTTACAATTGACTTACTGTTAATTGCACTTTCTTTAATATCAACTTTTCCTCTATATGTAGCATTTCCACCAAGTCTTGCAATACTTTTAGAAATAATTGTACTACTTGTATTTTTACCAATATGAATCATTCTAGCACCACTATCTTGATTTTGTTCATGAGTTGCAACACTTATTGTTATACAAGTTCCAGTAGAATTATCTCCTTTTAATATACATGCTGGATACTTCATTGTAACTTTACTTCCAATATTTCCATCAATCCATTCCATTGTACCATTTTCGTCTACTAAAGCTCGTTTTGTAACTAAATTATACACATTTGGTGCCCAATTTTGTACTGTTGAATATCTACAAGTACTATTTTTTCCAACATATATTTCTACAACAGCGGCATGTAAACTTGAGTCGCTATAAGTCGGTGCAGTACATCCTTCTACATAATGTAAATGACTATTATCATCTACAATTATAAGAGTTCTTTCAAATTGTCCCATTCCACGAGAATTGATTCTAAAGTAGCTTTGAAGAGGTCTATCTAGAGTTGTATTTGGTGGAATATAGATGAAACTTCCTCCTGAAAATACAGCGCTATTTAAAGCTGCTAATTTATTATCACTATTACTTACTATTTTTGAAAAATACTTTTTTACTAAATCTGGATACTGTTTCATTGCCATTTCAATTGAAGTAAATATTACTTTTTTTTCAACAAGTTCTTCTATCATATTATGATATATTACTTCACTTTCATATTGAACTCCAATTCCATCCATATATTTTTCACTATCTATTACTCCAAGAGATGCAAATTCACATTTGATATTATTATCTATTTTATCCCAATTTGAATTTAGTCCTTTTTCTAGACTTTTGTAGTATATTACTTTATCAAAATCTAAATCTATTTTAGGCCCAAAATCCGGCATATTAAGTTTTTTAAACATTTCATAGCTTTTTAATCTAAAATCTAATACCCATTGTTCCTCATGTTTTGTCTTTGATATTTTTCTAATATTATTTTCATTAAGTCCTACTATTTCCATAAAGAACATCCTTCTTTCTTTAATCGTCTTCGTCGATTATCTTTTTAATTGCTCCCATTGGAAGAAGTGCACATTTCTTTCTGCTAGGTTGTTTATATACTTCATTATAAATGTTTAACTCTCCTAATACTTCTTCATTATATGGAAGTTCATTAATCATTCTTTCAAAATTATCAATGATTAATTCTGCTTCCTCAACTGATTTTCCTTTTAGTTCTTTTGTCATTACACTTGATGCTGATGTACAAATTGCACAAGCATCTCCATCGAATTTTACATCTTCTATTTTTCCATCTATTACTTTTGCTGCAACTGTAATATTATCTACGCATGATTCATTTCTTGAGTTAACTTTTTCATATGCCTCATCATTTGGTAACCCTTTGTTTGCTGGGTTTTGATAGTTATCTAATATTATGTCTCTTTTTAATTTTACATCCATATTTATCCCTTTCTTCTTTCTATACTATTGTATCAAGAATCTTATCTTGATTTTTTAATGCCTCTATTAGTACATCTATTTCTTCTTTAGTGTTATAAAAGTATAAGCTTACACGACATGTGTTAGTACTGCAAATAACTTCTTGTAACATTTTTGCACAGTGATTACCTGCTCTAATACATATTTTGTATGTATTTAAGTATATTGCAACATCTTGACTAAAATATTCTCCTACATTAAATAGTAGTACTCCTGATTCAAAATTTTCATTATATAGTTTAATATTTGGTACTTCTTTAATTCTATTTATTAGATATTTTTTTAATTTTATTTCATAGTTATGAATATTATCTAGTCCAATATTTTCTAAGTAATCTATTGCAGCACCTAATCCTATAACTCCCGCTATGTTTCTTGTTCCTGCTTCTAATCTATGTGGAAGTTCTTTTAATGAATATTCTCCATCACTAGAGAAAGCTATATTCATTCCTCCACCATATTCAAGTGGTATTAATTTTTCTAATAAATCTTTTTTCCCATATAATACTCCCACTCCGGTTGGTCCAAGCATTTTATGAGCAGAAAAACCCAAAAAGTCTATATTATTTTCTTTAACATCTACTTTCATATGACCAATACTTTGAGTAGCATCAAGAACAAAAATTATATTGTTTTCTTTGCATAGATTTCCTATTTCTTTTATTGGTCTTACATCTCCTATTGCATTTGTAATATGTGCTAGTGAGATTACTTTTGTTTTATCTGTTATTATATTTTTTAACTCTTCTATTTTAAGACTATTATCATCAGCTAAATTTGCATATTTAATTTTAAAACCTATTTTTTTAGATAAAGTTACCCAAGGAAGAATATTTGATGCATGTTCTCCTTTTGTTAGAATAACTTCATCATCTTCTTTAAGGTAATATGCCATATATCCAAAAACTATCATATTAAAAGCTTCAGTTGATCCTTTAGTAAATATTATCTCTTTGCTTGAATCTGCATTTATAAATTTTTTTACTTTATCCCTTACACCTTCATACTTCTCATCAACTTTTAGACTAATGTCATAGTCTCCTCTATGCGCGTTTGCCGTATACTTTGTGTAGTACTCAACTATCGCATTAACTACGCTTCTTGGTTTTTGAGTTGTAGCAGCATTATCGAAATAAATAATGTTATCATTAAATATCTCAAAATCTTCTTTATTCAATATATCACCTCCATTATTTATTAATTGTTTCTATAATTGAAGAGAATATATCTCTTTCTTTTTCTTGTAATTCCATTCCATTTAATAAGAATGATTTTATTAGTAAATCGTCACACTCATTACTTGTTAGTCCTCTTGACATCATATAGAATTTTGTATCTTCATCAAAAGTTCCAATATATGCTGAGTGACTTGCATTTATATCATTATTATCTACAATTAGGTTTGGTAAAATATTACTTTTCCCATTTCTTAAGTTAATAATCTTATTATCTTGTTTTAAGTCTACTCTTTCCGCATCTTTTTCTATTATTCCATCAATTACAAATTTAAATTCATTATCAAAGATATTAATACAATGATTTCTTATTTTACTAGTTGTATCATCACTTTTATGATTTATTATTTGTTTATATATGTTATCTTTATAATTGATAATACTTGTTGTATATTTAACTATTGAATTTTTATCATTTAGTACTATTTCAATTTCATCACTTGAATCAATTGCTAATTTATTTATAGTTACTTCACAATTATCATCTATTATATATTTTATCTTATTTTTGGTATTATTTGTTTTAATAAATCCTTTTAGACAGGTACCATTTACAACATGTATCGAAATATATCTTTCAGTATTTGAAAGATCAACCGTCATTTCTGTGTCATTTATAACAAAAATATCATTATCTTCTATACTGTTATCTATTACTAATTTATTCATTTTCTTTTTCACTACCCATAACAGATGTATCAGAATATCCACTTTTTTCTATTTCAAATGCTAAATTGTAGTCTCCTGTCTTAACTATTTTCCCACATACCATCATATGTACAAATTGTGGTTTAATATATTCTAGTATTCTCGGATAATGAGTAATTATTAAAACTGATGTTTTCTTATGGCTTTCTAGATATTTATTAATTGCTTCACAAACTTTTTTTAAACTATCAATATCAAGTCCTGAATCAAGTTCATCAAGAATTATAAACTCTGGTTCTAAAAGTGAAAGTTGTAATACTTCATTTTTCTTTCTTTCTCCTCCACTTGCCCCTACATTTACAGCACGATGAATCATTTCTTCACTGAAATCTAATTCTTTAACTTTTTCTTTTATTTCCTTTACAAATTCAAAAAGTCCAATAGCATTTTCTCTTCTTTCGTTAATTGCTGTTTTTAAAAACTCGCTGTTTTGAACTCCTTCTATACTAATCGGATTTTGAAAAGCAACAAATATACCTTTTCTTGCTATTTCATCTGTTTTTAATCCTAATATTGATTCTTTTTTAAATATAATGTCTCCACTTACGACTTCATAATTTTTATTTCCTAATATAACTTTAGAAAGAGTCGATTTTCCTGTTCCATTAGGGCCCATTATGGCATGTATTTCTCCTTCTTTTATATCTAAATTAAAATCATTTAATATATTTTTATCTTTAACTTTAACAAAGAGTTTCTTTATACTTAGCATTTTTTCACCTCTAACTGTTAATTATTATAACATATTTTCAAATATTTTTTATTAATAAGTGAATAAAAATAATGATTTGTCTTCAATATATTATTGATATTTGAGTATTCACGAAAAAGAAAGTTTAACTTTCTTTTTTCTATGATAAAATATATTTGAAAGAGAGATGATTTTTATGGATTGTTTATTTTGTAAAATTGTTAATGGAGAGATTCCAAGTAAAACTATTTACGAAGATGATTTAATTAAAGTATTTTTAGATATTAATCCTACTACTAATGGGGATATGCTTATTGTACCTAAAAAGCATTATGAAAATATAATGGATATTGATGATAAATTAATTCCTCATATTCATAATATTGCTAAAGAAATGTTTATTATGTTAAAGCAGAAACTTTCGGTTGATGGATTAACTCTTGTTCAAAATAATGAACATGGGCAAGAAATTAAACATTATCACTTACATGTTACTCCAAGATATACTAATGATGAAATAATGCAAAGTAGCAATAAAAAAATATTAGTTAGCGTTGAGGATGTTTTTGAACAAATTAAAAATTAGAGATTACTCTCTAATTTTTTCATAAGTAAATTGTCTTATTATTAGTCTTTCTTCTATTTAAATTAAACTTATTATTTATATTTGATGATCTTTCAAGTATTTTTCTTGTAAAATCCGATATTTCTGTTTTGCTTGTT
Organism: Bacilli bacterium; assembly: GCA_017477845.1. Classification (GTDB taxonomy): domain Bacteria; phylum Bacillota_I; class Bacilli_A; order RF39; family UBA660; genus RUG13868. The sequence continues at coordinate 59,965 of JAFUTR010000009.1, forward strand.
GGAAATTCGATATTTCTATCCATCATTTGTGAGCATAATGCGACAAACTCAATCATATACATTTCTTTTTTGCTTTTAAATGATGCTTCATCTAATAGTCCATCATACATTTCAAAACTATTAGTGTCACTAACTAGTTTATTTAGTTTTTGGTAATATGAATCAAGTGCTATGTCATTTGCTATTATTCCAAAATTTTTATTTGGATCACTAACTGTTTGTGAAGACTCAAATTCTCCAGAGTACAAGTGTCTTATCGTATCTGATTGAATTAAATCAAGTGACATATATTTATGAAGATTCTTTTTTAATTCACATTCTGGTAATTCATTATTTAAATACCACATATATACTAAAAATTTATATTTATAATGTTCCTCAATAAATGCATCACCTTTAATATTAACATCAAAACCAAGCATTAAATTAGTTTTATTATCAATATCAGTTTTTTGAACGAATAAAAGTAAAGTTAAGTAATCAAATGTCTTCTCATCTTCAAAGTCTATTTTAGATTTTAAATAGTCGATAACTGTTCTAATTTTATATTTTTTTAATAATTCTTGGATAGTTTTATTAGTATCATTTTTTATATTTTTAAATAAATCCATATATTCTTGTTCTGCTTCAGTATTATCTTCGTATTCTTTTAATATTATATTACCTAGTATTCTTTCTTTTCTAATACTTCTTACTGCTCTATCTACTAATTCTTGAATTTCCATTTTTACATCTCCAAAAGCCCTAAATGTTTACTATTTTATCACAGAAATGTTAAAAAGCAAGTAATATACTTGCTAATAAATTTAAATGTTAATTGAAAAGTTAAGTTGGACACTAAATTTATTAATGTTCCACTTAATCTTTCAAACATCACGTGTTATAATATGCTCTGATATATTGTCCACATGAAGGAGGAAATATAAATGACAACTATATCAAATTACAAA